>JABDHI010000013.1 GCA_013285655.1 Bacteroidota bacterium
CTTAAAGAAAAAAATTGCAGACCTGCAGAAAATGATGGACCAGATGAATAAGAACCAAGTTCAGCAAGAGCTTGATAAAATGGCGATGAATAACCAAGACTTGAAGAAAGAATTGGAAAGAACATTGGAGATGTTTAAGCAGATGGAGTTTCAGCAACAACTTACGCAAAACATACAACACATAGATTCGCTTGCACAGCAGGAGAATAAGCTGAGTGAGGAATCACAGGCCAAGAATGCGAATGCTCAGGAATTGCAGAAAAAGCAAGATGCCTTGAATAAAGAATACGAGAACGTGGCTAAGAATATGGAGGACCTGCAAAAGAAAAACGATAAGCTTGAAGAACCTACAGGTTTTAAGAACCCTGATGAACAGACGAAGAAGATTCAGGAACAAATGAAGAATAGTAGCCAGCAGTTGGCGCAAAATAAAAGCAGTAAAGCATCGCAATCGCAAAAAGATGCTGCCGCAAAAATGAAAGAACAATCAGAGAGCTTAAGTAAGTTCCAGGCAAAGGAACAAGCGCAAGAAGAGGAGGCGGATGAAAACACCTTACGTAATGTATTGAACAGCTTGCTCGATCTTTCTTTTGCACAAGAAGACTTAATGACAAAGTTGAATTCATCAGGTGGGACTATGCAATATGCCGATGTTGCTAAGAAGCAAAAAGAGTTGCAGGACAACGCTAATAGTATTGCGGATAGTCTTTATAAACTGAGCAAAAGGTCGCCCGAAATATCAAGATTAGTAACTCAGGAAATGGATAAGATCAATTACAATATGAAAGATGCCGTAACTGAACTGGAGCAAAGACAGGCTCCTTCAGCTGCCAGCCGTCAGCAATATGCTATGACATCGGTTAATAATCTTGCCCTAATGCTTAACAGTTCACTGCAGAATATGAAAGCTGCTGCTAAAAATGGTTCACCAGGCAGTGGAAGCTGTAATAAGCCGGGAGGGAAAGGACAAAAGCCATCTAACAAACCATCTATGGCACAAATGAGACAAATGCAGGAACAGTTGTCTAAGCAGCTCGACCAAATGAAAAATGCCCTTGGAAAGCAGCAAGGGCCTAAGCAAGGCAATAAACCGGGTCAGGGAGGTAATGAGCAAATGAGTGAACAACTTGCGAAAATGGCTGCTCAACAACAATATATACGTCAAATGATGCAGCAAACCCAAGACCAAGCATCACAAAATAAAGGTGCCGGTGAACTGGGTAACATGGCAGATGAAATGAATAAGATTGAAGAAGATATAGTAAACAAACAGATAACCGAAGCCACTTTACAACGTCAGCAAATGCTGGTTAAGCATCTTTTAGACTATGAGAAGGCAGAAAAAACAAAGGAACAAGAGCCTGATTTTCAGTCACATGTAGCAAAGAAGCAATATTTTGGTAACCCTAGTCCGTTTTTTCAGTATAATAGTCTAAAAAATCAGCAAGATGAATTGCTCAAAACAGTGCCTCCGGACCTTAATTCATTTTACAAAGGAAAAGTAAGCGATTATTTTAACTCGTTTCAAGAATGAAGAAAAAGACCACAAAAAAGGCGGCACCTAAAAAAACATCTGCTAAAAAATCAAAATCTCCCAAAATGCAAAATCAGCAATTGGAACTTGATTCGGCATCAGAAAGCATACATATAGTTGAAAAACTTATTGATGCCATTTGTGCCAATTACAAGGTAAACGAAGACCACTACGGCAATATATTGGTAGCTGTAACGGAAGCAGTAAATAATGCTATTTATCACGGTAATAAGGCTCAAACCGATAAAAAGATATATGTAACATTTTCTTCCAATAATAAGGCCATTTCATTTACGGTGCGTGATGAAGGTGAAGGTTTTGACTTTAAACACCTGCCTGACCCAACTGACCCAAAGAATATTGAAAAGCCTACCGGAAGAGGTGTGTTTTTAATGCATCGTCTCGCAGATGATGTTAAGTTCTCTGAAAAAGGCCGTTGTGTATCATTAAGCTTTGATATTGTAGCTAATTAATCATTTGTGCCATCTCCTGTTATCATATTTCAAAGCGAAGAAGATCTTGACTTCGCGGTTGGAGAGGAAAAGAAAGTAAAAGATTGGATCAAGAAAATTATCCGCAAGGAGGGTAAAACCTGTGGACAGATATTCTATTTTTTCTGTACCGATGAGCATTTGCTGAATATAAACAAAGAGTTCCTCAACCACAAGACCTATACCGACATTATAACCTTCGATTATGTTGAAGGTAAAGCCATCTCGGGGGAGATATTTATAAGTATAGATAGAGTTAAAGAGAATGCAAAAAAATACAAACAGTCTTTCCCGCATGAGCTTGCCCGTATTATGATACACGGTGTATTGCACTTATGTGGTTACGGTGATAAAAAACCGGCCGATAAGAAACTGATGAGCCAAAAAGAAGACGAAGCTTTATTGCATTTAACAAAATCAAGAAAGCCTGCTGTCAAGGCAAAACGTTCATAACTATTGTTAATAAAATTCTGATTCGGTGTTAATTTGGGTGGTTTGCCATGTTATTTTTGCGCAAACAAAACCAAAACCAACTGTTATGAAAAAGTTACTATTTGTTGCCTTCGTTTCTGGCCTTGCTTTAGTAGCCTGCAAAGGCGGTGATAAGAACGCTGATGCTGACAAGGCAAAGCAAGATTCTATCGTTGCAAAGAATCATTCTGATTCTTTAATGAATGCAGCTAAAATGCAACATGCGAAGGATTCTGCGGCTATGCCAAAGGATACCACTAAGAAGATGTAATATTCAGGCTTTTAGCCTGTTTTGTACAAATTGTTACAGCATATCGTTAGATAGCTTATAAAGCCCTGCAAGTATGCGGGGCTTTTTTGAATAAAATACTCTATAATTCCAGCCGGTCATGAAAAAAAGAACAGTTTTTGCAATGGTACTGGGAACTTCTCTCTACCTCTCTTCTTGTGTTCCTCAAAATAAATTGATTGATGAACAAAACAAGCGAAAGACTGCAGAAGCTGCTGCTGCGGCTGCAAAAGCTGCTGACCAGGACTGCGAAACCAAAAAGACCGAACTTCAATCTAAGTTAGATCAGTTACAAAAGAGCGTTACCGGTTTAACACAAGACACCAATATTGTTGGCACCAGCTACCGCGATCTTACTTCTAAATATGATAAGCTTAACCAGGTAAATGAACAATTACTTGATAAGTATAACCAAATGCTTCAAGGCAGCCAGGATAACGCTCAGAAGTTATCGGGCCAATTGCAGGTTACCGAAACACAATTATTGCAGAAGCAAGACCAGTTAAATGCTTTGCAAGCACAATTAAATACCGAAAAACTTCATCTTGATTCATTAAATACCCAACTGCAACAGCGCGAGGCCAAAGTAAATGAGCTGCAAAACATATTAAAGAGTAAGGACGCCGCAGTTGATTCATTGAAAAAGAGAATACAGGATGCCCTTATTGGCTATGCTAACAATGGTATATCAGTGTATGAAAAGAACGGCAAAGTGTATGTATCAATGGACGAAAAACTATTGTTTGCAAGCGGAAAAACGGAAGTGCAAACAGATGGTGTAAAGGCATTGCAAAAATTGGCCCAGGCACTGGAGGCTAACCCTGATATTAATATTAATGTTGAAGGCCATACCGATGATCAGGCGATGCATGGTTCGGGTGAAATAAAAGACAACTGGGATTTGAGTGTAATGCGTGCTACCTCTGTAGTTAAGATACTCTTGCAGGATAAGAACGTTGATCCGCACCGTATTACTGCTTCCGGTGTTAGCGAGTTCGATCCGGTTGATTCAGGAAGTGGAACGGAGGCAAGGAAGAAGAACCGTAGAACGGATATAATACTTACTCCTAAGCTGAATGAACTCTTTAAGATACTGAACGCTCAGTAAGCTTACTGAGTACCTTTCAGTATTGCATAGTTCCTGTATTCGAGAATGTAAATAGCTTTATTATCGTACCCCGATGTGTCGCCCGACCTGTGCAAATCGAACGAGGTATGAATGCCATTGTATTTACAATCTCCTAAGTGATCTTGCAATGCGGTACCATACTTGCCTAATAAACGAACATAATAATACGCTATATCAAAGCCCTGCATAGCAAAAGTGCTTGGCTCGGTATAGTAATCATAGCGGTAGGTTCGTATGAATCCTTTAGCGCAGGAATCAGAATAGTTTACGTAATCATTTGAAGGGAAATGGAAATCGAGTGTATCCAGGTTATCCATATCCAGGTTGTCGTTGTTCAACCAGCTATGCATGCCAAATAATACTATCGAATCATGGTCGGCATATTTTGAATTAGCAAGTTTGTTAACCAGCTTAGCAACAAATGAAGCCTGCTGATAAGGCGCAACAATAATGTTATTCTTGTCTTCATTCATCTTTCTTCCTAGTATCTCCAGGTTGTCAGAATAATCAACTGCAGTAATGGTGTCTTTCTCAGAATACAATGCCATATCTGCGTTGTAGCGCTTCTTGAAGTTCTCGTAATACGTTTCATCAATAGCATCGCGATGGTGCAGCAGTAATACATTGCATTTTGCATAATGGCTGGCGGCGTAGTCAGCCATTTTTTCTACTTCTGTCATTGATGTAGGAGTAACCTTGCTGGTATAAGGATTGTTCTGCAATACACTGTTATCGGCTACAATAGGCGAAACAATTGGTATGTTGTGTTGGGCCGCATAGCGTGCCACTTGCCTGAACTGTCCTGTTGATGGTGGTCCTATAATAAGATTAGTATTGGCAAAACCAGGCGCCTTTAAAATTGAATCAAGCCTGAAAGCAGAAGTATCAGATGACGAAGAGATATTATATAAATGCAGATTAACTCGAATGCCTTGCTTAGCTAATGAATCAAGCGCTACCATAGTTCCCTGGTAAAACTCGGTAGATATTTGTGTGTACAATGGCAATTGCTCTGTTCCATCCAGTAAGCGATTGATATGCAGTGTATCCGCATTCTCAGATGTAAATGGCATAATGAGTGCCACATTGTAGCGATTCAACAACTTACTTTTATCAACTCCTGCAATGGGCGCTGTGGGCACATTAGGTTGAAATGGAGGAGGAGTTGTGATCGGTTTATTTATAACTTTTTTAACTGTGTCGATATGCTGATGGCTTACCAGGTTTTGGTATGCTTGTGAAGTCTTTACGGAATCTTTTTTAGGAGCTGGTGGAGTAGGAGTAACAGGAGCTGGTTTAGGCTGCGCTATTGCTGTATTTGTTGCAGATTGTGTATTAGGTATTCTAAGATTTTGACCTACTTGTAATCCCTTTGTTTTTATATCCGGGTTAAGACTATCAAGCGAGCTGATGCTTACTTTATATTGCTTGGCTAGCGAGTATAAAGTTTCTTTTGGAACTACTTTATGGTAAATATATTTACCCGATGCTCTGTCTCTTGCCGTGTCGGCCATAGGCTTGCTCTCCGCTACCTGTTGCGGTACGCGCAAAGTATCGCCCGGAGATATACCTTCCATAGCCTTCGGGTTTTCCATTACTATATCGCGCGGTGGTATGCTATAATCCTTCGAGATACCATAAATGGTTTCACCTTTAGTAACAATGTGCAAGTAGAATTTCTTACCATCCTTGGTAATTGTTTTGTCGCTGTTCTTCTGTGAGAATAAATTCCCTGCGAACAAGACAAGTAGGATTAATATGTAGTAACTTCTTTTCATTAATTATTTTTCTCGCAGAGACGCAAAGTTCGCAATGTTTGAATTTCGTTATTCAGTATTCGATGTTCGATATTCAACATTCAGGGCTATTCCCATTCAATGGTTGCAGGCGGTTTTGAGCTGATGTCGTACACCACCCTGTTAATACCTTTAACTTTATTTATAATATCATTCGATATTTTACCCAGTACTTCGTAAGGTAAATGGCACCAGTCTGCTGTCATTCCATCAGTTGATGTTACAGCGCGTAACGCCACTACATTTTCGTATGTCCGTTCATCACCCATAACACCTACCGACCTTACCGGTAATAATATTGCTCCCGCTTGCCATACTTTATCGTAGAGTCCTGCTGCTTTCAAATTATTTATAAATACAGCATCTGCTTCTTGTAACAGTTTTACTTTATCTGCAGTAATATCACCCAGTATGCGAATAGCAAGGCCCGGTCCCGGGAAAGGATGACGGCCCAATAGCGCATCATCAATATTCAATGCTTTACCCACGCGGCGTACTTCGTCTTTAAATAATGAGCGCAGCGGCTCAACAATCTTCAGCTTCATATGGTCAGGTAAACCGCCTACGTTGTGGTGCGATTTAATGGTCATAGAGGGCCCCTTAACACTAACCGATTCAATAACATCAGGGTAAATAGTGCCTTGTGCCAACCATTTTACATCCTCTATCTGGTGAGATTCTGCATCGAATACTTCAATAAATACACGGCCAATAGCTTTACGTTTCTTTTCTGGATCTTCAATACCTGCAAGCTCTCTGTAAAAATGCTGCTTTGCATCAACACCCTTTACATTAAGGCCCATATGCTTATAAGATTCCAATACGCTTTCAAATTCGTCTTTACGTAACAGGCCATTATCAACAAATATGCAGTAGAGGTTTTTGCCAATTGCTTTGTTCAACAGTACTGCAGCTACTGATGAGTCAACCCCACCCGAAAGGCCAAGTACAACTTTATCGTTTCCTATTTTTTCTTTTAAGTCGTTAACGGTAGTATCTATAAACGATGCGGCGGTCCAGTTTTGTGAACAGCCACAAATGCCTACTACAAAGTTCTTCAGCAATTTAGCTCCTTCGGTAGTGTGATAAACTTCAGGGTGAAACTGTATGCCCCAAACTTTTTCGCCGTTAAAAGAGAAAGCTGCTGCAGCCACATCTTCAGTGCTGGCAACCAGTTTTGCTTTTTCAGGCAATTCTAAAATGGTATCAGCGTGCGACATCCAAACCTGGGTCTCTGAGCTCATTCCCGCAACCAGTTCGTTTTTTGCATCCACCATTTTCAGGTGCGCGCGGCCATATTCGCGGGTACTGCTTTTGCCTACTTTACCACCCCATTCCAACGCCATAAGCTGTGCGCCATAACAAACGCCCAGTAAAGGCATTTTACCACGTATCTCATCCAACTTAACCAAAGGGGCATCTTTATCATGTACCGAAAAAGGGCTCCCCGAAAGTATAACACCTTTAATACCAGCTAATTCTTTCAATGCTTTCTCAGCGTGATTGTAAGGGTGTATTTCGCAATAAACGTTAAGCTCGCGTACCCTGCGGGCTATCAGTTGGGTATATTGTGAACCGAAATCGAGTATGAGTATGCTTTCTTGCTTTTCGTTTGACATCGGAGGCGTTTTGGACTGCAAATATGCAACAAAAATGCCTGCCTTTTTACCGCAAAGGCGCTAAGTAGCAATTTTTTGTCACCCTAATTGAATAGGCACTAAGAACTGTAGCGTTTTTATCTCCTGTTGGAGGGCGTAGGGGAAGGATTTTACCATGAAAAGAAATGCGACACTTTTGCACACTGATCAATAATTTGTGTCGCATTTTTCATTTAAGTTGGGTTTACACTTTTAACACCTTGTAAGGGCCTAAGTTATTGGTTTTCAAAAAACAATGATCCAAAAAATAAATTGGTTTGTAAACCCCCTGTTTAGATTTTATATTTCAAAAGAACGCAGGGACTTCACCCTAACCCCCTCCTGCGAGGAGAGGGAACACGTACACCTCCTTCTCCTATAGAAGAAGGATACAGGATGAGGCCATGCATACAAAAATAGCGGTAGTCTTTCAAAAATTAAAAGAAATACTTTAACACTTTTCAACCACTCGAAATGCTCCGAGAAGCTATTTGAGTGCAGAGATTCCTCACCGCCAACTTGCGGTTCGGAATGACAAAAACTTGTGAGTCTTGGAGGAGGGGAAGGGTGCGGGCGAAGCCCACGCCCTTCCCCTCCATAATAAATGTAAGCCCTTGTCATCCCGAACGGAACAAAGTGGAGTGAGGGATCTCTGCCAAAAAAGAAATTTCAATTTTTAGAAACATGTAATCTCAATCTCAACCTCTACTTTATCTCTATCTCATCAATAAAGATAAAAGCCCCATCGCCATAACCGGGATGCCACGGTGGCAGCTTGCCGTAGTTTTTGGCAAATACTTTTATATAACGCACTTTCTGGGCAGGAATATTTTTACCCATGGTTTTAATGACTGACCAGGTAAGCGTATCAGGCACTGTATTGGTTATATGTGCTACGTGAGTAAAATGTATGCTGTCTGTCGAAACGGAGAAGTCAACATAGGTAGGCATAAAAATATAGCTCAGCTCATCTTGCAAAAATTCGGCGCTTAGGTTATGTACTTCTTCTGTTTTGCCTAAATCAACCACTGCTTCAAAATCCTGGTACTGGTAACCCTGCCATTTGCCTAATTTAAAATCGGTATTGCCATGCTGAAAATCTAACAAAGCATTTGGCCCACCGGCAGTATATTGTGGGTTAGGTGTGGAGGTGATCTTTATTTTTCTTCCTTTTGGGATTTTGGTGAAATGGACATCAAGATTGCACTCAAAAGGCCCACCATTAGTAAAGGCATGTAGACTACTCTTCTTTTCTCTTTCGGCAAAACAACTAAAACTATTAGTTTCGTTAATATAAAAAGTTTTGTTACCACCACCGTCCTTCGACTCAAATAGTCCCGATGAATCCAGAAGACATGTATATAAATACAAACTATCTTTATTGGAATACCCAGTAATTGTAACCTTTACCGAATCAGTAAACAAAGAATTGTCATATTCTAAATAAGGAGTAGGAACAATACTTTCATTGCTCGAAATTGAATCTACAGGTACATTATTACCCGTTCCCCAATCAGATAATTGGTTTGTATTTGTGAACGTGTAATTGAGTTTTCCTCCGTTCATCAAATCGGTATATTTCAGAAAAGAGTTCTTATAATCCTTGCCATTTAAGCTTACTGATTCTATATCATCATCACCTGCCATACCCTTTGCAGAGCTTATGATAAATGTCTTTCCACTCTCTAAATGTATTTTTACGGTATCAAATATGGGAGCGGTTAACTCAAACTGCCCATCACCGGGGCAAACCTGGTACATACCAATTGCGCTCATTACATACCAGGCCGATAATTCTCCGCAGTCATCATTACCACAAATGCCATCGGGCTGGTTGGTGTAGAATTTTTCAAGTTTATGAATATACTTTGCCGTTTTCCAGGGTTGGCCAAGGTAGTTATATAGGTATGCAATATGGTGGCTTGGCTCGTTGCCTTGTGCATATTGGCCCAACATGCCTGTAATATCGGGCTGTGTGCGCCCCTGCATTTGGGTAGATGTTGTAAATAATGTATCTAATTTCTCGGCCAGTTTTTCTTTACTGCCATATAAAGCAATAAGTCCGCTTACATCTTGTGGTACATAAAAATTATACTGCCATGCATTGGCCTCGGTATAATTAAAGGTAACAGCTGTAGGGTCAAACGGCACGCAGAACCTACCATTATCGCGCCCTTGCATAAAATCGTTATTGGGGTTGAATACGTTCTTGTAACTCTGGGCAACTTCCATATGTGTTTTGTAAAGTTCCGTCAGGCCCAACATTTTTCCCATTTGAGCAATGCACCAATCATCATACGCACATTCTAATGTTTGTGAAACTGATTCGCTGCATTTATCTGCGGGTATGTAACCATACTCACGCAACAAACCTTTTGCTCTTGAATAACTATTGGAACTATACTCCATTGCATCGAGCGCTTCCCTGGCATCAAAGCCACGAATGCCTTTTTGATAGGCATCTGCAATTATCGAAACAGAATGATAAGCAATCATGCAATTGGTTTCATTAGCGGCAAGCTCCCACACAGGTAAAGCTCCGCCTTGTTCATATTGTTTTAAAAAGGTTTGTATGAATTGTCGGTCCATGCTCGAATCAATAATAGTATACAACGGATGCAACGCTCTGTATGTATCCCAAATAGAAAATATGGTGTACATAGAAAAATCTTTGGCTGCATGTGTTTTCATATCTCGCCCCAGGTATTGTCCGTTTATATCGGTAAACAAACTGGGGTGAATTGCAGTGTGATATAGGGCCGTGTAAAAAGTAGTGAGCAAGCTATCGTTCTTTGTGGTAACTTCTATTTTATTCAGGTAATTGTTCCACGCCTTTTGGGTGTTCTTTAATGTCCCGTCAAAATCCCAGCCCGATATATCGTGTTCTAAATTCTCTTTGGCATTTTCAATGCTTATTGCTGAAATACCAATCTTTACAAGTAAAGTATCTGTGTTAAAATCGTAACCCGCTTTTACTCCTTCTTTAGAGGAAAGACTTTTTTCGCCTACCATGTATAGATGCCCATTAAACATCATAGAAGAAGCAATATGTTTTGAGAACCGAATATCGAAATATAATTTTCGGTCTTTAGCCCAGCCCTTAGTTTCTCTATAACCTGTTAGTTCTGTATCGCTCACCCAATTGATGGAAGCATCTATAATTTGATTTCTATGTTCGAGATCAAGAATTACTGAACCGCCTTTCTTGCTAAATACATATCTGTGTATCCCTGCATATTTGCCAACAGTTAATTCTGCTTTAATATTTCCATTCTTTAATACAACGCTGTAATATCCGGGAGAAGCCTTTTCGGTAGATTTTGAATACGATGAATAATAATCTGCCATTGATAACATATTGCCTCCCTGATTCATTGGTATCTGTGGTACGGGCATTAATAAAATATCACCATAATCAAGGCAGCCGGTGCCACTAAGGTGAGTATGTGTAAAGCCATAAATAGTAGTATCAGTATAATAATAACCTGAGCAGCCATCCCAGCCAGTAATACGTGTATCAGGGCTTAACTGCATCATACCAAATGGGTAACAAGCGCCCGGGAAAGTGTGTGCATGGCCGCCTGTACCTATAAAGGGATTTACATAGTGAGTCAAATCTTTCTGTGCAAAAGAATAACTGAAAGAAAAAACAGAAATAAGAAAAAATAGTTTCTTAAACATATTGCGAAATGGATTCCCTTAGCGAAAATACATAATTAATAAACGAATACACCCCAACCCCTAAATGGGCTTTATATGTCAGTCTGAGCTTGTCGAAGACCTTCAGTTATATACGGAACATGTTTCGACAGCTCAACATGACACAGGTTTGGGGTAAATTAACGAACATGCTTTCGTGTTCATAATATCTTTGTTGTAGAATCCTCCCCCTGCCCCCTCCAGCGTGGGACAAGAGTGTTGCGTCTTGGTGTCTTTGCGGTCGGAGATATTTACATTCCTGCTTGAAAGTGTAGAAAGAACCCACCTTGGCCAAGGCCGTTGAATGAATATTCAAACCTCCAGATGAGATCGTAATAAGCAACCAGATCGATGCCTACACCATTGCCCCATAACTGCCGATTGGCAAGAAAGTTATTTACAACGTAGGGGGCAGGTGAAGTTAAATATCCCCAGTCGGAATAGAGCGTTAAGTACAATGCATAGTAGGCTTTGTTGAACTGGCGCATACCAATCAGTGGCAACTTTTGCACGGGTACATTTAAAAACCTGAATTTGATTTCGTTTTTTACCAATGCGTAATCGTTACCATCTATAACATAGTCTTCATAACCGCGCACCATATCGTTAGAATAGCCAAGGCCACGCTGTAAGTAATATGGTTGTTCTGCATTGTTCGATATCTTACCTTCAACCATGGCTGCATAAAAGAAATACTTCGAGAGTGTCCAGTATTTGTGCAAGGATGTTTGAACATAAGCAATGTTAAATGGGTGAGAGTTTAAGAAACCAAGTCCATAATCGTTCAAACTAAAATCGATATAATAACCTGCAAGTGGGTAAGGGGCGTAGTCGCGCAGATCGCGCCTGAAGAAATACTTTAGCCCAAAAAAATTGGCGCTTGTTGCGTTACCGGGCAAATAATCGGTAGTGAGTTTGGTTAGTGTATCGTTGATGGTACATGAGTGGAAATTAGCTTCAAAATAATGAATATCGTAAAGACCTTGACGATAAGTATAATCCAAACGCGCTGTATATTCCTGCTGTAATGTAGCCTCGGGTGTGCTTAAAAAAGTAAGTATGCCATTAACTGAAGTATAGCCTATCTCTTTATTCTGCGATGAAGTTAAATAAACCTGCAGCCCGCCTTTCTGGCGTTTGTTAATATAAGGTATAGCATAACTGAGTGAGAACTGCTGAGTATAGCCTAACTGAAAACCAACTTTCAACACCTGACGTAAGCCAAGCGTATTATTATCTATTGCCTGAAGGCCATAGTCGATTTTGTTAAGGCTACGATGATCCTGGGTCCACCACACATTAAAATTCCGCTCTTCAACCTGGAAGATGGGGTTAGGCCATATATACCATTTCTCTTCCACAGCTATCGATACGGCTGTTTCTCCCGTCGACATGTTTACGGTATCTACCTGAACAAAATTAAAGAGGCCGGTATTTCGAAGGTTGTCTTTAGATCGTACTGCCAGGTCGGCCCAATCGCGAACGGCGATGGTATCGCCTTTGTTAAAGGTAAGTTCTCGCAATAAAATAGAACGTTTGGTTTTAAAATTGCCATCGATGTAAATATCGTAAACAGCAAATTTTTTATGTGAAAGTGTATCGACTGACTGACTATGTGCAGGAATGAAATGGACAAAAAATAACAGAGCAATGAAAAAACTATAGAGGTAAAATTTCATTACCGTTTTTAAATGTTGAGGTAATGCATCAACGCATCGTAACGGTCTTTTATAGAAGCGTTTTGTACACTTTGCGAGAAAGAAGCTTTTACCTTATAACTGAAACGCTCGAAGGTTTGCAATACGGCAGAAACATCCTGTACACTGAGTTTAATGGTCACCTCAAGCTCCGTAGAATTGTTGAGCGGAGTTAAAAACAGACTTAATATTTTGGCACCGTTACTTTCGGCTATTTGTGCTATTTGCGATAATGAATAATCGTGCTGGTTCAACTCAAGTACTATTAAACTACCGGGTTCTTGTGCGGCGGTTAATTGCGAAAAATACTCGAGCATTTTTTGCGAGGTAACCGCTCCTACAAAATGTTCTTTATTATCAATTATGGGTATAACCGATACTTTAAGCAATGCATACATTTTCAGTACATCGTATGCGTGCATATGCTCATATACAAATGGCTTGGTCAACAAACGTTTCAGTTTACTTATAGGTTCGTTGGCTGTAATGTGGTCGAGTATTTCGGCATCAGATACTACCCCAACATAGTGCGTTTTATCTATGACCGGAAGGTGCGATACCTTGAATTCGTCCATCCAGTCGAGCGCTTTTTGCGCTGTGTCGGTTACCTTAAGTGGCGGTATATCTGTGCTTATTAAATCTTTCGCTAACATGCTCTATTGCTTATCTTATGTCAAATCTACGATTTTTATACCAATATAGTTTTATTAGAAAAATGCCCGTACCTGAGCGCTGCCTGTGTTAACAATATTCGACCCCTCGCTTGAGCGCCCCGTATACGATACATTTAACTGTATATTTTGAGAGATATTGCACTGGTAAGTAACCCCCCATGTATAGTTATTGCCTGCGTTTAGCCCTTGTAGCATTTCAAACCCCAAGGGGCTGCTCGATTCTCCATCGAACGCAATATGTATGTAGTTAAAGTTTGCCAGTAGACTGCCTTTATTCAGCACATTATATTTTAATTCGGTACCATAGGTTTGTTGTACCGAACTACCACCGCCTAATGTAGGTGCATTTACTTTATCGGCATACGTAAATAAACTAGATACCCTGAAGCTGGTATTCGGTTGGAAATTTAATTTAGGTTGCGTTTGGTAATAAGTAATGTTAAAATTATCATTCGAAAAATAACCCGACCCGCTAATATCATACCCAAATTTTTGGTCGGCTTCCAGCATCCATTTTGTGGTTAAGTTGCAACGTGCATGCAGGTCGCTATATTGGTTTTGCCTTGACTGTTCACCGGTTTCCTGCAAAACAGTTTTGCTAATGATGTTGTTGAAACTATAATCGGCACCATACTTTGGGTTAAGCTGGTTAAAGAAAATTGTATTGCGAAGAGAAGTATTAAGCCCAACCAAGCTACTATCACTTGTGCTTTGTTGTAATGGATCGAACGCTTGTGTGAAATTGGTGGAAGTAGTTTTGCGGTCGGTATGGAATGCCAACTGTTCGGAGAAAAGGGAAATAAAGGAGCGTATATCTTTCTTTGAACCCCAAATAGCCGAAGGCCTAACACTAAATGTTTCAGTCACCCCACTTGTATATGTTTTTATAAACTGGTTGGTGGGTGTATATACTCGAATATAATCTGCTTCATCAGGGAAGGGAGCAACCGTGAATTCATTCAATTCAGAAATGCCATCGTGGTTGTAGTCCGTCCACATATATACGCCCTGGCCCTGTGCCACCTGCACATAGGTATAAGTTTCTTTAGGCTGTAAACCAGAACCCGCCTGGTAATAGGTGCTACTCGTAACAAAGCCGTGCAATAATTTTAAATCGTACTGCGCTTGGCCAACCAATGCATTAACAGGCTGTTGGCCCTGTGCAATACTACTATCGAACACCGTTAAAATATGGTAAGTAACATTGGCTTTAAAACGACTGTTGGGATTCTTCAACAAATTAAGATCAAAAGAAAGATTCTTTGAATAGAGTGACTTTGTCATTTGATTATTTAAAGGTGCAAAGTCAGTTCGTTCCTGGTAGTTAACGCCATAACTTACTTTACTTGTATCGGCCGACTTGAAGAAAGCATTCCATTGATAGTATTTAAAAGTAGATGCCTGTTCAAATTGTGAAGTAGAGTTTATAACAATACTATCCGTATGCCTATTGCGGAAAATATCGTTCTCGGTTCCTTCACCGGCACCGACTATCCATTGCGATATTTGATACGATACAACACCGAACTCTTTATAGTAGTTACTGGTATTATCAAGTGATTTGGTGTTTAACAACGAACCATTAAAATCGACAGTAAGTTTTTTCTTTTTTATTTTAAGTATTGCTGCCTGCCGTGTTGCATTGTAATTGATACCTTCTAAAAAAGCCTGAAAATTATATCCGAACAAATCAGTTTTGTTATTCAGGGTTAACCCGGCATTCATAATATGCTGATTCTCGAAAATACTGTCACTGGTGCGGTTCCAGTCGCGGGCAAATTCAACGGGCCTGTAGCGCTCGATAGGGGAAAAATCTTTTTGCACACCTTCGTATCCCAAATCTGTGGTAAGCCTCCATGCCTCTATTGACTTGCGGTCTACCGTATCTTGTAAAAAAGTTACGTTGTGAAAGCCAACCTTACCTGCAAAGCCAACATCAGATTGTTTACCAATGGTTGAAAAAGTATTTACGTCGTTATTCGTAACGGCAACTTCTGTTGTAATGCTTGAGTGGGCAGATATTTTATAATCTCCACCCAGTGTCATCATTTGTTTTTTCTTAGGGGTTATTAAAAGTATTTCGGGTATGTAATTCCCTTTATGTACTCCGCCAACAGGCGCCACCCACTGGAAAACACGGCCGTTTGCAGCTGACGCAATTTGTATATAATCTCCCTGCCCTGCGTTTACTTCTGAGAAACTTAAGTTGTAATGCGCTTTTGTTGAATCAGTCGAATAAACATAAATAGTATCATTAATGTTCAGTGCAGCATTTACAGTATCCATCTTTCTGTAAAGAACCTGCACGTGGTTGAATACGGTGTCTTGTATGCCCGGTGCAAGTGCATTTTGAATATTGTTACCTAAGCCGGCCAAAAATTGTTGTTGCTCCGGAGAAAGCGATTGTTGCAAAGGCTGCGATTTTGCATCCTGCTCCGAATACACATTAAATCGCAGGTTAAGATTATCGTGATGATAATCTACTCCACCATAAATTAATGAGCGCACATAATTCTGGTCGCTGTATTGAAACTCTACTACAATACGTGTTGATTGTGTAATAAGGTGTTTGGGAGTAAAAGTTACTTGCGCAGCATTATAATCAATCGTGTAATCGTTATTCTGGCCGCGCTGCATCAATTGTCCGTCGAGGTAAACTTTTTCAGTACCCGATAGTATTACAATGTAGGTTTCGTTATTAGGGCCTGTTAAAAGGTATGGCCCAAGGTTACCATCAATTGCAGTTATCTGGTCGCGGGCAAAATCTCCTTTCGATATGGCTCCGCCACCTGTCACTCTCATATAATCGGCTTTGTTGCTATCCTTTTCATTACCCAGTAAAAATTTAGTAGAGAACAAACCGCCTTCGGCTTTTTTATAAAACTTCATAAAATAACTTGATGGGCTTGTCAATTCATAGTCACCTGCAATCAGGCTTGTGTTTTTGTTGTAGAGCCGTATAAACACTTTATCAAAGTCCTGCAGCTGTGCGGTATTCCCTTCCGGCTGAATGGGTAAACTATTATCGGTAGCTGATACTTGTATATTTACATTATTGCTCAGTTTACCTGCAAGCTGCAAGTTAAGTGCAGAGTTAACGGCCAGACTTTGGCTATTGCCAAATGTTATTCCACGCGAAATGCTTCCGCTCTTATTTAGGGTGCCTAAGTCAAACGGATCAGTGCCTTTATTTTGATCGACCTGGTAAACATAACCTTGCTGCTGCCCATATTTTAAAGGGTGTACCGTGTTGTTGTCTTTATGTTGATGGGCTTGCGTAAATAAAAACGGGAAGACCCTATAGGTACAATAAAGTGTATCGGCGGTTATGTTCTGTTTTTTTAATTCAGCACGATTTAATATCAGTCTTCCCTCAAGCGGTTCAAATGTGTAGTAAGTACTATCTATAAGCTGGCCTTTTTTTGTATGGAGTGAAAATGACTGAGGCAGTATGCTTAAAGTATCGAGTGTAATGGTATCATTCAACGAGGGGGCAATGGCTTTTTTTCGCTGGTTATTCACCTGCTGCGAAAAGCCAGCTATTGGAATTATTCCTGAAAACCCTATTACGAATAGGAGAAAGTTTCTCACCGTCAAAAACTACGAATATCGTAAATAACGCAGAATTCCTATTTTTGTTGGACTAAGCTCTTCAAATGAAAAAAGTAATTACTTATAACGTAAACGGCATCCGTTCTGCTATGTCGAAAGGTTGGCTCGACTGGGTAAAAACCGTTGGCCCTGATATTATTTGCTTACAGGAAATAAAGGCGGAAGCTGAACAGCTTAATCTGGATGATTTTATAAAGGCTGGTTATAATTACAACTACTGGTATTCGGCTCAAAAAAAGAAGGGCTATAGCGGTGTAGCCATACTTTCGAAAACCAAGCCCGACCATGTGGAATACGGTTGTGGCTTTAACGATGATGAAGGTAGAGTAATACGCGCAGATTATGGCGATACATCGGTTATTAGTGTGTATATGCCCTCAGGCACATCTGGTGATGAACGCCAAGCGTTTAAAATGGCATGGGTGGCTAATTTTCAGAAATACATTGATAAACTGAAAAAAACCAGGCCTAAACTGATAATAGCGGGAGATTATAATATTTGCCATAAACCAATTGATATTCATAACCCGGTAAGTAATGCCAATTCTTCCGGTTTTCTGCCCGAAGAAAGGGAATGGATAGATGGCTTTATGAAGTCGGGCTTTGTAGATTCGTTAAGGGAATTTAATAAGGAGCCTCACCAATACACCTGGTGGAGTTTCAGGGCCAATGCAAGAGCTAACAACAAGGGTTGGAGGATTGATTATCAGCTAGTAAGTGAACCCTTGGCAAAAGCAATGAAAAGGGCAGTTATATTGCCCGAAGCTAAACATTCCGACCATTGCCCTATGCTGCTTGAAGTGGACTTTTAAGCGCTTAACGAAGTGTTTTTAAGCGAATAACAAAAATTACATGCTTCTCTTTTCGATATTTTTTTTACTTTTGAAGCTTATACTTGTAGCTCCAAACTTAAAATAAGGATAGGTTGAAACGTTTTTTCAATAGTACTATGAATAAAAAACTGTTACCAGTTGCTTTGGTATGCTTGCTAATAGCAGGGTTTGAAGGGTGTAAACCTGATCATGTTAAAGATGCAACACATACTGCAAAAGGTGGTGTGTATTATGGTGGCGTGTTCCGTTTTAACGTTGTTACAGGGTTTAAAAGCCTTTTCCCTTTAAATGTTCTTGATGTTCCGGGCGATAATATTATTAACCAGGTGTATGAAGGCTTGGTGAAACTTAATCCTAAAGATTTAACTGTTATTCCTTCTCTTGCTAAAACCTGGGAGTACAACGATTCTACCTACATATGGACCTTTCACCTGAGGAAAGGAGTAAAATATGCTGATGATCCTTGTTTCCCTGACGGAAAGGGTAGGGAGGTAACTGCAAAAGATTTTAAATGGTGTTTCGATCAGTTATGTGTTGCAGGCCCTCAAAACTCACAATTTGAAGTTACCTTTAAGAATCACGTACTTGGTGCCGATGAATACTACCAGGCTTCGTTAGATAAAAAACCTTTGCCTGCCGGTGGTGTAGCAGGTGTGGTGGTGGTAAATGATTCTACCATTCAAATAAAGATGAAGACCCACTTCGGTGGTTTCTTAAACCTGCTTACTGAACCAGGCTGCTGTGTGTTTCCTAAAGAGGCATTCGATAAGTATGGCCTTGAAATGCGTATACATATGGTGGGTACAGGTCCTTTTATGTTAAAAGATGCACAGGAAGATCAGGCTATTGTATTGGGACGTAACCCTAATTACTGGGATTTTGATATTCATGGTAACCAATTGCCTTATTTAGACGCTATTAAGTTCACCTTCGTACACGAAAAGAAGTCAGAATTATTGGAATTCCAACAAGGTAACCTTGAAATGATGTATGGAATACCAATTGAAATTATTACACAAATTCTTGGTCAAATAAACAATACTGATCAGAATAACAAAGTTGACTATACACTGGATGTAAAGCCGGCTATGAGTAACTATTTCTACGGTTTCCAAACTAAGGATAACCTGTTTAAGAACAAATACTTAAGGCAAGCGTTCAATTATGCTATCGATCGCGATAAGATTGTGAACTATACTTTGCAAGGTGAAGGTATACCAGGCACCTATGGTATTGTGCCTCCTCAGGCTTTCCTTGGTTACAAGTACAAAGACCTGAAGGGTTATACTTTCGATCCTGATAAGGCTCGTCAGTTATTGGCTAAGGCCGGCTACCCTAACGGAAAAGGGTTCCCTGATATTACCATACAAACCAGCAGCGATGGTGGCCAACGTAATGTGCAGATAGCTGAAGTAATTCAAAAGATGTTGAAGGAAAACCTTGACATTAATGTTAAGGTAAATGCTATACCATTGCCAGAACACGAAGATGAAATGATGCGTGGTAAGGTTCAGTTCTTTAGAGAAGAGTGGGTAGCTGATTATGCTGATCCTCAAACATTTTTGAATATATTGAACGGAGCTAACGTTCCTAAGGATACCACTGAAATGGCATACACTAACCCTTTCCGTTGGATCAATCCTAAATTCGATTCTATATATAACAAGGCCATTGTTACTACAAATGACAGTGCCAGGTATAAACTGTATGCCGAAGCTGACCAGGTAGCTTTAGATGAAGCTCCTTATCTATCAGTGTATTACGAAGAGAACTACTATTTATACCATAACTATGTAAAGAATTTTTATGGCAATGCATTGGATTATCTTGATTTTTGCAGGGTTTATATCATCCCGGCAAATAAGAGGGTATCGAACAATCCGAACCCTACCCCAACAATCAACCCTTAAGGTAATTTAAGTATTTGGCCGTCTATAGTAACAAGTGGTTTATGTAATTAGCTTTTAAATTAATTTTATGCCAATACTTATTTTCTTTTTTGCGCACTGGTTCCTTTCTCTTTTCTGTCAAACATTTTTCGAACATCGTTATGCATCGCATAAAATGTTCACCATGAGCAAAGGCTGGGAACGATTTTTTTACCTGCTTACATTTATTACCCAAGGGGCTTCATTCCTGAACCCTCGTGCCTATGCTATTTTGCACCGCATGCATCACACGTATAGCGATACTGAAAAGGATCCGCATTCTCCGCATTTTTTTAAGGATGTTTGGACGATGACCATGCAAACCAAAGATATTTTTATAGAATACGCCCACCGCAAAAAGGAGCCTGAAGAAGCTTTCCGTGGCAATTACCCTGAATGGCCTTGGCTTGATAGGATTGCCGACAGTTGGTATACCCGTATATTTTTTGGCCTTTGTTACATCGCTTTTTATGTGGCATTTGCCCCTAGCTACTGGTGGTTCTTATTATTACCTGTTGAATTCTTTATAGGTCCTGTTCAAGGCGCTATTGTTAACTGGTGTGGCCATAAATATGGTTATAGCAATTTCGAAAATGGCGATAAATCAAAGAACAGTACTCCGATAGATTTTTTATTACTAGGTGAACTATTTCAGAATAACCATCACAAAAGCCCGAACAGTCCGAACTTTGCAAAAAGGTGGTTCGAATTTGATCCTACTTATCCTATTATTCGCCTGTTCAATGCCTTGCATATTATAAAGCTAAGGCGGCCGGTATAGTATTAAAAAAAGGCTTGCTAAAATAAAGCCGTAGCTATTCCGAAATTCGTATATCTTTGCACCCATTTTTCACACATGCGGATGTGGCGGAATTGGTAGACGTGCCAGACTTAGGATCTGGTGCCTTCGGGTGTATGGGTTCGAGTCCCTTCATCCGCACCGATGTGAAAAACAAAATAAAGAATCATGGATATAGTAAAAGAAAGTATCGATGACACCAATGCGGTCATCAAAGTAAAAATTACCCCTACCGATTATAAACCTGCTGTAGATAAGTCTATAAAAGATTATCAGAAGAAAGCTGTTATTCCTGGTTTCCGTCCCGGCTTAGTGCCTGTATCGGTTATTACCAAGCGTTTTGGTAAATCTATTTTAGCTGATGAAGTAAACAATATTTTATCTGATTCGTTAAGCAAGTATATTAAGGATAATCAATTACGTGTAGTTGGCGAGCCATTGCCTAAGGCAACCAATATTGAACTTGAATTTGAAAAAGAATTTGAGTTTGCATTTGAAGTTGGCCTGGTTCCTGACTTTCAGGTTCCATTATCAAACACACAAAAATTTTCATTATACACAGTTAATATAGATGAAAAGTTTGTTGATGAATATATAGATGAGATGCGTTTACGTTTCGGAAACCTTACTCACCCTGAATCAGCAGGCGATGGAGATATATTGATCGGTGATTTTAACGAGTTAGATGCTAATGGTGAAATATTAGCTGGTGGCATTTTTAAATCTTCAGCTATTAACCTTAAAAGGTTCCCTGCAGGTAAAAGCAAAGACAAATTCATTGGCGTTAAGGAAGGCGATAAGCTTACTTTGACCATGGATGAAGTAACCAAAGACACAGCAGAAGTTGCAGCAATGCTTGATATACCTAAAGAGAAAGCGGCTGATCTTAAATCTAAATTTCAGGTTAGTGTAAAACATGTGCATCATATTATACCGGCTGAAGTAAACCAGGAATGGTGGGATAAAATATATGGCCCGGGTAAAGTGAATAACGTTGAAGATTTCCGTGCACGCGTAAATCAAGAGCTTATTTCTGTTTTTGGCCCGCAAGCGGAACGTAAGATGCAAAACGAAATGGTGGAGTATTTAATGCAAAACACTACCATTAACATGCCTAAGGATTTCTTAAAGAAGTGGATCAATATGAAGCAAGCTCAGCCAATGGATGATGCTCAGCTTAATATTGAATTTGAAGTTTATTCTCAATCGCTCAAATGGAGATTGATCGAAGACAAAATCTTCAAGGATAATAATATGAGTGTAACCCAACAGGAAGTTGTTGATTACACCCATGCCCTTGTAAAAGGCTATATGGGTCAAAATGCTCCTGAAGAGCAAGTTCATGACATGGCTCATAGAGTATTAAAGGATGAAAAAGAAGTAAATCGCATTTACGAACGTCTGTATGACATGAAGTTACTTGAGCTCCTTAAGAAAACTTATACCGTGGAAAACAAAGAAGTACCACGGGAAGAGTTTGAAAAACTTATGGAAGGCGTTAGGTAAGAACTAAATACAACAATTTAAAAACCATTGATATGTTTAAACAAGATGAATTCCGCAAGTTTGCTGTAAAGCACCAAGGCATTAGCGGAGCTAACTACGACAGGTACTCAGGATATTTTAACCGCAACTTTACTTCAATTCCAACAAATTGGGTATCGCCGGTTATTATTGAAGAGCGCCAATTGAACGTTGCACAAATGGACGTGTTCTCACGTCTTATGATGGACAGGATCATTTTCCTGGGTGCACCCATCAACGATGAAGTTGCAAACATTATTCAGGCTCAATTGCTTTTCTTAGATTCTGCTGATGCTAAGAAAGACATCTCTATTTACTTAAATACCCCGGGTGGCTCAGTTTATGCCGGTTTAGGTATTTATGATACTATGCAATATGTATCGCCGGATGTGGCTACTATTTGTACCGGTATTGCAGCAAGTATGGGCGCTGTGTTAATGTGTGCGGGTGCTGATAAGAAGAGAACCGCTCTTCCTCACGCACGTGTTATGATTCACCAACCATTAGGTGGGGCAGAAGGCCAGGCATCGGATATTGAGATTACAGCAAGAGAGATCATGAAGTTGAAGAAAGAGCTTTATGATATTATTGCTAAGCATTCGGGCCAAACCTACGAGAAAGTTTACGCTGATAGCGATCGTGACTATTGGATGACTGCACAAGAAGCCAAAGATTATGGCATGATTGATGAAGTTTTGACAAAGACTAAGTAATTTACTGATAAGCTTAATAAAGAAAGCCCTGCCTTACGGTAGGGCTTTTCTTTTTATATGAGTTTAGGACTTAGGAACGATACCTGATTGCTGTAGAATATCCATCCGTGCATTCATGTCGTTAAACAATTCCTGCTGGCCCAGGCTTTTGGTAATGAGTAAAAGCTTTTGCAGGGTTTGAGTAACCTGTTGAGTTTCGTAACCGTAATAATTACGGGCATTTACATCTAATGAATTAAAATAACGGAGTTTTGATTCGCCTTCATCAAACATAGTTTTTACAATAGCATTGGCTTTAGTTGCATCGCCAGCCTGATAGTAACAGTAGGCAATAAGTATCATGGGTGAATCGTATGGGTAACTTGTAGCAGGAATAGAATCAACACACAGGTTAAGCACCTTTAGAGCAGAATCCTTTTTGTTTTCATTTAACAATGCCTGGGCAAGTGTTCCAATATTGTTCCTTAGTTGCGTGGCCATTCTCCGTGCATTTTCATCTAAATAAATACCTGCGCCCATATTCCCCCAACGGAATTTTTGCGTTACGTTAGTATACATTACGGCAGTTTCAACTTGCGCTTCAGCTCCCAGATCGGCAGTTGCGTTTCTGAGCGGTACAAGTCTGTATACAAGCCCTTCAAGCCGCAAGTATCTTTCCAACCCCATACAGGCCTCAGCACCCGAGAACGTGGTAAAGCAAATTGGCCTGCTCCAATCGTCATGTGCCAATATATCCATCATTATCATCGTGTTTTTATCAATGTAATTTCCGGGGATGGTCCAGGTAATAGCAGGCACGATCTTATCCGTCATTGAAGCGGGTACAACATTGTTGCGTATTATTTGTTGCTTATCTACTTTTAGGGTAAGATTTTTAGAGGGTATATAATTAAGCAGTTTGCCATTGCCTATTTTCAATTGGTCCTTTTCGTTTGTACTTCTGAAAAAATCTACCGCATCACGAATATCCATGGCACTATCTCTCTGATTAAGTACTAATAAGTAATCACGCGTACCATCAACATATTCGCTATGATTCATAGCAAAAGGCAGTGGGGCGGAATTATAAGCGCGGCGCTTCATCTGGTCGATATACCAACTGCCGGCAAGCAAGCTAATGTTGCAAACTCGCACGTCGGTACGTATGCCTTCTACTTCCTGTGCATACCATAAAGGGAAGGTATCGTTATCTCCATTACAAAATAAAATTGCATTAGGTGGGCACGATTCTAAAAAATCTACCGCCACATCTCTGCATAAATAATGGCCAGAACGGTCATGATCATCCCATTCTGCATGAGCCATTACAGCAGGCACAACTAAGCAAATGGCAGTAGAAAGAATAGCTGCTGTTGCAATCTTCCCATTCATAATTTTATTCGCAACGAAGTCAGTTATCGCTAACACACCCATGCCTATCCATATTGCAAACGCATAGAATGCACCAACGTATGAATAATCTCTTTCCCTTGGTTGGTAGGGTGCCTGGTTGAGGTAGATAATAATGGCTAAGCCGGTGAAGAAAAAGAAAACCATCACTACCAGTGCATTGGCTTTATCCTTGCGGAACTGGTAAATAAACCCTAAAAATCCTAGCAATAACGGTAAACCATACATTGCATTTTTTGCTTTGTTCCTGGCATATTCAGTAGGGATATTTTGTTGTGGAACACCCAATAAGTTATCTATAAAAGAAATCCCTGTTATCCAATTACCATGCAGTTTATCATCGCTATCATAACCCTGTATATCGTTCTGCCGTCCGCAAAAATTCCACATAAAATATTTCCAAAACATAAAATTTACCTGGTAGCGGACAAAATATTTCAGGTTATCGAGGAAGGTGGGTTTCTCGATATAGCGCCTGGTTCCTTTATCAGTATATAATATTCTATCCATAGTTGTATCGCCCCAGTTCTTGTATCCATCCGGGTGGCCTTCGTTGGCATCATACATGCGAGGGAAGAAAGTGCAGAAGCGGGAATCGTAATGAGATACTTGTCCCTTCATATCATTCGTAATAATGTACTTGCCGCTTGCTTCGTCTTTGGCGTACACGGGGTTGCCATCTTTAGAAGGAGTAACAGTATCAAGCGGTGCCGTATAGTATTGGCCGTAAAGCAGAGGCCAATCGCCATACTGTTGACGTCCTAAATAGGCATGCAGGTTAATGGCATCGCTAGGATGATTCTCATCCATAGGCGTATGTGCATTTGAACGGATAACCAGTATCAGGAATGAAGAATATCCGATAAGAAGCATAGTAAAGGATAAAATGGTAATACTCCAGCCGGGTTTATTAAAACGTCTGGCAAGTATCAGTCCAATAAGAATGATTGCAACAATACATGTTGCATAAATTAAAGTACCCGACTCAAAGTGCAGTCCCACTTTATTAACGAAGAAAAGCTCAAAGGAGGAGGCTAATTGTAAAACATCGGGTATAACAACCGCTTGTATTAAGCCAAGTAAAGCAACAGCTACAATGCTTGCAATAATAAGCCCCTGTTCTTTTGGGTTTCTGGTAATAAAAGATGTGATTTTTGTAGAAATGCCACTGGGATAACGTTTAAAGTAATAGACAAATACTACTGCAGGAATGGCCAGTAAACAAAGCAGATGAACACCTATAGATAGCCCAATCAGGTAAAAGATGAAAATTATCCACTTTTCGGTATTCTGTTCGGCTCTTTCCCACTTGGTTATGCACCAAAATACCAGTGCCGTAAAGCATGAAGACATGGCATAAACCTCACCCTCAACAGCTGAAAACCAGAAAGAATCAGTAAAAGTATAGGCCAGTGCACCAATAATACCTGCCCCCAAAATAGCGTACATTTTGCCCTCAGTATAAGTACCTTGTTTAACTACAAGTTTGCGGGCAAACCAGGTAATGGTCCAGAACAGGAACATAATAGTAAGTGCGCTACAGGTGGCAGAAACCCTATTTATATAGGGCGCTACTTTATGCAAATCGCCAAAGGTGAGTAATGACACCAAATGAGCCACTAATTGAAGGAATGGAGCCCCAGGTGGATGGCCTATTTCGAGCTTATGATCAATAGAAATGAATTCACTACAATCCCAAAAACTAGCGGTAGGCTCAATGGTTGACCAGTATACCCAGGCAGCTATAAAGAATAAAATAAGCCCTAAAAGGTTATTTAAACGGGTAAATTTTGATGGAAATTGCTGCTCAGAGCCCTTTAACATGGGAGAATTGCGAGTTTTGGCGAAAATAACAAATAATAACGCCCTTATTAGGAGTTTGGTGGCACGAAATATTTTTTATCTTTGCGCTCCCTTAGAAAGTTCATTTTTTGATTGCCCGATGGTGTAACTGGCAACACGTCTCCCTTTGGAGGAGAAGAGCCCTGGTTCGAACCCAGGTCGGGCAACCATCATAAAAGAACCTTTACTTTAAATATTATTAGATAATACAAACCTTCACCTGATACTATCAGAGAAGGTTTGAATTATTATGGTTTTCATTTCACTTTGCAAAATGGCTACATTCGCCGCGGTTAATAATCTATTTATGAAGAAACACATTCTTCTCATTTTTTCTTTAGTTCTGTTTGCTGGCGTAAATGCTCAGGTCAGGTTCTTCTTTGGCCCGTCGCCGGAAAGTAAGGCTGAAGAAACGAAAGGGCAAATGGATAAACTGAAACGAAAGAGCGAAGTGCTTACCTTTCAATATACGGGTGATACCATTACCGATAGTATATTGATACACGATGTTGTATTAATGAATGATGACTATAATTCGTATTGTATTCTTTACAAAATGGATACTTCGCGAGTTGCAATTGCAATAACAAAACTTAAAGCGGCCAAGGGTTTTAAAATAACTGCATATTGGCAGAACAGGAATGTGAAGCGAGTTTCGGTATATGATAAACACATAAAACCCGATAGCAAGTGGGAAGCGTATTATGAAGACCGTTGGCTAAAGTGGAGAGGAGCATACAAGTCGGGGCAAAAGATCGGCAAATGGAAATACTACGATGACTCAGGCAATGTAGCATTGATAGAACGCTATAAAGACGGTACTCTGGTTAAATCAATCAAAAAGTAGTCCGCACCCCTTGTAAAAATGTAAACCTGATTATAATCATCTACACACCTGATGATGGACATCCCCCTTGTTTCTGGTATGTTCAATATTTGTAGTATAAACTTATTACTATGAATATATTGAATACCGCTACAGCAAAATATTTACTCGATCAGGGCCTTGAATCACTACATGAGCAAAGCATGGAATGGATAAGCGATATAGCCTTCTGGCGAGATGAAGTTTCTTTTTTATATGCACTTGAAGTAGAGAAAACATTGAAGGAAGTTCCGGTGAGTGCAAAAAGAAAGATTGGCTTGGTAGAGGAAGAACTGTTAAAAATGGCAGGCGATGACCTGGATGACCTTTACACGCAAGTAACAACCCATGAAAGATTTCTTAATCACTTACTGGGAAGCAGTAAGGAAGATGAAGAAACCTACAGGGAAAAGCATCTTTTGTTGGCAGAGAAAATAGATACATTCAATGTGCGACTTAGATTGCTTAAAAAAGAGATATTCGAAATTGTAAAGCAAAATAAGCAAGCAAGGCCGATAAAGTAATCCTATCAGGTAGTTACTTTATGAATGCGGCAAAGAGGTATACCAAGGCCTTGTTTCAATATTACCCTGTTATCGGTTAATGCCCAAATAGTAGTTTCTACCTGGCGTACACTTTCTCCATCTTCAAATACAATTCTTACTTTGCCCTTATACCTGTTGCCAAGCAATAGGCCACGGTGCAGGTCGGCCATTCTCTGGCCTATTTCTAGTGCTGAATTAAGTACTTCTTTTAAGGGGAAGCGGAGTTTGGAGATACTCTCCTTGTCAATATTTTGAGGTGTAATACTTGCTATCATCTGAGGTTGTTTATTGGGTTACTGTAATCGTTTACGGAACATATGAAATTTTGTTCCGCTTAGTTACTAACACCTGTTAACAAGCCTCTGTTTCAGCTGTATAAAACGCTTACCAACCGCTTGCCAGAACGTCGGCAAGGTGCATCGGTTTCAAATCGATGTTTTGCTTTTTAATGTACCCGTCCAGGTGCAATAAGCAGCTTTGGTCAGTCGAAATAAGGTATTGTGCTCCCGTATCTAATGCATTCTTTACTTTATCTGAACCCATTCCTACAGCTATAGGTTCAAACTTAGAAGAGAAGGTACCACCAAAACCGCAGCAGGTTTCTGTATCCTTCATTTCCACTATTTCAAGGCCCTGTACATTCTTTAATAAGGTACGTGGTTCTTGCTTTATCTTACATTCTCTGAGTGCAGCACACGAATCGTGATACGTACCAATGCCTTCTAATTTGGCACCTACATTAGTTACCTTTAATATGTTTACCAAAAAGCTGCTGAACTCATGTATGTTCTTAGCCAATTGTTTGTATTCGTTATGTAAGGCCGAATTATAGAACATCTCAGGGTAGTAGTTCTTTATCATACCTACGCATGATGCCGATGGGCAAACCACATACCTGTCCTGGTGAAATTCTTTAATGAATTTTTCTCCAACCAATTTGGCTTCTTCCCAGTAGCCAGCATTAAATGCGGGTTGGCCGCAGCAGGTCTGTTCAGGATTATAATTTACATCACATCCTACTTTCTCTAATACTTTAACCATATTCATTCCGGCTTGCGGAAAAACCTGGTCAATAAAACACGGTATAAAAATATCTACGATCATCGCTTTCTAATAGTGTTGCAAAGGTATGTATGATAACAGGTTGAGACCATAACAGAGGCAAAAAGTTTTAAACACATTGCGTACTTTATTGAAGTAGAAATTCATTAACAGATGTAAAGAATTCCATTGGTTTATCAGCGTGGACCCAGTGCCCGGCGCCAGGTATGGTAACTATTTTGGCGTGAGGAAACGTTTCGGTTATCAGTTTAATATCTCCTGAAAAGATGTAGTCCGATTTTTCGCCTTTTACAAATAGCACAGGTATTTCAATCGGCGTGCTTGGCATGGGGGTAACTTCTCCAACTGCTTTTATCTTCTCTTTTAATACAGGGTAGTTAAACTTCCAGTCTAGTTTTTGCTCCTCATTCCAATACAGGTTCTTAAGTAAAAACTGCCTTGTGCCATAGTCAGGAATCATCGGCATAAGTTTCTCATCTATCTCCTTACGGTTCTTAAATGTACCCAAGTCAAGGCTGTCAATAGCGTCTATTACAAACTGATTTGTAACCGGATATTTTTTAGGGCCAATATCTACTACAATTAGTTTTTCAACTCTTTCAGGATAACTAATAGTAAACTGCATAGCTACTTTACCACCCATAGAATGCCCCATTAATAGTATCTTATCCAGGCCTTCATCTTCTATCAATTCTTTAATGTCTTCGCTCATCACCCCGTAACTCCACTCATCACTATGAGGCGATTGTCCGTGGTTACGCAAATCAATAAAATAAACTGTAAAGTTCTCTGCAAATTGTTTGCCCAGTGTTTGCCAGTTATCGGCTGATCCAAAAAGCCCGTGAAGAATTAATAAAGGCTTGCCGCTGCCTAATTTTTTAAATGACAGTTTCATAAATTATTTTAGCTGCCTCAGGTATAATTGTATGGTGTTTTCTAACCCTAAATAAAGCGCATCGGATATAAGCGCATGGCCAATAGATACTTCTAATAAGTGAGGAATATTTTTATGGAAATAAGCCAGGTTATCTAAGTTCAGATCATGTCCGGCATTAATGCCCAATGCATATTTATGCGCTCTGTGTGCCGCTTTATGATATGCATCTATAGCCTCCTCAGGATTGTTTTTATAATTCTTGGCGTAAGCCTCAGTATATAATTCAATCCTGTCAGTGCCGACTGCTGCTGCACCTTCTATCATATCCAAATCAGTATCAATAAAAATAGAAGTACGTATGCCTTGTTTCTTTAAGCTATCTATAACTTTTTTTAGGAAAGCTTTATTACTGATAGTATCCCAACCGGCATTCGATGTTAGCGCATCAGGTGCATCAGGCACAAGGGTTACCTGGTCAGGTTTTACGTCTGCTACTAAACTCAGAAACTGTTCCGAAGGATAGCCCTCCATATTAAACTCAACATTGAGTATTGGCTTCAAATCTTTTGCGTCCTGGTAACGAATATGTCTTTCATCGGGCCTTGGATGAACAGTTATGCCCTGTGCACCAAAACGTACACAATCTTGTGCTGCCTTAAGCAGGTTAGGTAAATTGCCACCACGCGAATTACGCAGCAAGGCTATTTTGTTAATGTTTACGCTAAGTTTTGTCATAGTTTAGTTTCCTGATGATACGTACGTTTCGGTATATACAACACTGCCCTGTGCAAGTTCGTTAGTTTGTATTAAATAAGGATAATCTGCTTGTACCCAAATTGAATCCTGGCCAGGATGATTAGGGTCGAAGCCTATTGTCCATGGGTATGATAGGGGAGTGCTTACATTTATTATTTGTTTATAAATACGCCCGATATTTACCGCATATTGTTCTAAAAAATACTGATCTTCAATCAGGTTTTGGTAACTAAATTGCAAAACAGTAACCGTGGAATCGAAGTTTTGCCAGTTTAGATAGAGCGGTGTATTAATGGAAGTGTATTGAAAATTTGTTTGGTTCCAATCAGGGAACGCCGCATTAGTCCCCGCACTGTTATTATATGCCCCGCCGTTCCACGACGTATTTACACTTACAGGGAAAGCGAGTTTCACATATTTTATTCCGTCTTCGGTACGTATGGCTTGAGTGTTGGTTAAGTTGCCTGTGTAGGTCTTTTGGTATGTCCAAACAGAATCGGGCAGTTTGCGTTTGTAACGTATAATTACCTGCGTTCTTGCTCCTGTATTATCACTATAAAACGAATCGATAACTTCTTTTATTTGATAGGTAAAAGTATCAATCCGGCTCTTTTGCGGGTTAACACTCATTGAATCTACATTGTAAATAATCCAGTGTCCTACATTATTCGGAAAATAATCATACCCTTGATATACAGTAGCGGGCTTATCTTTTTTGCAAGATGCCATAACCATCACTATAATTACGCTTAGCGAATAATATAGAATGGTTTTTACCTTCATTATTTAGCTTGCAATTCTATAAAGCCTCCACCCAACAGGTCCTCGCCTTCATAAAACACGGCCGATTGCCCTGGTGTAATAGCTTTTACTTTTTTATGGAACAAAACTTTTATCTTGCCATTATCTTCATTAATGGTTGCAGGTGCGCCAATATCTTTGTAACGTATCTTGGTGTGCGCTTCGGTATTCGGTGCAACCTTATCATACTTCACTAAATTATAACGGCCAACTGTCATACTTTGCTTTTGCAATTCTTCTTCGGTGCCTAATACAACTGTATTGGTCTCCGGTATTACTTCGGTAACAAACATAGGGTGCCCAACTGCAAGGTCTAATCCTTTGCGTTGCCCAATGGTGTAAAAAGGATATCCTTTATGCTTACCTATCTTCGTTCCATCAGCTAAAATAAAATCACCTTCAATAAATTTATCTTCACCTTCTCTTCTTTTTAAGAAGGAACGGTAATCGTTGTCGGGTATAAAGCATATCTCATAGCTTTCGCTTTTCTTGGCCAGTTCTGAATAACCTCGTTCTTCAGCCAATGCCCTTATTTCAGGCTTATGGTAATTCCCTAATGGGAACATAGTTCTCTTTAAACTGTCTTGGGTCAATCCCCACAATACGTAGGATTGATCTTTGTTATGATCCTTACCTCGCGAAACTACATAGCGGCCATTTTCAGGCCGTACGCTTGCATAATGGCCGGTGGCTATAAATTCACATTCCAGCATATCGGCACGTTTAAGCAATGCTTCCCATTTAATATAGGTATTGCATAAAACGCATGGGTTAGGTGTACGCCCTGCCATATACTCGCTGGCAAAATTGTTTATAATGCTTTCGCCAAACTCACCTCTAAGATCTAATATATAATGAGGGAAACCACATTTCACGGCCAAATGACGTGCATCATTAATTGAATCGAGGCTGCAACAGCCCGTTTCTTTTTTATTGCCACCCGACGAAGCATAGTCCCATGTTTTCATGGTAATACCTATTACTTCGTATCCTTGTTCATGCAATAATAATGCAGCAACGGAACTATCTACTCCGCCACTCATTGCTACTAATACTCTTCCTTTCTTGCTCATAATTCTAATCAATGGTAAAGATACCACATTTTCACCTTAATAGCCAGTATCCCAGACGTTACTGCCAGTATTCTATATTCAATGGGTTGTGTGGAAAGGCTATGATTATCAGTAAATTACGGTGAAATGATTATCGCTTCAGGAATTTCCCTGCCACCAGTGTATTTGTCACTTCTTCCTTCAAAGTGCGGCTTATAGGTATGCTCTTGCCTTTTATAAGTATATCATCGCCCGATATACTTTCTACCTTAGAAACAGATACTATGAATGACTTATGTGTTTTCAGAAATTTATCGGTTGGTAAATAACCTTCCACGGCTTTAAGAGTAAGATATGATATGTATTTTTCTTTTTCTGTATAGAATATTACATAATTCTCCATCGCCTCGACGTATAATAAATCATTATACATTATTTTCTCCATTCTGTCTTCGCAGCGAATGAAAAAATAGGATTCATTATGTAGTGCATCACTTTTTCCTTTCAGTTTAAGTTCAAACAGATCTTTTGCTTTGTTGCATGCTTTTAAAAACCGCTCAAAAGAAATTGGCTTAACAAGGTAATCGATCACATCTAATTCATAGCCTTGTATAGCATATTCAGAATAAGCAGTGGTAAATATTACCATAGGTGGCTTTTGTAAAGTCTTCAAGAACTCTAACCCTGTCATTTTCGGCATTTGAATATCGAGGAACATCAAATCGATTTCGCCTTGATTTAATAGCTTGTTTGCTGCCAGTGCATTTTCTCCTTGCCCCTTCAATTCTAGAAACTCAATATCTGAAATATATTCTGCAATACCTTTACGGGCTATTGGTTCATCATCTATTACTATGCACTTAATTTTCATCAATCTCAATTTTTAAAATTGCAGTGAAGCTTTTGGTATCTTCTGTAATGTCTAAATTAAATTTTCCCGAATAAAGTAGCTCGAGTCTGCGTTCTAAATTATTAAGGCCAATTCCACCCTCACTTTCGGGCTTCACCGTTCCTTTTTCTGCGGTATTGCTTATTATGCAGTTAAATACATGCTTATCGAAATCTAGTGTAATACTTATTACGTTTGGCATATCTGTAAAATGAGATACATGTTTGAATGAATTTTCTACCAGAGGTATAATAAGCAAAGGAGCGATGGAAAAATTCTTCATGTTTTCTCCTACATTAAAATTAATAATATAGTTCTTGTCTAAGCGCTGATGTTGTAGTTCTATGTAGCTTCTCAAATAGTCCAATTCTTTATCAATTGGTATCTTGTCCGCATTACATTCATATAATTGATATCGCAACAGTTCCGAGAGTTTCATCAAGGTCCCTCGCGCGTCTGCATTAGCCTTGTCTATTTGAAAATAAAGGGAATTGAGTGAATTGAAAAGAAAATGCGGATTGTGTTGTGCCTTCAAAAAATCGAGCTCATTCTTTATTTTTTCTTTTTCTACTTCTTCTAAATAACGTTTATTTCTCACCCGGTCAAGTATCATTTTACAGGCAACTAATATGCTTGTCCATATAAATATATTAAGTAACGAATTAAAATATAAGTGATCGAAATTGGGTGGAGGCAGTTTGTAAAGCAGTAGAGTTATATAATAAGAAACCACCGCCCGTAAAAATGAAACTACTGCGGTAGATGTAGCTATGAGTAGGAGAAAAGTAAAATACTTGTTCTGGGTAAGAGATTTTGGGATGATGTAATTGATGGTGATGTAATAATTCAGCGCTATGAATACCAGATAGCAGAATTCAACACCCAGCGTACGTGTTATAGTTATAGTGTGGTTTTGAAAAACCAATACCCAAAGGATATACAACACAACCCAGAAACCTATTTCAAGAGGAACCTTATAGTTGCTTTTGGTAGACATGAATCGGCTTTAGAATTTAAAATTACGCATAATTACGCCGAGTATCTATTCTTTACGCCATTGGTATATTTTGCTTGATGAAATGCAGTTCGTCAAGGTATAGTTGCAGTTTATCTAAAACTAAATAGGATAGTTTAACTGCAAGATATGTTTGCTGAATAATCAAAACAAACATAGTATGAAAAAGACATTCGACTGGTTATTTAACCCTCCTGTAGAAGGGACAAAGGAAATATTGATAATAAGGCTAATGACGGGGAGTGTATTCTTCTGGGAAGGGATACTGAAATTTGTATATCCGAACCAAGGTGTAGGGCGATTCACTAAACTCGGGTTCCCAATGCCTGAGACGATGGCGCATTTTGTTGCAGTATGTGAAATTATCGGAGGGCTTTTTCTCATCTTAGGTTTTCTTACCCGACTTACTTCATTTTATTTTATCCTGCAAATGATAGTAGCAATCCTTTCTACTAAGATCAGTCTCTATTTAGGTACATCGCCCTTGCCTTTGCCGCCTGCGCCGCCAACAATAGGTTTTTGGGCGGTGCTGCACGAAACACGTGCGGATTGGGCCCAATTGTTAACGTCAGTCTTTTTGCTTTTAGTTGGACCAGGGATTCTATCGTGGGATTATAACAGAAGAAACAAGTAAGTAGAAAGAATAAAGCCCTGCCTCGAATACTCGAGACAGGGCTTTTGAAAACAAGAGAGAGCAGCGGCCGAAAGAAATTATTTTATAATTGTTACTGAACCTAAGTAGCGGTGAACATTAGTAAGATAGTCGGTAACATGAATAATATACACGTATGTATCTTCCTGGGCTAATTGGGTGCCACCATTTACTGTGCCATTCCAACCTTTATTTATATCATGTGTTTCGTATAACAGCATACCCCAACGATCGTAAATTACCATATCGAAACCTATTATACCAATTCCCTTTCCGGTAAATACATCATTTAAGCCATCGCCGTTCGGGCTGAAAGCATTTGGCACATAAAAAGTAAATTCAGGGTCGATACGTACTTCGCCTTTTGCAGTGTCAGCACATCCATATTTATTATTGGTGTAAAGGTGTATTGTATATTTTCCGGTATCCTGATAAATATGTACAGGGTTTTCTTCGAATGATATTGATTTAGTATCGTTAACCCTGTCCCCAAAGTTCCACATCCATGAAGTAGTGTTTTCTGAAGCATCTTTAAATGCAATTGCCGGGTTTGATATAGGTGCTTCCCCCGGGTCGGTTGTAAATGCAGCCTTTGCCCTTGGATAGATGGTTACACTGGCTGATGCGTATGCATTACTTGTACAACCTTCGGGTGATACTATAGTTACAGAAACTGTGTAAGTACCAGATTCGGTGTAGGTGTGCGATATTGGATTCGCTGTGCCGGTAGTACTGTCGCCAAAATTCCATAAGTAACTATCATTCTTATTTGCTGCTGAAGAATCGGCGTAGGTAAATGTGGCTCCATAACAGGTTGCAGCAGTTTGAGCTGGTATATTTATTACAGGCAACGGATTTACTTTTACAGGTATGTTTTCAGTAACCTTTGCACCACATTGATTGGTTACTGTAATAGTAAATGTAGTATCGGTAGGAAGTACCAATTTAAAAGGTCCGCTACCATTAAAACCATTGCTCCATTGAATATTTGTGTTACCTGCATTGTTGCTAGTTACATTAGCATAAAGCGTAACTGTGTCGCCATGACAAATAGTTTGTGCAGGGCTTACCTTAACATTTGCAGGGCCCAGGTTCCAGGTGTTTATAGTTACGGTAGCAGGTGTACCCTTACAACCATTTCCATCGGTGGCAGTAACAGTATACGTAGTTGTGTTTGTAGGTGTGACATTTTCAGTGGCTATTGATCCGCTGCCAGGGTTCCATTGATAACTATATGTTCCGTTACCACCAAAAGCCGAAGCCATAAGAGTTACTGTGGTACCACTACAAATGCTATCGGGGGCCGTAGCTTGGGTAATTATAGGCGTAGGTTGTTTAAGTATTACAATAGCGCTGGTAGGGCAGTTATTAGCATCAGTAATATTTACAGTATAAATACCAGCAGTAAGATTAGAAGCTGAATAACTGGTTTGCTTTGGACTTGTACTCCATGAATAACTATAAGGAGTTGTTCCTCCGCTTACATAAGCACTTGTAGAACCATTACTATCGCCATAACATTTAGGGTTAATGGTATTTACAATGCTTGCAAGTAAAGTAAATGGTTGTGTAATTTTAACTGTATCTTTTTTAGTACAACCGTTCGCATCAGTTATTAAAACTGTGTATGTACCTGCACCAATGTTATTTATAGTATTTGAATATTGAGGTAGATTGGTGCCCCACACATAATTGTAATTAGGTACACCACCCGTAACACTTAACGATGCTGAACCGTTTTGCAAGCCGTTGCATGTTGGAGATTTTGTTGTTAAGGAATTTGTAATAGGGTTAGGCTGACTTATTGCTGTGTTTATTTTGTTTGCGCATCCATTTGCATCTGTTATAGTAATAGCATAATTACCTGCAGTTAAATTGCCTGCGGAAGCACTTGTGCTAACAGATGGGTTCCAGCTATAGGTATATGAAGGTGTACCACCGCTCACATTCAAGTTTATTGAGCCGTTACTACCACCATAACAACTTATGCCGCTTGTAGATTTAATGGCAACGCTAAGCGCAGCAGGTTGTTTAATAGTTACGATGGTATTGGTGTTGCAACCGTTTGCATCGGTAACATTTACTGTATATGTTCCAGCTTTAAGATTACTGCCGGAATTTGTTGTGCTTACTTTTGGAGACCAGTTGTAAGTATAAGGAGGTGTTCCGCCTACAGCATTTATGTTTGCGCTTCCATTGTTGCCGCCATTGCAATTTACATTGGTAAATGCAGTTACATTAGCTACGAGCGCAGGCGGCTGAGAAATAGTAGTTACTATAGTTGCAGGACAACCATGGGCATCGGTAACAGCTACTGTATATGTGCCGGCACTTAAATTAGTTGCAGTGTTTCCATTACCACCTTGTGGAGCCCACTTATAAGAATAAGGAGGTGTACCGCCTAAAGCACTTACCGAAGTGCTTCCATTACTTCCGCCATTGCAACTAACATTATTTACTGAGCCTTGTAATGCTGTAACTAAAGAAGGTTGTGTAAGGGTTATAGTTTGTGTAGTGCTGCAATTATGTGCATCTGTTACAATTACTGCATAAGTACCGATAGGCAAATTAGTTGCACTGTCGGTTGTGCTAACATTGGGTAACCATGCGTATGAATATGGTGTAACACCACCCGAAGCAATTACTTTGGCAGTGCCATTGGTGCCACCATTGCAACTTACGTTTGCAAAAACATTTGCGGCAGTAAGCAGGGTAGGTTGGGTAACCGCAATTGTCGAAATGGTTTTACAATTATGTGCATCGGTAATGGTTATAGAATATGTGCCTGCGCTTAAACCATTTGCGGTAGAATTATTTCCACCATAAGGTGCCCATGCATATGTATATGGATTTGTACCACCATTTACAGTTACCGAAGCACTTCCATTTATCCCTCCATTACAACTTGCACCTGATGAAGAACCGGATGTAGTGATTGCTTTAGGTTCTGTAATAGTTACACTGGAAGTAATGGTGCATCCATTGGCATCAGTTGCATTTATAGTATATGAACCACTGGAGAGATTAGTAGCGCCTTGGCTATATCCACCATTTGGTGCCCATGCAAATGTGTAAGGAGGTGTTCCGCCTTTTACAGTATCGAATGCAGAACCATTGCTTCCGCCGTTGCAACTTACATCAACAAATGAAGTAGATGAAGAAAGTGCAGTAGGCTGGCTTATGGTTGTTGTAGCAGTATTGATACAACCATTCGCATCAGTTACCGTAACTGTATATGTACCTGCAGTTAAATTAGCCGCTGTTGCTGAAGTAGCCCCGCCGGGAGCCCATGAGTATTTGTAAGCAGGAGTTCCACCAGTAGCATTTGCTGTAGCAGTACCTGTGTTGCCACCATTACATCTTACGGGTGTACTTGTAGCTGAAACAACTAAGGCACTAGGTTGACTAACCGTAGTGGTAGATGTAGATTTGCAACCATTCGAATCGGTAATAGTTACTGTATATGAACCTGCAGTTAAATTAGTTGCTGTTGCTGAAGTAGCTCCACCCGGAGCCCACAAATATGTAAATGACCCTGCTCCGCCACTTGCAACCGCGGTAGCTGTGCCGTTATTGCCACCATAGCAACTTATGTTGGTTGCAGGTTGTGTAACCGATGATGTAGGAGCTACGCTTCCTTTTACCGTATCAACAATAGTGTCGGCACAGCTTGTTCCTATTACGCTGGTAATAGCAACCTTATATACGCCAGGGCAACTTACGGTAACTGTTTGTTGGTTACTAGGGCCAACAATACAAGGGCCTATCCATTGGTAGCTCGAAGCACCTGAAGGTGCAGTTGCGTTAAGCGTAGAAATATTAGAACAAAGTACAGGAAACGATGTTATGATGCCTGCAAGACAAGTTGCATCAAAATAAGCATAACCAAAATGGCCGCCTTTAGAACAGTCAGCTACGGTAACTTTAATTGTAATGCACTGGCCTATATATGCCTGTAAAGGAACAAATACAGTGGTCCATGGTTTGCAATACACAGTATCTCCATTAGTAGGATAATAAATTGCCTTATAGCCTGGCAAACCAGGGCCCGAGACTACTGAATAATTTCCGCAGTTGGGTATGGGGTTACCATACTGGTCCTGCATTTGTACATTAAAATAGGGTTGTTGTGTATAGTTGTGACCCGGATTTTCGAGCACCACAGCATACATATAAGTAAAATTGGCATTAGCTGTGGTTACATTAAAAGTTTGTTCCAGTATGCCTATTTGTGCACCATTACGTGTGCTATCGCCAATTCGGCAGGAGTATGAACCACCAGTAGGACATACTATGGGTATTAAGGAGCCTGCCACCGGATCGGTACCTGCACCAGACATAAGTGATACCTGATACGTATTGGTTACAGGGTCGAGAGCAGAACTAGTTACTGAGCCGCATGCGCCACCGGTTGGCGTTGTATTTGCGAATGTTGTGGTAGTCGATGTATTTTGTGCGTAATAGGCACTCCATGCTGATAGATTACCATTTTCGAAGCCAATGTTATCGCAGCCCGGATTGCATGTACCTGAAGGGGCATCTGCATGATGATGGCTATATTCTGCAATTGTGGCAGGATAGTCCTTTTCTATCTTTCTGAAATTAGAAAACAATAAAACATATTCTTCAATTCTTTCATTTGCATAATTCTGAATGTCGCCATCGGTAACTATTTTTTTGTTCTCAACAGCTTTCCAAAATGCATTTACATCGGCAGCAAATAATTTATCGTAATAATAGTTGGTGAAAAGATTCAGTTCTGAATCGGTGGCTCCGGTTCGTTGTTGAACAGTTAATAAGATGTGGTAGGCCTGCAGCTTAGCAGAGGCAAGTTCTATCTCTTCGCCTATTTGAGGTTGGCCTGTAACAGAATAGTGAGATGCTGCAGTTTCGTTAACATAAGTAGATGAGGACGGGGTGTAATTATTTTGAAGAGTACTATAGTTTGAGGTTGTATTATTAGTTTCATTTTCAAAAGCCAGTTCTTTTGGTTCTTCCGAAGACATACCCTGGCTTTCAATACTAGGTATGCCTCGGCTACTGGCTGCAGCATCTTCGGTTGAAGGAGCTTTATTTTTAACATTCTGAGCAATTGTGGTGTAGCTAATAAAAAAACATGTCGCAGCCGTAAGTAGTATAATTCGTATTCCGTGCAGGAACCGGCTCAATATGTAACCTGAAAGGGTAGTTATTGGTTCCATTATATAGGTAGTTTGATCCTCTATCAATATCTAAACGATGTAGCTGGTATGAGGTTACACATATTTAGTAACAATAATACAAGGTGCAATTAATCAGCTAATTACGAGATTGTGTAAAATAGGTACACCCTGAAAGCCGTTTAGATTAAGGCAAATTGGTTAATATGTATTTAATAAAACAATATAAAAAGTGTAACTTTTTATAAACGCTGCGTAAAAGGGCGACTGGTAAAAAGACAGCTATCGCTCTATCTGTAAGGCCTGCAGGTTTACGATAGTGTGAAACGAATCGCTATTCCACCGTCCATTGTTGAAGTAGGGTACGATGATGATATGAATGGTGTGTTAATTACCTTATCGAAGAAGAGCCTTACACTAACCCGTTGATTGATGTTATACTCAGCTTGAGATTTGATAGATAATATAGACTGGCCACCGGTTATCTGGCTCGATAGGTTTTCTGTATTACGCAATATGGTTTGGTTCTCGCGTAATGACAGATCAAGTTTAATAGTTAAATCGTTCTTAAGTGGTTTGTTGCCTATTTTAATAGGTAACTGCAAATTCTTGATCTTGTAACCAAGCCCGGCAATATACTCCTGTCCATGTACTTCGTTAACGCTGAGGTCACTCATGTTAAGTGCAACCTGCCTGTCTGTTCGTACTTCAATGTTTGACATTATATTGCTTTTTAAAGTAACACCGATTTTAATCAGCGGAGAGAATTGTTCTGTTAATGCAACCGTTGGTATCTGGTCTTGTGGTATAAAGTCATTATTTATATCACGCACCCATTCGCCATCAGGGTTATACAATAAGTTATAGTTAAAGCTACCAACACTGTATGATGATGTATACGCACTGCTAATTGTAACGCTCTGCGTGTTGTTCTTAACCCACGGAATAAGTTTTGATAAACCTGAATAGGAGATTGTCCAGTTTGGGAATGGAATAGAAGGGAATGCCGTTAATGGTATATTACCTGCACTACGGCCTGAATAAGCCGCAAGGAATGCAGGTATAACCACGTTTTGTGATACTGCACTATAACCATCATAATAACCGGTATGTGGTATAACCGTTGTCCCGGAGTTAAGCCCCAAACGTCGTGATATTATAATACGATTATCTAAGTACTGATAGAATAAATTCAAGTCGCCTGCTGTATTGCCTTCAAACAATGTACCCAGCATAAAATACGACATGCTAAAACTACCACCTTCAGTATACCCATCAATTACAGTATATGGTTTAGGCTGACCGGGAACAAGTGAGTCGTGAATATATTCACTTGTAGTTTTCGACGTGGTGTGAGTAGCGGTCAAATCAATTTTAAGATCAGGTATTGGCTCTAAGGTTGTATGTATACTGAATGACTCGGTGAGTACAGTTGTAAATGGGGTGTAAATAGATCGGGTAGTATCTAACCAATTGTTGGCAATAACCTCATTAATAAATTCCGGGACGACGATACCACGGCTAGGGTTTTGAGGAAGATGTATCGTAATCGGTTTCTGTCCACCACCAAAAACAAACTTAGGCCCCGGTACCCAGCTATTGGCATCATCCATTCCAAAAAAACGAGTGCCATAACTATAACCCGGTAATACCATGCCTTGGTTTTTACTGTACGTAAATGATATATTCTTTACCGAGGTAAGTATATGTACAAAATACTTTTCAGCATAATATACGGGCGATTTTGTAGTATCGCTGGCTTTATTGAGGCTATCAATAGCATGTTGGCTTAGTCCTTTCTTAGGGTTGTTCTTGTTACTGAATAAATTGCCTTTACCACCTGCTCTGTTTGGGCTTTGGCCCTGTTTGTTTTTACTATCATCCTGTAAAAACTTCTTAAAGAATGGTAGCTTATTATAAAGCATGGTCATGTTTAACTGGCCATTCAACTGTTTTGTATTTGAGTTTTGTATTGTTGCGCCCAATGATGGTTCGGCAAACGGAGCGGCCATCCATTCGTAGTTAGCGGTATACCTGGCAGTAGCTGTTACAAAATCAAGGTATGGGAGTTTGTTTATCGGTATGTCGTAGTTTAAATTCTCACTCTGTTTAAAGTCTGTATTCTGCGAATGATTCAGAAAAGCATTCCTAACACTATCTCTATCAGCAGGCGTTAATATTGGCCTGCCTTCAGGCTCCATAACACGCGAATCGTTGGTGGCAGTATAGTCGAATTTTAATGATTTAGTAAGCGGGAAAACAAAATTGTAGTTACGTAAAATGTTAAACGTTTTACTCACCTGGTCAGGTAATTCAATGGATGCGCCTGGTATAATTACCCTCATCAAAAAGTCGTTATATCCCCTGTCTATGTTAGCAGTTACACTTAACTTATCCGGCATTGGGTAAAAATTAAAATCGCGTATCAGTGCTAAATATTTATTCTTTTTAAAGAATTCAGATTTTACAAGAGGCTGAATGGCTTTGGGGTGGAATGAGTAAGTATATAGCAGCGAACCCTTTGTATCTTCAGTTATGCTATGTATGGTATTAACATCACGATGATCTTGTTGGGTATATGCGTAAGTTGCTGAGAAATTCTGTATGTCGTAGAAATGACTTTTCTTAGCGTTCTTACTTTTGTTTACGTGTACGTTGGTAAAGTTTAAGCTCTTTTGAGTAGTAACAGATTGTACTTCCCTTTTTAAGCTGTCTATTTGGGTCTTGCTCAAAACACTTTCTGCCTGGCTCATCAAAATATCCGGGTCAAGCGGATTATATTCCGGTTGTACAAACTGTTGCCCGATGCTAAAATAAGTAGGTATACTTAGGTTAAGCGACGGTGGTAGTAATTTACCCATTTCAAGGTTAGTGGCTACTGTATATCCCAAATCAGTTTCGCGGCTCAGGTTACCCACTGTTGTTTCCAAACTTCCGAAGCCAGGTGTTGAAACATTTCCTGCTAACGATAAGGTACCCCAGTCAGCCAGCTTGGCAGTTTCCCGCGTTATTGCTGCTACGCCACCTTTCTCAGAGAAGTTGGTCATACGTAATTCATCAAACCATACCTCGGCACATTTAGGTTGTCCATCATCGCTTGGGGTAGATGTTGATTTTTTTGGATTGCGGACACCCAGCATTATTACCTGCACATTACTAATGGTTGGGTTACCCACAACAGTTATATTGTTTGCACCATCTTTTACAGTGAAAGGAACTTCTAAGGCAACGGGCGATGCATTAGTTCCCATGGCTGCATCTCTTGCCAGTTTAGCATTTTCAAGTGTATTAAGTACAATATTCATTTGGTTGGCATCGGGCCAAACAGTCGATTGGTCAGTAGTATTATTGCTGCTGTAACTACCCGGTACTGTTACCGACATAGGTACTTCGTATTCGTAATAGTTATTAGTGAAATCGCTACCTAACCTGATAAACGCAGTAACATCACCATTCTTTAATTGATGCGCAGCATCTAATGAATGACAGTGCACGAACATTTGCAGGTTTTTATAAGCACGCAAATCAAGCTGTACATTTTTATAAACTCCCCGTGCATCACCATCTTGCAAATCGCAAATTTGTAATGCAAGTGAACCCTCGTTCTCCTGCACCAGGTTGGCCGATTGTAAATTCAATTGCCTTTGTATGCCTGGTGGAATAACATAACTAACAGGAGTGCTGCTGGCATTTTCTTCCAGGTTAACGCCATACATGTTAAATGTTGTGAAATTATTATTGCTAGGTATATAATTGCCCGGAGCTAACAGAACCCCGTTGAACTTACGCCAGTCATCGCGCACTAATTCAAGTTTTGCAAAACGACACATTACCGGCTTGTCAAATCCTTTAAAATACATACGTATGAAGCGGATAGATTTAAAATCGGCAATTGGCCCCACTTTAGTTTGGAACTCTGTAATTGGAATTTTAAACTGATACCAATACACTGATTTATTTCCGTTGGGAGTGGTAACTGCAGGGCCCTGAAAAGCATCGGTTATGAAGTTGTTGCCCACGTTGTTTGGGTTAATATCCTTCTTGTCGAATTTTACCGCATATTCGTAATATGTTTCATCAGTACTTAATGTATTATCCTGGTTAATATCTTCGGTATTAGGTAAGGTACTCTGCGTTGTAGGATAATTACCTCCTGCAGGGTTCTGGTTTGCATATTGAGCCGAAGTTTCAGAGTTTCCTTCCAATCCATTGTACTTCATATACCTGTCTAATACTCCTAAGTTCCTTGCATCGTAATCGTCACCTCTGTAGTAATGAAAATCATCACTTGATGGATCGGCCGAAACCGCGGAATACGCATTAGTTGATAAATGTTTGGCGGCATTTGTGAGGTATGAACTGAAAAAGACCTGTTCCTGAGCATCAGATAATCCATCAAGCCCTATATCCTGGAAAGGGCGCGATGCGGTGTTGTTGTCGAATGCATTTACTAACGATGGATTAGTTGGTACATGGCCCCAGCGAGTAGCAGTCCACGGATCGGTTGTATTATTTGGAGTTGCTGCATCAGATGCATTGGTCGGTAATCCATTCTCAAAACTCTTTAATCCGTCAGGCAAAACATCTTCTGATACATCGCCCAGATCAAAATAAAGCGTACCCGTATTGTTTGGTCCTAATAAATTACTGTCGGTGGTGGTGGGGTTGTTGTCGGTATTGTAAGGGTCCATCATCCAAAACTCAATAAAACCAATGTTATTGGCTTCAAAATCGGTTTCTTGTATTGGCCTCTGTATACCACCCCAACGTGTTTGAGGGGCATTGAGCTGTCCGGTATTAAAATCTAAACCGGCTGAAACTGTTCTTCCGCGCGAATCGGTTGCACCTGTATAATCGTAGTTATAAGGCCCTTTCTGAGTCGGGTAGAAACCGACGTTAAGTACCGGTAAGTTTAAAGGTGTGCCTGTAGGAGATTGTTCGTTAGGGAAAACCTCTGTTTGCAATACCATACGGCTAAAGTTGTCTGACATGTCAGACGCTGACTCACCAGCAGGAGTAACACCTGCAGTTTGTTGTTGGAATAATGGATCAACCACATACCATGCTAATTTCGCCCTGTTGTAACCCGCAGAGGTACTGGCCGTATCTACACCATTATATAATTCGGGAAAGAGTGATGGCTGCCCTTGCGGTATACTTGCTACCGACCAGTTATAAGGTTGTGATATATCAATAAAACTTTCACTTCCTTCAAAGTTATCAATGTAAGCATTGCCTGTGCTGCCAATATATTTAGGGTGGCCGGGTATCATAGCAGCTACTTCGGTACTCGATGTGATTTCTGACGGGGCTTTTGTTTTTATAAATGGCAACTTATCTATAGCATCAGTAAGCCATGGAGCCTGTGCTTTAAAATCTTCGTTCAACCCTACCATGGTATTTGAAACAGGTTCTTGCCCGATACTCACAATTTGTGTTAGCGGATGTTCAGTATAGTTTACAACAGTTGCGCCAAGGTTAAAATCTTTCGATACCATATAATCAAAGTGCTGACCGAAATATGTTTTAGATTGTATACTGAACAACGCATTGTTTTCTAACGATACTTGTATTGGTGTACCCGAACTTAATAAACCCTGGTTCAAAATTTTTACGCGGCCTAATGTGTAATCAACCGTGTAGTCAACATTCTCGGTTAGCTTTATACCACCAGCAGTAACCAATACTGAACCGGGTGGAATATTTAATGCACCAAGCGATATATCAGAACTTACAGATGATTGGAAGGAGCCGCGTATCCAGTAACGGTCGAGGTTAGGTTGCTGTTGTGCAGATGTTAACACCGAATCGTAAAGTGATTGGAATACAAAGCCCTGTGCCGCTGTACTTGAATATCCATTTGTTGCAAGTGTTTTGGTCATGTATGAACCAAAGGGTTCTACACTCGGGAATATTACTAACCCGTTTGCAGCATCAATAGTTATACCCGGCAAAAAGTCAAATACACCATCAGGTTGTTTATCACCTTCAGCATCTAACCTGTCGAGGCCCATCACTTGTAACAATAATTTACCTTCTAATGAACCTGTAGGCAAATAAGGGATGTCGACTCCTGTTGAAGGATTTGAATACCAAACCTGCAACATAAAGTTTTGTGAGTTTATCTGGTAAGAACCAAGAGCATAAATGTTTTTCATCATTAAATTCCACATAGGTGTAGCCGGCGGAACATTGGTGCTCTTTAACATTTTTACTACAAGTTCATTTGCGGTTGGTACACCATCTGTCGAAAATTGACCAACCTGGTAAACCTGTCCGTTGTAGGTATATTGGTATGCAACCGCAAGTACCTGGTCGTAGTTGAGTGGTTGTTTTAACGATATATAACCAAGCTTAGGGTTCAATGTATATTCTGATGGCGAAAGCATACGTGCCAGATCGATCTTTTCAAAATCTGTCACCTGTGTTAAGTGAGCAGATACTAAACCGCTTACTGCGCTTACAGGTGTGTTTATACTAGGGTAGTGGCTTTCAAGGTAAGGTGGGTTAAGTGTATTTATAGCATTGAAAGGAGCATTATCACCAGTTTGACTAATACCTTTAATATTAAACATTTTAACATATGGGTTTTTTGAACTGAAGTTAATTTCAGATTCACCTAAGTCACTTAATGCAACAATATCGCGTGTATTTTGTGTAGCGCTCGATGTATTGGTAACCCATACTTCAATTTTAGTAATAGTAACAGCAGAATTTACAATAGGCGGAGTAGCCAGGGCTGCATCATATTGGTCGCGGAAAAAGTGCGAAAGGAAGAAGTGCTGATTAGCCATGTACTGATCGCACTTAACGTTAAAGTTAGTGGTTTGTGCGCCATTCTGTACCGTAATGGTTTTTTTGTTGCCTTGCTCCTGTGCATAAACCGTAGTTGATGTAAGCCTGCCGAACTGTGTTTTTAATTTTACACCAAATAAACTCTGGCTTCCGGTAATAAGAGTTCCGGGTAAGTTAAAAGCAATGTTACCTGCATCTATCTCTTTTATAATATCATCCTCATGTCCGTTAAAATTCAGTTTCATCTGGTTTTGGAAACTGAAAGTCGCCTTTGTATTATACGTAGTAGATAGTTTCAGTTTATCACCAATCTCACCAGTTACATTCAACTGTATATTCTCATCAAAATTAAATGTGGTTAGGCTTCGTTGTAAAACCGGCAATGCAGGATTCTCTAATTTAGAATTGTTGAAACCAAAGGTAAGTTCAGCAGAACCCTGGGGGCGAATATTGATATAAGGAGAGCCGAATATGTCAGTAAATGCTTTGCCTCCAATTTTAATTGGCGGTATCAATCCTTTTTTCTGTTCCTCTTTGGCCGTAGTTTTTACTTTTTGCTGGAAGTAACTGTGCTCACTCTTTTGTGCCATATAATCCATAAACTGATCCGAATCCATTTCGGTTGGCATGCGGTAATCCATATTGCCAATCTTCTGGTATATTTCATACTTACCCGTTTGTGGATTGTACTGAATATCCGTTTTCAGGTTCGATGGGTTCGATAGCATTAGTCCTCCATCGGGTACATAAAGCGGCATAGTTGTTTCCGATTGATCCGGAAACGGGAAAGGAAGGTCAGGCGGTGTGGTTTGTGGCGGTGTATCTACCTGCAACGTAATGCTGAATTTTGGCAATGAAGGAGCATCGCTTTTTGCCCACGTTTTGTTGAAATGGAGCAAAAGCATTGTTGCTACTGCAAGAGGCAGGTATTTTTTTAATAACATCAACAGGCTCTTATCTTAAACTAATGAAGAGTAAAAATGCTGCATCAAAAAGAGTTGGTTTATGTTGATTATTAATTTAATAAGGGGTGCGAAATTAAAAATTTTTCAGTACTTTTTTAACAAGGTCTTCCAAAGACAGGCCTTCCCCTTCTTCTCGAGTGGTTTTATCAATAGCTTTTTCGGCAACATTTCTTGCATATCCTAATACTTCCAGTGCATTTAACGCTTCCTGTTTCAGTTTATTGTGGACCCCCATTATGCCCGGAGCTATACCAAAGCTTTCTTTGCCCATTTTGTTACGGAGGTCAATGATGATGCGCTGTGCCGACTTTTCGCCAATACCTTTTATTGATTTAAGCTTACTTACGTCGCCATTTACAATGGCCTGTTGTATCTCAGCCGGATTCATAGATGAAAGCATCATGCGGGATGTAACCTCTCCAACCCCCGATACGCTTATAAGGTCACGGAACATCTGGCGCTCATTTACCTCAGCAAACCCATACAAAACATGAGCATCTTCCTTTACACTTAAATGGGCGTAAAGCTTACAACGGCCACCATCGGGTAACTGCCCAAAGGTATTTAACGAGATATTTAACAGATAACCCACACCATTACAATCAATAACCACATAAGCTGGGTTTTTTTCTACAAGAATTCCTTCGAAATATGAGTACATAAGCGCTAGCCGTTTTTGCCCGATAAGCCATAAATATAGGGGTTTTATATAAACGCCTCTTTACGGACTGCGGTTAGTAGTCCAATTGTCTGAAAATTAGGGTGTTGTAATGAGCTTATTTACCCCTCGATTGGGCATCTACAACAGCAATTGTAACCATATTTACAATTTCCCTTACCGAGCAACCTAATTGTAAAATATGCACCGGCTTTTTCATGCCCAATAACACTGGTCCAATTGCCTCAAAACCACCTAGTTCCTGCATCAGTTTGTACGAAATATTGCCAGATACCAGGTTAGGGAAGATGAGCGTATTTACATTTTTGTTTACCAAGTCCGAAAATGGAAACTGTTCTTTCAGCAGATCATTATTCAGGGCAAAATTTGCCTGAATATCTCCATCTACTATCATGCCCGGATACTTTTGGTGTAAGATTGAAACAGCCTTTGCAACTTTCTCAGGTATCTCTCCTTTAACTGAACCAAAGTTCGAGTAAGATAATAATGCAATACGAGGAGTTATATTGAACTGCTTAATACTATTAGCAGTAAGTGCTGTAATTTCTGCCAGGTCTTCTGCTGTAGGGTCAATGTTCATTGTTGTATCAGCAAAGAACATAGGGCCATGTTTGGCAAGTAATATGTACATACCCGCAACTCTTCTGCTATCAGGGTGTACACCAATAGTTTCCAGCGCTGCCTTAATAGGGTCGGCATACTTACGCGAAATACCCGATATCATTGCATCGGCCGCGCCTGTCTCTACCATCATAGCTCCAAAATAATTCCGCTCACGCATTAATTTGCGTGCTTCAAAAAGGGTGTACCCTTTTCGTTTTCTTTTTTCATATAAAACGTCTCCAAAAGAATTGCGCTTAGTTTCTTCAGCAGCTGAACGCGGATCTATAATGGGCACCTCATCCAAATTGAGATTATATTCCTTTATACGTGCTTTAATATTTTCCACGTCGCCAAGTAAAATAGGCTTTGCAATACCTTCGTCTTTTACTTGTTGTGCAGCTTTTAAAATTTTATAGTTGTCGGCTTCAGCAAATACAACACGTTTTGGGTTGCGTTTTGCTTTCGATGTAATGCTCTTCAACAGATCATTATCAAGCCCCATACGTTTTATCAGTTCTTGCTTATAACCCTCCCAATCATCAATATTACGTTGCGCAATACCCGATTCTATTGCAGCTTTGGCAACAGCAGGCGGTACAGTAGAAATTAAGCGGGGGTCAATAGGTTTAGGAATAATATAATCGGGCCCGAAAGTTAAGTTACGCGAACCGTATGCTAAGTTTACCGATTCAGGTACCGGTTCTTTTGCAAGTCCGGCAATGGCATATACCGCAGCCATTTTCATAGCTTCATTAATTCCCTTTGCACGCACATCAAGCGCGCCGCGGAAAATAAACGGAAAGCCCAATACATTATTTACCTGGTTAGGATAATCAGACCTTCCTGTTGCCATTATAATATCCTTACGCGCTGCCATAGCATCTTCATAAGGTATTTCAGGCGTAGGGTTAGCAAGCGCAAATACAATAGGATTTGCTTTCATACCCATCAGCATATCCGGAGTAACTACATTTCCTTTCGATAAGCCAACAAAAACATCGGCATCTTTCATCCCTTCTTTAAGGTCCTTTGCTTTTTTATTACTAACAAAAGATAATTTATCTTCTGAAAGATCCTTACGGTCCTTATCAATCAAGCCTTTACTGTCGAACATCATAATGTTCTCCTTCTTAGCGCCCACGGCAAGATATAGCCTTGCACATGATATTGCTGAAGCGCCTGCTCCGTTAATTACAATTTTTACTTCGTCAATTTTTTTTCCTGCAATTTCGAGTGCATTAATTAAGGCTGCGGCACTTATAATGGCAGTACCATGCTGATCGTCGTGCATCAGCGGAATGCTCAGCTCTTCTTTTAATCTTTTCTCAATCTCGAAGCACTCTGGTGCTTTAATATCTTCCAGGTTAATTCCGCCAAATGTTGGGGCAATGGCTTTTACCGTTTGTATAAATAGTTCAGGGTCTTTGGCATCTACTTCTATATCGAACACATCTATATCTGCAAATATTTTAAACAGAATTCCTTTCCCTTCCATTACAGGCTTAGATGCTTCAGGCCCTATATCGCCAAGCCCTAATACTGCTGTGCCATTACTAATAACGGCAACTAAGTTCCCTTTTATAGTGTACTTGTAAACATCATCTTTATGTTCAGCAATTCGTAAGCAAGGCTCAGCTACACCGGGCGAATACGCAAGCGAAAGATCGCGTTGCGAGCTATGAGGCTTGGTAGGTATTACTTCAATTTTACCGGGCCTTCCTTGTGAGTGATATTCGAGTGCGTCGTCATTAATATTATTAGCCATAAAATGTATTATCGTTTGTTATGATTAACAAATATAACAAAGAAGTTCGGGAAATGCTTGTGATATAAAACAGCAAAGATCTTTTAAAAATCTAAGCTTAAAGAAAAGTAAAGAATAGGTTTTTTTGCAATAGAGCCATTGCTTATTCCCCATGCATCATCAAAGCGGACGAAATAGCCTAATATGCGTGTACGTAGTCCGTAACCAAAGCCCTCTACAAAAGGATCTTGCAATGTTGAAAGTGTAACTGTAATAGGATTGCCGACTGCGCTAACTACAGTTTCGTTAAGCGAATTTTCAGGTGAATATGGAGTAGGGCCGGTCCATGCTGTACCCGCATCAAAGAAACCGATAACCTGGAAGTTGTTGAAGAAATCAGATTTTATAGGCCTGTTTATCAGGTAATGGAAAATAGGGAATCTCAATTCACTATTAAACAAAATAAAGCTGTTACCATTACGAATGTTTTCATCAAATCCTCTTAAAGGTAGTGCCAACGATTGGTAGCCGTATTGTTGCGGGTCTGCAACATTTATATCCTGGTCGAATTGAGGGCTTATCCATCCATCTACCCCACCCATATAATAAAGTAGTTTCTCCTGGCCAACAGATGTTGCACCTGATATACGATTTGCCCAAATCAGGTCGCGACTTATTTTCTGATAGTAGCGAACATCAAAACCTGCTATTAACATATTTGTATTTTTAGGCACTGGATTATTCTGGCCTCCCATATCGCGGAAATACTGTGTGAATATTTTCGCACGTAAACCATACTTTATGTTCAGTTCAACCGGTATGGTTGCATCGTATACATAGGCAAATTCTAATTTAGGCATTAGGTCATATTGGTTACCTGCCTGGGCGCTTGGGATATCTTCAGATAAAGTAACTCCTTTTGATTGTATTACTGATGCGCTTCCTTCTACCCGAGCCACTTCACTAAACGGCCATGATAATTTGTAAGTAGCTTCATGGGTATAAAAATTAAGAGGGTAGAAACCTGAAGGAGCAATATTTAAAAGAGCTTCGCGATATAAAATGATCTCTTTATCTAATCGCTTCGAAAGATCAGAATAAGTAAACATGTATTCATTTGAACTCAGGTCGAGTGCAATACGTGCGCCACCGGTAATATTATAATCTTCAAAAAGATCGGAGAGACTTGCTTTTACAAAGCCACTGAAATTAGCTTGTTGATAGGACGGCGGCGCATTTTGAAGGTAAGGCTGGTAGGTGGAATTTAAAAAACTATTATCTACCTGAGTCAGTACAAAGTCAGGAGAAAAACTAATATGATAGTCTTGTCTTTCCAATACATGTTTTCTTCCGTGGTTAGTATCCTTCTTTGCTGTATCTTTTATTACAGGTGTTTGCTGTGTTTGCACTTGCGATTGCATCATCTGTGGTTGTGGCGGAATTGAAGTTGCCTGAGTTATAGTAACCGTTACTTTTAAAGGTGGAGGGCTGTTATCAAATGAATAGTCATTTATATCAACAGGAATATGGGCCGGATCAAATTTTGAGGTATCTGCCTTAGTAATTACAGTATCTTTTGTTGGTGCAGTAATTTGAGACTGGGTGGAGAATGTAGCTTGCGGAACTCTTATGATCAATGCATGTGAGGTATCGTTTTTTGCAAGTGTTGCAAGTGAATCATCACGATGCCTTTTTTTTAGCATAGCCAGGCGGCCAGCCATATAAACGGTGTTGTTCAATATAGCCGGTGTAAATGCACCCGGTGTAGATGACAATGTATCATGATACATCCAGTACTTACCCTTATAGTAAATAATTTTAGTGCTGTTTTGTAATGTATTAGTTACATCTTGCTCAATGATGTTTCGTGCATAGTCGGTAACAGGGAAAGAATGAACAATGTAACGATAATGTGCCGCAGTATCTACAAAGCTAATGGTACTATCTACCGAAGCTAAATAACGGTTGACCACTCCCGATGCGTCACTCAAATACGAAACGTAATTGCCGGTATATTCTGTTGGTTCAGTTTCGTCAGCATCGGGTGTGTTCGTTATTCTGCGCAAGATCAGGGAATGTGCAGCGTAGTTGTATTCAAAAATATCGTGGTGCTTTTGCATCTTCATATAATCGCCACCAAGTCTTAAGGTATCATCAGGGCGGTTCGAGCTGAATATTATTTTGTTTGAATGATCGATGAAACGTGGTGTCAGGTCATCATACACGTCGTTGGTCAATTGCTCAAATGCGTTTGATGCTGCAGTAAATATGTAAATATCAGTTTGCCCATCTTTCACCGCCGACATAACAAACTTAGTCCCATCATCGGCATAAGAGAAATTCAAGATTTTTTGGAAGTTTACAATTCGCCTCCCTTCAAGTTTTTTATCCTTCAGTGTGTAAGTGTATAGCATTAACTTGCCCTTCTCTTCAAGTATTATTGAGAATAATTGGCTGGTTGGATGCCATGCTGTAAGCGGGTAGGTGTAATCGAGTACACGGTTAATTTTATGCCCTTGCTTAAATATTTTGGTGCGTTTTTTCGTTTGCATATCATACAACCACACCTTCATTTGGCCTAACTCATTGGTTGAGTAAACTAGGTATCTTCCGTCAGGGCTGGCATGTAACTGGTAATATGTGCGGCTGATTTTCGGTTTGTTAAGGATCGGCGTATTTTTAGGAACAACAATTGCCGAAATATCTTTCTTGTATTGTGCCTTATAGTAGTTCAGCCAATCATCGGTTAAGCCTTTCAGGTTAGTGCCCAGTACAAATAAAAATGCACTCTCGATACTCCGGCTGGTACGCGTTAAGTAAAGAACATTCGGTATTACAGTTTCGCCATAGGTTTGGGCAATGTAATTCCATAGCGAAA
>JABDHI010000014.1:0-51629 GCA_013285655.1 Bacteroidota bacterium
TATCAAGGTCGAGGTGGTTAGTAGGTTCATCCATTATTAAAAGCTGAGGCTCTTCAATAAGTACTCGTGCCAATGCAACGCGCTTTTTCTCTCCACCCGAAAGTGAAGTTACTTTTTGCTGAAGGTGATGTATATTCAGTGAGGTAAGGATCTGCTTAACTTTATTTTCATAATTCCATGCATCATTGGCCTCTACCAATTCAATAGCTTCTTCCAATAGTTTTTGGTTCTCTGGCGAAGCATCCTCCTCGTGCTTTTCCATTGCAATTTCGTACTTGCTAATGGCCTTCTGCATTGCATTCTCTGAATGGAACAAAGCCTGATAGACGGTATCGCCTTCTCTGAAAGCAGGTTCCTGGTCTAAGAACGATATGCGAATATCATTACGGAAGGTTACTTGTCCGGCATCAGCGATATCGTCTTTACTTAATATCCTAAGTAAAGTAGATTTGCCCGCGCCATTTCTGGCTACAAGCGCTACACGTTGCCCGTGTTCAATACCAAAACTTATTCCCGAAAATAATTGCTTATCGCCATAAGCTTTCGAAAGATTCTCAACAGATAATAGATTCATAAGCGGCAAAGGTAGCCAGAATAGCTCATATACCTAGAAGTTTTACAAATCCGCTATAAAGTACAGATAATATAATTCATTTACCATTTTATTCGTCAAATTATTCCTATATCTCAATAAGCGCCTGCTATTTAGGGTATAAAAATGCTTAACAATTTTTAACAGCCTATCATACAAGCTCTTATAAATAGTCGATTATCTTTGCTATCCTTAAAACACTAAACTGCTATGGTAGATATAAAAGAATTAAATGAACGTATCCAGAAAGAGAGCGCCTTTGTTGACCTCCTTAACCTGGAAATGGAAAAAGTAATTGTAGGCCAGAAGTATATGGTTGAAAGACTAATGGTTGGCCTGTTATCTAACGGACACATTTTATTGGAAGGTGTACCGGGCCTTGCTAAAACACTTGCCATTAAAACACTTTCATCTACTATCGATGCCAGCTTTAGCCGCATACAGTTTACACCTGACCTGTTACCTGCCGATTTAGTAGGTACCATGATATATAACCAGCGTAAGGAAGAATTTACCGTGCGCCAGGGACCAATTTTTGCAAACTTTATATTGGCCGATGAAATAAACCGTGCCCCTGCTAAGGTACAAAGTGCATTACTTGAGGCCATGCAGGAACGCCAGGTAACTATTGGCGATACCACTTTCAAACTACCAGAACCTTTTTTAGTATTAGCAACCCAAAACCCTATTGAGCAGGAAGGTACATATATGCTACCGGAAGCTCAAGTAGATAGGTTTATGTTAAAGGTAGTTATCCACTACCCGTTAAAGGCTGATGAACAAAAAATTATGCGTCAGAACTTGGCACAAGAATTCCCTCAACCGCAACATATATTGAAACCAGATGATATTACCCGCGCCCGTAAGCTGGTAAAGGAAGTATACATGGACGAGAAGATTGAGAAGTATATATTAGATATTGTATTTGCTACACGTTCTCCTAAAGAATACAAGCTCGACAAATATGCTTCTATGATAAGTTACGGCGGATCGCCACGTGCTAGCATAAGCATGGCAATGGCAGCTAAAGCATATGCCTTTATTAAGCGCAGGGGCTATGTAATACCAGAGGACGTTCGTGCTATTTGCCACGATGTGTTACGCCACCGTATTGGCCTTACATACGAGGCAGAAGCTGAAAACATTACCAGTGAAATAATTATCACTGATATTTTAAATACAGTTGAAGTTCCTTAAGCAAGCAGCTATTTTATATTTCACTAATACTGCATTATGGAAACAACCGAGCTATTAAAAAAAGTTAGAAAGATAGAGATCAAGACACGTGGACTCTCGCAGGAGCTTTTCTCCGGAGAGTATCATACTGCCTTTAAGGGCCGTGGTATGTCTTTCAGCGAGGTTCGTGAGTACCAGGTTGGTGATGAGATACGTACTATTGATTGGAACGTAACTGCACGTTTTGGCCACCCCTACATAAAAGTATTTGAAGAAGAACGTGAGTTGACCGTAATGCTTTTAGTTGACATAAGTGGCTCTGAAAGCTTTGGTACACGTAAACAGTTCAAACAAGATATGATAACTGAATTGTGTGCAGTACTTGCATTTTCAGCTATTCAGAATAATGATAAGATTGGCGTGATATTATTTTCCGATGGTATAGAATTATTCATTCCGCCTAAGAAAGGTAAATCGCACATACTCCGTATTATTCGCGAGTTGATCGAGTTTAAACCTAAAAGCACCAAGACCAACATTACCCAGGCATTGCGCTATTTTACCAATGCAATTAAAAAGAAATGCATAGCCTTTGTAATATCCGACTTTATGGATACAGGCTATAGTGATGCACTAAAGATTGCAGCAGGCAAGCATGATGTAATAGCATTACGTATTTACGATAAACATGAACGCGAATTGCCTGACATGGGCCTGATAAAAGTAAAAGACTCTGAAACAGGTAATATAACCTGGCTCGATACATCAAGTAAGGAAGTACGAAATAAATACTATGCTGCAGTAAGAGAAAGAGAACAGGCAATGAAGGATATTTTTATGCGCAGTGGTGTTGATACGGCAAGTATTGCTACCGACGAATCATATATTGTACCACTAAGTACATTATTTAAGAGCAGAGGCAAATGAAGACAGTAAGCAAACATATATACTTGTTAGTGGCATTGCTGGGGCTATGCTCCTTCTCTTCTATTGCTCAAAATGTAAGCGCCACTGCGGGAATTGACAGCACATCTATACTCATAGGTAATCAGACTCACGTTCATATACGCGTTAATTACGATGCAAAAAATGCATCAACTAAAATTCAGTGGCCAATTATTGCTGACTCATTAGCTTCTAAAGTCCATGTGGTAAGTAAATCGAGGATAGATACTGTAACACCTGACCATAATAACCCCACTCAGAAATCATTAACCCAGGACTTAGTAATTACATCTTTCGATTCAGGCTATTACGCCATTCCTCCATTTCAGTTTGTGGTAAATGGCGACACGGTTCATCCTATAATGACCGATGCCTTAATGATGCAGGTAAGAACAATGCCTGTTGATACCGCCAAAGGCTTTAGAGATATAAAGGGACCTATACAAGTGAAGTTCCCATTCATTATTATACTCATGTATATTGGTATTGGGCTTGCAGTATTACTTGTAATTGTCCTGATTATTTTCCTCATCATTAAAAACAGGAAGAAAGGTGCCCCTGCTATTTTCGAGGTTAAAGCCCCTGTAGTTGACCCGGATGTGAAAGCCTTGAAGGCACTCGAAGAACTTGCATTAAAGAAATTATGGCAGGAAGGAAAAGTAAAAGAATACTATAGCGGCATATCTGATATCCTTCGTATTTACCTTGATGATAGATATGGATTTGGAGCACTGGAAATGACCACTGATGAAATTATGTATGTATTGAGAAGAGTTAGCCTGGAGGATATTTTGAAAATGAAACTGAATCAGATATTAGTTTTATCTGACCTGGTAAAGTTTGCAAAAGAACAACCTCTGCCAACAGAGAATGAAGCCATATTAAACAGCGCCGTTGATTTCATAAAACAAAGCTTTGTTAAAGCAGAACCAGTTGCAGAAAACATAACGCCAGTACAACCTAATAATAATCCAGTAGCTTGAACTTCATAAACAACATAACCTTTGCGCACCCGGGGCTATTGTGGCTACTAACAATTATACCATTGTTGGTTACGTTCTATGTTTTCAGAAACAATTATACGGTAGCCGATATTTCTATTCCATTGCCATGGGGAACAGGGGCGATGCCAAAAATACGCACCTACAAGAATTACCTGCGTCATTCATTATTCGGACTACGCATGTTGGTGGTAGCACTGCTTATAGTAATAATTGCCCGCCCGCAATCGAGCACTAGCTGGAAGAATGTTACAAGCGAGGGTATTGATATTATTATAGCACTCGATATTTCTGGGAGTATGTTATCGAAGGACTTTAGCCCTAACCGTGTTGAAGCAGCAAAATCTATTGCTTCTAATTTTATTGATAGCCGTCCCGCCGATAAAATAGGGCTAGTGATATTCAGTGGCCAGGCATTTACACAATGCCCACTTACAACAGATCATGCCGTAATTAAGAACTTATTTGCACAGGTACACACAGGCATGATTGCTGATGGTACTGCCATTGGTGATGGATTAGCCACAGCGGTAAATAGGATTAAAGACGATAAAGTAAAAAGTAAAGTAGTGATATTGCTGACCGATGGTGTAAATAATATGGGGTCTGTTGCCCCTTTAACCGCTGCCGAAATAGCTAAGGTCTTCGGAATACGTGTGTATACTATAGGTATTGGCACTAAGGGCAAAGCGCTCACACCAGTTTCAATGATGCCCGATGGAACATACCAATATGCTTTACAGGATGTAGAGATAGATGAAGCCCTACTGCAACAAATTGCAAATGGTACGGGTGGAAAATATTTCAGAGCAACAGACAATGAAAGCCTTGCTAAGATATACAAGGAGATTGATAAGATGGAGAAATCGAAAATTGAAGAAAGGGATTACACTGACAGGTCGGAAGAGTTTATGCCATTTGCCATTGCAGCTGCATTAATACTTGCATTAGAGATATTATTAAAGAATACCATTTTTAAAACCGTACCTTAATGTTACAACTGGCACATAAAATATACTTCTATGCATTGGCATTTGTGCCTGTTGCCATATTGGTGTATTGGCTGGCTTTGTATATACGGAAGAAAAAAATCAAGAGCTTTGCTGAAGCTTCGCTTTTTAAAAGACTTGCTCCGGAAAGTTCGCTTGGTAAAAAGAATTTGAAGTTCATCTTATCTATTGTAGCTGTTACCTTTATCATATTTGCCATTATCGATCCTGAAATTGGCTCTCATCTTGAAACCGTTGACCGCAAAGGATCAGACATTGTAATTTGCCTTGATGTGTCGAATAGTATGAATGCGCAGGATATTTCGCCAAGCAGGTTGGAACGTGCAAAAGAAGATATTGAAAAATTGATTGGCGAACTACAGGGCGACAGGATAGGAATAGTAGTTTTTGCAGGGCAGCCTTTTGTGCAGTTACCAATTACAACCGATTACGGAGCCGCTAAAATGTTTCTTCAAACCATAAATACCAATATGGTTCCGGTGCAGGGTACTGCTATCGGTTCCGCATTAAATATGTCTACCGACCTGCTTACCCAACAAAATAATGCTGAAGCAAGAAGTAAATCGATAATACTAATTACTGATGGCGAGAACTTTGAAGATGATGCCATTGCAGCAGCAAAAGCAGCAGCGGATAAAGGTATTGTTATACATACCATAGCTATGGGTTCTGCCGAAGGTGCTCCTATCCCACTCTATACCAATGGACAGCAAACTGGTTTTATGAAGGACAGAGAAGGGAATACGGTTGTAACCAAGCTCGATATTAATGTAACACAACAAATTGCTGCAGCCGGTGGTGGAACATGCGTAAGGGCATCTACTTCGGATGCAGGCCTTGGAACCATTTTAAGCCAGATACGAAAAATGGGAAAGAAACTTGTTGAAGAAAAAGTTTATAGAGATTATGAAGAACAATATGAGCTATTTATTATTCCGGCCTTATTAATTTTGCTGCTTGATATATTTATTACCGAAAGAAAGACAAAATGGTATCACCAGTTAAACCTATTTGGATCCACGAATGAAAATTAAGGGATTGACATATAGTTTGCTAGTGGCTTCTGTATTATTAGGAGCGAATGTTGGCTTTGCGCAACAAGGCGACGTGCATTTACATAAAGGTAACCAGGACTATGCTGCTAAGGACTACAAATCGGCTGCAGAAGAATATCAAAAAGCGCTGAGTGACAAATCGGCTGCAGTGCAAGGTAAGTTTAACCTGGGTGATGCGTATTATAAACAAGGCCAGTATGATCAGGCTGTAGAGCAATATAAGGAAGCCTTATCAATGACGAAGGATCAAGCATTAGTGGCCCATGCTTACCATAATATTGGCAACTCGCTGCTTAGTCAAAAGAAATTTGAAGAAAGTATAAAGGCATACGAAAACGCTTTATATAACAACTGCAAGGATAACGATACCCGTTATAACTTAGCTTACGCCCAGGCCATGTTGGAACATAAAAAGCAACAACAAAAACAGCAACAACAGAAACAGCAAGATCAAAAGCAGAACCAAAAAGACCAGCAAAAACAGAACAAGGATCAAGACAAGCAAAACAAAGATCAGCAGAAGAAAGACGAGCAAGAACAACAGAAGAATCAAATATCGAAACAAGATGCTCAACGCATGTTAGATGCATTGAATAACGACGAAAAGAACTTACAGGATAAATTACAAAAGAAGAAAGCAGTAGGCCAAAAAGAAATTGAAAAGAACTGGTAAAGTGAAAAGGAATAAATTAAAATATCTTTTGTTTGTTGTAATTGCTTTAGCAGGTTGCTTTAACCTGTATGCTCAAGATTTCACTGCTACGGTTTCAAAATCAACCGTTGGTGTTGGTGAGCAATTTCAGATAGACTTTACATTGAATGGAAATGGCAGCAACTTTGCACCTCCTTCTTTCTCTGATTTTCAAAATGCAGGGGGCCCTTTTCAATCCTCAAGTTTTCAATCTGTGAATGGTGTTAACTCACAATCTATTACGCTTACTTACGTATTAATACCCCATAAAGAAGGAACTTTTACTATAGGCTCCGCTACTATTCATTCGGGAGGAAAAACACTTAGCTCAAACCCTATAACTATTAAAGTTGTTAAAGGTGGGGCGGCACAACAGCAACAGCAGAATAGCACTGCAAAACAAGGAAGCAACTCTCAGCAAGGCGGAATGAGTGATGCTCAGTTAAAACAAAACCTGTTTATACGTGTATTGCCAGAGAAAACAAAAGTGTATTTAGGCGAAGCCATTCCAATTACTGTAAAGGTTTATACCCGTGTTGATTTACAAGCCTTCCAGGATGCAACCATGCCTGATTACACCGGTTTCTATTGTGAAAATGTTCCACAAAAGGGGCAGTTCGCCACTGAACGTGAAGTTGTGAACGGAGTTCCTTACCAGGCAATTGTATTCAAGCAAAGTGTGATATTCCCTCAACACTCAGGCAAATTAAAAATTGACCCCGCTACGGCACAATGTGTAGTGCTGGAACGTGTAAAGAATACAGACCCTAACGATATTTTCGGCCAGTTTTTTGGTTCAGCTAAGAAAGTTGTTTATAATATTAAAAGCGAACCTGTCACTATTGATGTAATGCCTTTACCTGCTACTGACAAACCTTTCTCAGGTATGGTAGGACACATTACTATAAAAAGCACCTTAGATAAAAGCAGCGTTAAAGCAAATGATGCCGTTAACGTAAATGTTACTGTTAGTGGAGATGGAGAATTAAAGCTTATAGATTCTATTCCGTTCAAATTCCCAACCGATTTTGACCATTATGATGCCAAAATAAATGACCATTTAAATATAACCCCAACCGGTGTTAGTGGTTCACGTAGCTTTAGCTATTTAATTATTCCTCGTCACCAGGGCAATTATAAAATACCTGCAGTTGACTTTACTTATTTCGATCCGAATAAAAAATCATACGTTACACTGAACATACCCGAAATGGCACTTGATGTAGCTAAGGGTGATAATAATAGTGCCGCAGTTACTATGAACACATCCGTTAACAAGGAAGATGTAAAGGTGTTAGCAAGTGATATACGTTACATCCATACCGGGCATTTGCCTGCATACCAGTCTGATGATTACTTCCTATACTCAGTACCCTTTTATGCCGGAGTATTTGCGCCGCTATTAGGTTTTATAGGATTCTTTTTTGTACGCAAACGCTATGTTGAATTACACCAGGATACTGTTGGTTTAAAACAGCGTGGTGCAACACGTATGGCAAAGAAAAGACTCAAGGCAGCCAACAATTTTATTGCATCGAATAACAAAGAGAAATTTTATGATGAGTTGCATACTGCGATAAACAGTTATTTGAGCGATAAATTCACCATACCGGTAGCAGATCTTTCGAGAGATACGATTACAGGCAAGCTGACCGAGAAGAAAGTCAGTCCTGAAACATTGCAACAACTTTCTACAGTACTAGACAATTGCGAGTTTGCCCGTTATGCCCCAGCATCGGTTACCGGCAACCTTACTGAAGTATATAATTCGACCGTTACATTAATTACTAAACTGGAAGATGAAATTGCGCGCTAACATACTAGGCTTGTTCTTTGCGCTTGCATTATGTTTTAATGCAAAGGCATCTGCACCGTATGTTGTATTGGATAGCGGTAACGCTGCCTATGCCAATGGCCATTACGAAAAAGCTATTTCGTGTTATACCAATTTTATAAAAGATGGGTACGAATCATCACAAGCCTATTATAATATGGGTAATTGTTATTACCGCTTGGGAGATTATGCCAAGGCCATTTTGAATTATGAAAAAGCAAAGAAGCTAAATCCTTCTGATGCAGATGTACAGTTCAATTTACAATTAGCGAACTTAAAAACAGTTGACAAGATAAGCCCCGATTCTTCTATGTTCCTGAGTAACTGGTGGCATAATTTTGCAGATATGTTCTCAGAAAAAGGATGGGGCATATTATGTATTTCATTCTTACTAATTGGCTTGTTATGTATTGTAGGGTATATGACATCGGGCAACCTTGTTATACGTCAAATAGGTTTTTGGGGCGGCGTATTGTTCTTAGCTTTTAGCTTAGGGTCTTTTGCCTTATCGCGCGAACAGTATATCATTCTCAATTCGCACGATACGGCTATTGTAATGAGCGGAAGCATAACCGTTAAGGGCTCGCCCGATGAAAATGCTACGCAATTATTTGTTATACACGAAGGTGCCAAGGTATCTATCGTTAAGTCCGAAGGTATTTGGACCGAAATAAAACTGGCCAATGGCAATCAGGGCTGGCTTCACACTTCTGATATAGAAGCAATCTAAAAAAGTAAGCGAATTTATTCTTAGCTTTATACCCTAAAGCAGCATTTGTTTATGGGTTCGGCATTACTCTTAATTATTGGTATTGGTGCAGGTATTGCAATAGGTTATTTCTTTTTGAAAGCAAGCCTTTTGAAGGATAGTATCTCAAAAAGCGATATTGATCAACGTTATGTTTTACGCGAAATAAACAATGAAACTATTGATCGTTTAAAAAAGACAGAAGAAGCGCTAAGAGTAGCCAATGAGAAAATACTCGAGCTGAGTACGCGCAACGCTACCTTAACAAACGAAAAAGATAATCTTGCCCAGCAGTTTGGCAGCTTTAAAAAAGAAATTGAGGACCTTCATATACAATCGCAACAACAGTTCGAGAACCTGGCCGCCAAAATATTAGAAGAAAAGAGTAAGAAGTTTGTTGAGCAGAACCAGCAGAACATGGGCGAATTGCTTAACCCGTTACGCGAGCGCATAAAAGAGTTCCATGATAAGGTTGATAAGGCATACAATGCAGAATCGGCTGAAAGAAATACACTAAAAGGTGAAATAAAACAGTTGGTAGAGCTTAACCAAAAAATAAGCCAGGAAGCCAACAACCTTGCCACTGCTTTAAAAGGTGACAATAAAAAGCAGGGTAACTGGGGAGAGATAATATTAGAGAAAGTATTGGAACGTTCTGGCCTTGAAAAGGGGCGGGAATATGAAGTGCAGCATAGCATTACCGATGCAGAAGGTAACCGTTACCAGCCTGACGTAATTATATTTTTACCCGGAGAGAAACATATTATTGTCGATTCGAAAGTATCACTTACTGCTTATGAGCTTTTTGTAAACACGCCTGATATTGAGGAAGAAGTAAAAAAGGCCCATCTGGCACGTCACGTATCATCGGTAAAGAAACACATTGACGAACTCAGCAAAAAGAATTATCAGGGCCTACAAGGAATGAACAGTCCTGACTTTGTGCTTTTATTTATGCCTATAGAATCATCATTCAGCATAGCTATACAGGCAGACAATGAATTATTCAACTACGCCTGGGGTAAGAAGATCGTTATCGTAAGCCCTTCTACCCTATTGGCTACATTGCATACCATTGTATCGATGTGGAAACAAGAAAAGCAGGCAAGACACGTATTTGAAATTGCGGAAGAAAGTGGCAAACTTTATGATAAATTCTGTGGCCTTATTGAAGATTTGATCTTGGTTGGCCAACGTATGGAATCGGCTAAGAAAAGCTACGACGAAGCCATGAAAAAAGCATCGAGCGGCCCGGGTAATATTGTTAAACGCATTCAGAACATTAAAGACCTTGGCGCCAAGACCACTAAAGCCCTGCCTGACAGCCTGGTAAGTCGTTCGTTAGAAGAATAACAACTGCATACTAATTTTACCACTACATTCGTTTATATTTGTATAGTATTTTAGCTGTATGAAGAAAGCCGGCATATTTGGTTTTATATTTTCGTTAGTAATAGCGCTGGCAGGTTGTTTTTCTGAAAACAAGGTAAGCGTACAAAACATTTCGAACCAATATCGTAACGATCTTCATTACCTCCACCCCGAATATTCGCTTTATCATTTAAACGACACTGTTTCATTACTCTACTTTAAGATTGATGAAAGCGAGCTACTTTATATTCGCCGCAACCAGGCTGATAGTTTTAGCGCTTCTGTAAAGATCGTGAGCAAGGTGACTGAATCGTACGATGCTGATTTTTTATTAGATACAAATAGCCTTACATTAAATTTCACCAGTTCTACTAATACCAAAAGAGAATATGCTGTCGGTTCTATACCCATTAAATTAAAGGCAGGCAATACCCATTTAATAACCATAACTACGCTGGATTTAGTAAGCCGTAAAAGTGAAACCACTTTTATTACTGCAGATAAAAGCAACCCGAGCAGCGACCAGAATTTTGTAGTGCGAGATCCTGCTAACGGGTATATTATTTTCACCCGATCTATAGACTCTACTACCACTTATGCTATAAGCTATTCCAAGCCTGTTACACAATTTTATGTAAACTATTATAGTCGTAGTTTCCCGGTTGCAGCACCACCGTTTTCTATAATAGAACCGAAACCTTTTATTTATAAACCAGATAGCAGCTTTGTTATTAAAGCAGCTTCGAGTGGCGTGGCATTATTAACGTTGAAAGGCACAGGGTTTTACCATATACAAGTTGATACCAATACACATTACGGATTAACACTTTACAGGTACCCAAAGCACTTCCCTATTATTGGCGAGGCTTACCAAATGGTGGCACCACTGCGCTACATTACCACTAACGATGAATATGACCGGGTAAACAATGCAAAGAATGTAAAAGGTGCCGTTGATGAGTTTTGGATAAACACAGCAGGTAATACCAAAGAACGAGCCAGAGCATTGATAAAGAACTATTACAACCGTGTGCAGGATGCCAATAAATTCTTCACATCATATGAAGAAGGATGGAAAACTGACCGTGGTATGGTGTATATAGTTTATGGGCCACCAAGTAGTATATTCCGTAATGCAAGTGGTGAAACCTGGACCTATGGCGAGGACAAGAATTTCCTGACTATAAGCTTTACCTTTTCTAAAATAAACAACCCTTTCTCTGATAACGATTACGCATTAGAACGCCAACAGCAATACCGCAACTTATGGTACAATGCAGTTGATATTTGGCGTGAGGGAAGGGTGTATTAAATAGTCCTTAGTGGTTAGCCATTAGTCCAAAGCCAATAGAATATTAAAACCTGACAATCAACCACTTAAAGCCAACCGCAGCAAAAACATTAACTATCTCTGTATCTTTCAGGTAGGGTATTGCATTATAACCTTAAAGAGGCGGATTACTGACAGATAAAATCCACAGCATGCTAAACGAATCGAAATATCATATAAGTCCTGAAGAGATGCTCAGCGAGCAGCAGGAAATTGAGGCGGCCAAGGCCGACCCTGCAAAGTTTGAGGTACTTTATAACAGGTACTACGAACCCATTTTACAATTTGTATATAAACGGGTTGAAGGAAAAGAAGCAGCTTTTGATATTACATCGCAAGTGTTTTTGAATGCAATGCTGAAACTGGCACAATTCAAATTTATGGGTACGCCATTTTCTTCATGGTTATACCGCATAGCGCTGAACGAAATAAATATGATGTACCGGAAAGATAAAGTACAGCGTAGCATAAAAGTAGAAGAACATGAATTGAAAAATGTGATTCAGGAAATAAACCCCGATGAAGATATAGATGCGCAATACAATAGAGTAGCTGAAGTACTTTCTGATTTTGAAGAAGAAGACATACAACTGGTAGAGCTTCGTTTTTTTGAGAAGAGGGCCTTTAAAGAGATTGGCGACATAATGAACATGACCGAGAATAATGCCAAAGTGAAGCTCTACCGGTTACTTGATAAACTTAAAGAACAACTAACACTAAGCAAAAAAACAGCATAAGCAGAAGCCATGAAAAACAACAAGATAAAAATAGAGACAGGTTCGGAAAAGCTTACTAAGGAGGAGATAGATAGCCACAAAGACTTTAATAAGGTATACAAAACCTATACCACTACTAAGACCAATACGGTTAAGAGTCCTAAGAAATTTGGAGGCATGACCACCATGGTTGTAGTTACTACCACTGTAGTTGTTACCACCATAGGAGCCTGGAAATATTGGAACTACCATAAAACAGCCACCCAACCTAAAGTAACAGCAAGTACAAGCAGCTCAACCAAATCAAATACGGCTTCCACAACAACTGCTAAATCAACCGTCAAGCACCCTTACATTCACCCACCTATAAAGGGAGTAGATGTGCCATACAAGACATATTCGGTTGATGCAAATAAGGGCGGAACAATTACTTACAACAACAGTAAGATTGTAATACCTGCTTCATCTTTTTGCGATGCTAACGGAAAGGCTATTACAGGCAAGGTTGATATTAAATACAGAGAATTCCGCAATGCAGCTGAGTTTTTTGCCAGCGGAATACCTATGACCTACGACTCAGCAGGCAAGCAGTATACGTTTGAATCGGCTGGGATGCTTGATGTAAGAGGATACCAAAACGGCAAACCAGTTTATGTAAGAACTGGCAAAGAGATTCAGGTATCTATGGTAACCACACAACGCTCTATCAGCTATAATATGTATGAGCTAGATACAAATAAGCAAAACTGGACATACCTAGATAAGAGCAAGAGTACACCTATTGCAACTAAAACCAAAAACCTAAAAGACACTACCACTATTCCGCCTGCTGAGCAAAAGCAAGTACAACAAATACAAAGCAGCATTGCGAGTATTAAGCAGGAAGAAGCAGCTATTGAAAAGACAAAACCCGTTGAGCCGAAAAAAGTAACAGCCGGACGTAACAACTTTAACATAGATGCCGACCAACACGATTACCCTGAACTGGCAGTTTATAAGAACTTGTTATGGGAACCGGACCCTGCTGACAAGAATTATAAACCATCTTATGCAGCCATTACATGGGATGATGCCAGCCTGAAGCGCAGCGCGGACGGCACTACGTATACCTTTACTGTAAAAAAAGGAGCCGAACAACACAGTTTTATTGTGCACCCTGTTTTTGAAGGCAAGGACTACGATGCAGCCATGAAAGAGTATGATAAAAAATACCAGGATTACCAGGTTGCATATGACAAGAGAAAAGCCGACGAAAAGAAACAACAGGAAGCGTATGAAGCCTTACTTACGAAAATAAAGAAAGACCAGGAAGAGGAGCAACAGAACTTGCTAGCCCATGCTAATTTAATGGGTGCAGTAACCAATATGTTTTACATCAACAACTTTGGTATATATAATACAGATTGCCCTGAGAATTTACCTCATGGTGCAGAAGTAACTCCACAGTATACCGACAACAATAGCGACAACCTCAACTACAACGAATTTTACCTGGTTGAAAAAGATAAGAACGCTATATATGATTATCACCCCGGCCATAATTGCAGGTTTAACCCAAAGGTTGAGAACTTTGCATGGATGATCACTCCGGATAATAAACTAGCCATATACTCAATCGAAGACTTTAGTAAAATAGGTATCACCTCGGGTACAGTTGTCTTTAAGATGAAAGTACTAGAGAAACCAATAACATCGGTAGAGGATTTAAAGGCTGCCTTTAAACCTTACTTGGGAGATTTGGATAAGCAATGGGGAAGCGCAAGGAGTTAAAAGTTAAAAGTGAAAAGCTAAAAGTTTAAAGTAAATATATGAGAGCATCTTATTTACTAGCGATTCTGCTCTTTACTTCTATTATTGGTTTTGGGCAAGATACTGCCAATACTGTAATTATAAAAATAAAACGCCCTATCACCCCGCTGAGTTGTCTTTACTCACAATCTAACACCATATATACCAACGTTACTAATATCTTGCAAGTCAATTACCCCGACTCCGGTACAGGCCAGTATTTATTAGAAACCGAACTGGGTTATATACAAAACATGCACCGCGGAAAATTTATGGTTGTAAAACATATTCCGGGTGAGTTAACTATTACACTTTGGAAAGACTCTGCAGGGCGACACGACTTGGTTGCAACTCAAGAATTTACGGTAAGGCCATTGCCCAATGCTTCTATTACTGTTGGTGGATATGAAATTGATACCACAGCCTACATAAGCGATCTTTTAAAATACAGAGAACTTGAATTGGTATTCGGAGATTTTACTCCTTTAGAGGATATGTGTTTTGTAAAATCATTCGACTTAAAGATTGGCGGAGCCGAATTTCATTCAGAATCGAATATGTTAACCGACGAAATGACGAATGCTATAAAAAACGAAAAGGGCACCACGGTATTTGAGAACGTTATAGCAATCATCAATTCGCCTGATGATATGGAACAAACTTTATCGAAAGATAAAAAGAAAAGAGTACTAACACAAAAGGTTTATACAGTAGAAGATAAAAGCAAGCCTATACAATTGATGAGATGAGAAAGCTACTGTTTATACTAATGCTATTACCTGCTATTTTGTTTGGGCAAAATAAAAACACATTTAAGGTAAAGAAACAGCAACCTGAAATTTATGTTGCAGCAATTGATAGTAATTACTGGGACAATTCAATTTCAATACAAGAATTACTAAAGGCAGGTAAAATTCAACTATTAAGCAACTATGCGGATAGTGCAAGAATTACCAGATTCACATTGAGTGCTGGTGTTAATGGAAATTTTTATGATTGGGTTTCTAATAATGATTCCCTAACAAGTAGAATGAGAGCCAAGCTTATCGATGTTGCAGATGGTGCCTATATTATAATTAAAGATATTCAAATTCAGACTAGGAGGAATCAGAGGCGTAATATAAATGGACTTGCACTAAAGATTGATTCAAAACATAGAACGGTTAATAGAAGATTGCATTATCCTATTTTACAAGCAGGTATTTGTGGTTATTTGAAAGATAGCATCTCAAAAAGTCAACTTTTACAAATTGGTAAAATTGAGTTTCTCGGTGGGGATAGTGATTCAACTAAAATTCTAGGCTTTGATTTGGAAATCCCTCAAGCGGGAGCATTTGTTGTTTATTCTTCCCAAACAGAATATCTGACTAAAGAAATGATTTCTCATATTCTTCAACTTGCAAAAGGAAGTTATCTTGTATTTGATAATATTAGATGTCGATTATCTAATGGTACGATAAGGATTCTAAAAGAATTAGATATTCAGGTATTTTAATGAAGCTTCCACTCTTAATATCACTTTTCATCCCCACCCTGCTCTTAGCGCAGCAGGGTAATATTAAACTCGACACCTTTAAAATTGGCCATTGCGCTCCTTATATAGGTGGTTTAAAAGGAGGGAGAATAAAGAAGGAGAAAATGCTTGCTGCTAAAAAGGTAGACCTGAAATGGTGTGATGATTCGGGTGTAATTGTAGGATTCGCACTAACGATACAATACAGCACTAAAGAAAGCTACGCCTTAATCGATAAGCCCACGCTTATTGAAACAAAGCCAAGCACGAGCAGCTACTTTACGGATGAGATGCATGCCGAAATAAAAAAAGCGCCGAAAGGTTCAACGGTCTTTATTACCCAAATTGTAAAGCGTTGGGCTAACAATAGAGAGGAAAGATTGACTACTGAAATGGAATTTGTATTGCAATAAAAACAATCCTCCCAATAAAGGACAAGATAACTGTGTCACTACCTCAAATCCAGTTTTTTGCTCCATTCAGGCAATTTTCATAAGTTTGCTATTCACATTATGTAGTTTACTTTATGACAAAAGATGTAATATTTGACCTGATTGATGAAGAGCGTGAACGCCAGGTGCGTGGCCTCGAACTTATAGCATCAGAAAACTTTGTAAGCGAGAACGTTATACGAGCCATGGGCTCAGTACTTACCAACAAATACGCCGAGGGCTTGCCGGGCAAACGCTATTATGGCGGTTGCGAAGTAGTAGACAAAGTAGAACAACTGGCAATAGACCGTGCTAAAGAATTATTCGGAGCCGTTTGGGCCAATGTGCAACCACATTCGGGTGCACAGGCAAACGCAGCAGTAATGCTGGGCGTATTAAAGCCTGGCGATAAAATATTAGGGTTCAACCTATCGCATGGTGGCCACCTTACACATGGTTCACCTGTTAACTTTTCAGGTAAACTGTATGTTCCTTCGTTTTACGGAGTTGATAAAGAAACCGGCCGTGTTGATTACACTGCCCTTGCTGAAACAGCAGCTAAAGAAAAGCCAAAACTTATTATTTGCGGTGCATCTGCTTACTCTCGCGATTGGGATTATAAGCAACTCCGCGCAGTGGCTGATGCCAATGGTGCATTGCTAATGGCTGATATTGCACACCCTGCGGGATTAATTGCAAAAAAATTACTGAACGATCCTTTACAATATTGCCACATAGTAACTACTACTACTCACAAAACCCTTCGCGGGCCGCGTGGTGGTATGATAATGATGGGCAAAGATTTCCCTAACCCATGGGGATTGACCACACCTAAGGGAGAATTACGAATGATGTCGGCTATACTTGATTCTGCGGTATTCCCTGGCACTCAAGGCGGACCGTTAGAGCATGTTATTGCCGGCAAGGCTATTGCATATGGCGAGGCGTTGACACCAAAATTTGAAGTATATTGCAAGCAAGTAATCAAGAACGCACAAGTAATGGCTAAATGTTTTGTAGATAAAGGCTACAACATTGTTTCGGGTGGAACCGATAACCATTGTATGCTAATTGACCTACGCTCTAAGAACCTTAACGGAAAGATTGCCGAGAATGCTTTGGTAGAAGCCGATATTACCGTGAATAAGAACATGGTTCCTTTCGATGATAAGTCGCCAATGATTACATCAGGCATACGTATTGGTACACCTGCTGTTACTACACGCGGCTTGACCGAAAAAGAAATACCGCTTGTTGTAGAATTAATTGACGAGGCACTTATGCATGCCGATGACCACAAGGTTCTTAGCACTGTTAAAGGCAAGGTAAACTCAATGATGAAGAAGTACGAACTTTTTGGATGGTAATTTTATAAATTGTTTCTCATGAAAAAAACGCTCTTTTTATCTATTGCACTATTTGCGTCCGGTAATATTATGGCACAAGAAGCTGATACAGTTAAGACTGTCGGCAATACTACCGATCAAAAAGCACAGATAAGCTATAATCAGGGACTCGAAGATTTTAAAAAGGGCGATTATAAAGGTGCCCTTGCAGACTTTGATACAGCTATTGCTAACGACCCAAAATTTGAACAGGCATACCTGAACAAAGGCAATACTGAATTGAAGATGAAAGATTATCAAAACGCCTTGAACGATTACACCAAAACTACCGAACTCGACCCTAAAAGCGATAAGGCCTTTTACGGAATAGGCCAATGCCAGAATGCATTAGGCGCTTCTGATAAAGCCGGTGATGCATATAGTAAGGCAATAGAAGCAAACCCTAAAAATGCGGATGCTTACTATTACAGAGGCGAAGCACGCTTTACTGCAAAGAATTATAAAGACGCACAAGATGACTTTACCCAGGCTATTGCAAATAAACCAAACTATGCCGAAGCCTATAACGACAGAGGCAGCTGCAAGGTTGAACAAAAAGACTACAAAGGCGCTATAGAAGATTATAAAGAATCTGTTAAGGATAATAAGAAAGCTGAAACCTATAATAACTTAGGTAGTGCACAACGCAAGAATGGTGAATTAGACGCAGCTATAGATTCATACTCACAAGCTATTGCATTAAAAGCTGACTATTACATTGCTTACAATAACCGTGGCACCGCTAAGTTCGACAAGGCAGATTACAGCGGCGCTATTTACGATTTCAACAAAGCAATTGAATTAAATGCTAAATACAGTTTTGCATACAACAACCGTGCATCGGCTGAATTTAAAATGAAGGACTATGATAAGTCAAAGTCAGATTGTGACAAGGCAATTGAAATTGATCCTAACTATGGCTACGCTTATTTAAACAGAGGTATTGCTGAGGAGATGATGCGTAAAGCTGATGATGCCTGCACCGACTGGAAGAAAGCAGCCACATTAGGCGTTGCTGTAGCTAAAGACTATTCACAAGATTGTCAGTAGAACATTTATAAACTTACTTATGAAGAAAGTTTTACTTCTCCTAACCATATTGTTTGCCGCACAATTTTCGTACGCGCAAAATGTAGAGTTCGATAAAAAGAATTTTAAAGACAATGTTAAAGGCTTTAAACAAGCCATGGACTCTATAAAAGAGGGAGACAAGTATTACGAAATGCCTATTGAGTGGCACTACCATAGTGTGCCGTTTTATTTATCGGCAAATGCATTTAACCCAAATAACGCCATGCTCAATTACAAAATTGGTGCATGTTATCTCACTCCATTCTCGCCATTTAAAACCATAGCCATACCTTATTTAGAAAAGGCGTACCAGTTAAACCCCAATGTAGCACCTGATATACATTATTTGCTTGGCCGTGCGTATCACATAAACATGGAATGGGACAAAGCCATAAAAGAATACAACAACTATGGCATGACCTTAGATGTAAAACGTGATGCAGATAAAATTACAGACACAAAAAAGAAGATACAGGAATGTAAGAATGGTATTGAATTGGTGAAGCACCCTACACGTGTTTTTATTGATAATGTAGGACCAAGTATCAACACCCAGTACCGTGAATACGGACCGATCATTTCCGCCGATGAGTCAGAAATGATATTTACATCGAGAAGGCCAAACACCACAGGTGGTAAGCTTGCCGATGACGGATTGTATTTCGAGGATCTATATATTTCATTATTCCGCAACGGAAAATGGTTACCTGCAACTAATATGGGGGCACCTATTAATACTGCTGAACATGATGCAACAGCAGGTTTATCACCCGATGGACAGATTTTGTACATATACAAAGATGAAAACGGTGGCGATATCTATCAGTCTTTTTTAGAAGGTGATGAATGGTCTGCACCAAAAGAAATGGGTGGAAAGATCAACTCAAAATCTCACGAATCATCTGTGAGCTTGGCACCCGATAACAAAACCCTTTATCTGGTAAGCGATCGCCCGGGTGGGTATGGCGACCGTGATATTTACAAAGTAGTATTGAATGACAAAGCCAAGTGGGGAGAACCGCAAAACCTTGGCCCTGTTATTAATACCCAATATGCCGAAGAAGGTGTGGATATGCAAGCTGATGGCAAAACACTTTTCTTTAGTTCACAAGGGCATAACTCAATGGGCGGTTTCGACGTATTCAAATCATCCCTCGATACAAATGGAAAATGGTCAGAACCCGAGAACTTGGGCTACCCGGTAAATACTCCCGGTGATGATGTGTTCTTTAGCATTTCGGCTAGTGGTAAACATGGTTATTATGCTTCTGTTCGTAAGGAAGGATATGGCGAAACGGATATTTATATGATCACCTTCTTGGGCCAAGAAAAACCTGTTGCACTTAGCAATGAAGATAATTTAATGGCTGGCAGTACAGGCGTTGTTACCGATGCTATGATGACATCGGCAGTAGCGGTGAACAAGACCAAAATGACACTTTTAAAAGGTGTTATAACCGACTCTACCACTCACCTACCTTTAGAAGCATCCATCGAATTGGTTGACAACAAAAAGAACCAGGTTATTGCTGACTTTAAATCAAACAGTAAAACAGGTAAATACTTAGTATCATTACCTGCCGGAACCAATTATGGTATTGCTGTGAAAGCAGATAATTACCTCTTCTACTCGGCCAACTTCGATATACCAGATACTGCTGTATACCAAGTAGTTGAAAAGAATGTGGCATTACAATCACTTAACGTGGGCAGCCGTATTGTACTACGTAATATTTTCTTCGATTTTGATAAAGCCACCTTACGTTCTGAGTCTACAGCTGAGTTGGATAGGCTTATAAACCTGCTTACTACCTATGCTAAACTCAAGATCGAGATCTCCGGCTATACTGATAACAAAGGCTCCCAGGCATACAACCAAAAACTGTCGGAAGCACGTTCAAAATCGGTGGTTGACTACTTGATTAAGCATGGTATTGCAGCAGACCGCCTGACTTATAAGGGTTATGGAATGGACAATCCGATAGCTACCAATGAAACCGATGAAGGCAGGCAGCAAAACAGGCGTACAGAGTTCAAAATCACAGGAAATTAAGTCCTTTTAAATACCCTGCAAAGGGGTGTTTGTTTTATCATTTATTACGTAACAATTTCGTAACTTTGTATCTCCAAAACCGAGGGGTATGAGCGATGATATTCATGAAGAGTGTGGTATAGTACTGATTAGGCTGTTAAAACCATTTAGCTACTACCAAAAAAAATACGGATCTGCATATTATGGCATACATAAGCTTTACCTGCTTATGGAAAAACAGCACAATCGCGGACAAGATGGCGCAGGTATAGCTGACGTAAAACTTTCTTCAGCTCCGGGTTCACTTTATATGCACCGCATTCGATCTACTGCCAACAATGCATTAGAGGAAATTTTCGGTAAAGTTCAGCACCAGATGGATAATGCCATTGCTGAGAATAAAGATAAAAGCACCGACCCGGAAGAGCTCAGCAAATACGTTCCTTTTTTAAGCGAATTGTTATTGGGCCATTTACGTTACGGAACCTATGGCAAAAACAATTTTGAATTCTGCCACCCATTCGAACGCCACAATAACTGGCGCACAAAAAATTTAATGATAGCCGGTAACTTTAACCTTACCAATGTTGACGACCTGTTTGCAAAGCTTTTAGAGCTTGGCCAGCATCCTAAAGAAAAGACTGACACCATTACTATACTTGAAAAGATCGGCCATTTTCTTGATAAGGAAAATGAAAAACTATTCAGAAAATACAAACACGAAGGCAAGAACAACGAAGAAATATCGGAATTGATTGCAGAGAACCTAAACATAAAAGATGTTTTATTTAATGCCAGCAAACGTTTTGATGGCGGTTATGCAATAGCCGGATTATTGGGCCATGGTGATGCATTTGTATTGAGAGACCCTAATGGCATACGTCCTGCATTTTATTACAAAGACGATGAGATAGTTGTGGTAACATCTGAACGCCCTGCTATACAAACAGCATTTAATGTACCTGCTGATAAAATAAAAGAACTGCAACCGGGCCATGCATTAATTATAAAAAAGAACAAGCACGTATCTGAAGTATCGGTTAATCCTGCAAAAGAAAAACTATCATGTTCTTTCGAACGTATTTACTTCTCTCGCGGTAACGATACCGACATTTATAAAGAGCGTAAAATGCTTGGCAAATTATTAGCTGAGCCTGTTCTAAAATCACTTAACTACGACCTTGAGAATACTGTATTTTCTTTCATACCCAATACTGCCGAAGTAGCCTTTTTAGGCATGATGGAAGAAGTAGAGGCATATTTGGATAGGGTTAAAGAAAAGGAATTAGAAAGTGGTGATAAAGCAAAACTGAAAAAACTGTTGTCTATCCACCCTAGGGTTGAAAAAATAGCATTAAAAGATACTAAGCTTCGTACCTTTATTACCAACGATATTAACCGTGCCGATAAAGCTGCACACGTTTACGATACTACGTATGGTGTTATTCGTCCGGGTATAGATAACCTGGTAATACTCGACGATTCAATCGTTCGTGGAACAACATTAAAGCAAAGTATTTTAAGAATATTAGACAGATTAGGCCCTAAGCGCATTATTGTGGTTTCATCTGCTCCGCAAATCCGTTACCCCGATTGTTATGGTATTGATATGGCTAAAATGGGCGATCTTATTGCCTTTGAAGCTGCCGTATCTCTCTTACGAGATTCATTTAAAGATAACCTGTTGGAAGATATTTACGAGCGTGCCAAAGTACAGGATGAATTGCCATTAGAGAAAATTCAAAACCTGGTAAAAGAAATTTACGATTCGTTTACACCTGAACAGATATCAGCACGCATAACACAACTGTTGCGCCCTAAAGAAATAAACGCCGATATTGAAATTATTTATCAAGATATAGCAGGCTTGCATAAAGCAATACCTAACCATAAAGGCGATTGGTACTTTACAGGCAACTACCCTACTCCGGGTGGTAATAGAGTGGTGAATCGTTCTTTCATGAATTTTATGGAAGGCAAGAACGTGCGTGCTTACTAAAAACAGTAAAGGCAAATATCCAATATCGAATACTGAACACCCAATTCCGAAATAATGGATTTTATTTCATCATTCGAAATTCCTTGTTCGATATTCGGCATTCTTAGAAGCTTTCTTTAAAGCGGTTTCGTGATATGATGCGAACCTCGGTGGCTCCGGCACCATATTTTTGGTAAGAACCATCCGAAAACTCAATGCCATCATAGCGCTTAAGTATATCACGTATCGATTGGCGTAAAACACCATTCCCAACCCCGTGTACAAATACGATCTTCGATAGGTGGCTTCTTAAAGCCTTTTCAAGGCACTCTTGAAAGTGATTTAGCTGCAGGCTTAGCTTCTGTTGGTTACTTTGGCTGTATGAATGGCCTTCCAGCTGTTCTGCGTGCAGATCGACCACCCAAACGTCCTTGGCATGGGGCTTTGCTCTGGCGTGAGATTGTGGCTTAGCTTTATATAGCCCGTCGGTTTTAACCGTAGCCCCTGTCATTGGCATAGGGTTGGCGGCAACCAACTCCTTCACATCAACCTCAATTTCAATACCTTCCGTAAGTTCTACCACTACTTTATGCGCCGAAATGATATATGTAATGATACCTTCGCCTTTTTCGTGTAAAAAACTAACTTTGTCGCCAGTTTTGTAAGCCATAACAGAAGAATTTATGTCAAATTTAATTTATTCTTGTTGGCTAGTTCAAATAAAATTACTAATATTGCAGCCCTTTTGAAAAAAATAACGCCATGAATCTAATCAAATACGTAGAAGAACAAATGCTTACGAAGAAGGCTATGCCTGAATTCAAAGCCGGTGATACCATTACCGTTAACTATAAAATTAAGGAAGGTGACAAGGAGCGTATCCAGCAGTACCAAGGCATTGTAATACAACGCCGCGGTTCAGGAACTTCTGCAAGTTTCACCGTTCGTAAAGTATCAAATGGCGTTGGTGTAGAAAGGGTATTCCCAATTTACTCACCATTTATCGAGAGCATTGAATTGAACAAAGAAGGTGTTGTTCGCAGAGCACGTATTTACTACATACGTAATGCAAAAGGCAAGAAAGCCCGTATTGAAGAAAAACAATATGGACGCAATGAAGAAGTTGCTGCTCCTGCTCAAAAGGAAGCAGTTGCTACCGAAAAAGTATAATTGCACTATTACCATACAGAAAAGCCTTCCCGATTACTCGGGAGGGCTTTTTTATTTGAATGAGGTCCACTTATTCACTTTAATACGCTATCGTTCTTTATAGCGTATTATAACACCTTTTTTGAGACATTTTATTGGCCTCAAACATATCAACAAACCAACCGTTTTTGTTGATAAATAAACACCCCTTTTTAGCCCTCAGAATATTACAAATAGTCGCTTTTTTAGCTTATATTTGTAAGGTAGAGAAACCTTACAAAAACAACTGAAAATATGACCGAAAAAGGCCAACAAATAGAAGAAGTAGTGCCAGCAAATAAAAGTGATTATGGAGCAGATAGTATCACAGTCCTTGAAGGATTAGAAGCTGTTCGTTTACGCCCTGCCATGTACATTGGCGATACGGGCTTGCGTGGCCTCCACCATTTGGTATATGAGGTTGTAGATAACTCTATTGACGAAGCCTTAGCAGGCTATTGCAAAAACATCCAGGTTTTTATTCATACCAACAACTCCATTACGGTTACAGATGATGGACGTGGTATTCCAACCGATTTAATGAAAAAGGAAAAGAAATCGGCATTGGAAATTGTTATGACTGTATTACACGCCGGTGGAAAATTCAATAAGGATACCTATAAAGTATCAGGTGGATTGCACGGGGTTGGTGTATCTTGCGTAAATGCGCTTTCTACCCACTTAAAGACGGTGGTGCAACGTGAGGGCAAAATATTTACACAGGAATACAGCAAAGGAAAACCTTTATTTGATGTTAAAGTAATTGGCGAATCTGATAAAACAGGAACATCACAAACATTCCTGCCTGATAATACCATCTTCACAGAATCTGTTTACCACTATAGTATTCTTACTGCCCGTCTTCGCGAATTGGCATATTTGAATAAAGGAGTAAGGCTTACAATTACAGACGAAAGAGAAAAAAACGAAAAAGGAGAATTCATATCTGATTCTTTTTTCTCTGAAGGTGGATTGAAAGAATTTGTAGCATACCTTGATGAGAACCGCGAAAGACTTATTCCTGAACCAATTTACATTGAGTCGGAAAAGTATGGCATGCCAATAGAGGTATCTATGCTTTACAACACATCGTATACCGAGAACCTGCATTCATACGTAAACAATATTAATACCCACGAAGGTGGAACACACTTAGCAGGTTTTAGAAGGGCGCTAACACGTACCTTAAAAAGCTATGCTGAAAAATCGGGCATGCTGAGCAAACTTAAGTTCGAAATCGAAGGCGATGACTTTCGTGAAGGATTAACAGCTGTTATTTCGGTAAAGGTTGCTGAACCACAATTTGAAGGGCAAACCAAAACTAAATTAGGTAATAAAGAAGTTGTAGGCTGTGTTGACACTGCAGTAGGCGAGATGCTTACTAATTACCTGGAAGAACATCCTAAGGAAGCGAGGCTTATTGTTGACAAAGTAATACTTGCAGCTACTGCCCGCCACGCTGCGCGCAAAGCCCGCGACCTTGTACAACGTAAAGGCGCATTAACAGGCGGTGGTTTACCCGGTAAATTAGCTGACTGTTCAGAAAAGGACCCTGGTGCTTGCGAAATATTCCTGGTTGAGGGAGACTCAGCGGGTGGAACAGCAAAACAAGGCCGTAACCGTGCTTTCCAGGCCGTATTGCCGTTAAGAGGTAAAATTCTTAATGTAGAAAAGGCATTGGAGTATAAGATATACGAAAACGAAGAAATAAAGAACATTTATACAGCCCTTGGTGTATTTAAAGGAACACAAGAAGATCAGAAGGCGCTGAATATTGAAAAACTGCGTTACCATAAAATTGTGATCATGTGCGATGCCGACGTTGACGGTAGCCACATTACTACACTTATTCTCACTTTCTTCTTCCGTTATATGAAGGAACTTATAGAGTGTGGCCATATTTACATTGCTACTCCTCCACTCTACCTGGTTAAGAAAGGTAAAGACCAACGCTATTGCTGGACCGAAGAAGAACGTGAAAATGCTATACGGGAAATTGGCAAGAACGGAAAAGACAATGTAGGCGTACAGCGATACAAAGGTTTGGGTGAAATGAATGCTGAACAATTGTGGGAAACCACCATTAACCCTGAATCACGCAAGCTGCGTAAGGTAACTATTGATAGTGCTGCCGAAGCTGACAGAATATTCTCGATGCTTATGGGCGATGATGTATTGCCACGCAGAGAGTTTATTGAAAAGAATGCTCGCTACGCTAAGATCGACGCATAATACCTATAAACACAAAAAGAAAAAGGGAGACAATGTCTCCCTTTTTTATTGCACGGCAGTTTTTTAATTACTTGGTAGGTGTAGTGGTAGCAGCTCCGCCAGCCTGGTTAGTTGTAGTTGTGGTTTGCGATACACCGCTACTCTTTACAGCCATTTTATCGTTGCCTTTACCTGTTTTTGCAGAAGCTTTGGCAGCTTTAGCATCTTTTGCTTCCTTCGCCTTATCAGACTTCTTCTTTGCTGCATCTTTTGCTTTGTCAAGCAGGCCGCCTTGTGCAATGGCTGCTGTGCTTATGGAGGTTATAGCCAATACAGCTATAAATATTCTTAATGTTTTCATTTTTATTGGTTTATGATACAAATATATAACTAACCAATGAAGAAAATATGAAGCTTATTTTTTTGTTGCTTCAATAGCTTGCTTAACCGGTATTGGCTTGTCTTTGTAATAAGCCACTACAAAGGCACCCTTTATACCACCGGCAACTACTTTTTCTTTCATGGCCTTGGCTGCGGCATAGTCATTATATGGGCCAATATTGTAATGTACCTTACCGCTTTCATCTTCATCAAAAGCAAGGTTCTTAAACTTCTTAAACTTAGCTCTCATAGCTGCAGGAGGATTGCCTTTATACGCACCTAATTGAACCTTGAATTTGATATCTTTTTTATCCAAACTTCCTTCAACAGGCGCCGCTGATTCTCCTTTAGATTCTTTTACCTCCGATGCCGGCTTGTTATTCTCCTGCACAGCTTTTGTATTACCAGCGCCTGCTTCTGCAAGAGTAATACGTTTGCCATTGCGGTAAGCCTTAACAAATGCGTCAGAATATCCCTTAGAAATCATTTCTGCTTTAAGCGCTGCTGCATCTTTATAGTTAGTAAACGAACCTACTGAATAGGTATAATAATCGTTCTCTGTTTTTATCTCGATCAGGTTTTTAGCAGATGTAAACACATGTGTGCCTGTTAATTTATGCTTAAATGCACCTAACTGCACCCTGAATACCACTCCACCAACAGGGCCAGTCTCAGTTGCACCTTTATCACTACCTGTTTTAGTGCCATCAGGAGTAGTGGTTGTAGCGGCCACTTCGCCGGCACCTGCAGGTTTATCAATATCTATTATTTCATTACCTCTCTTAAGTACCACGCGCGCATCCTTAAAGCCTTGTTGCTTCAGTTCTTCTTTACGTATCTTGGCCAATTGTATATCATCATAGCTACCCGCTGTATAGATGGTAGATGAATCTTTCTGTGTATTAGACTTAGCGTCGGCTACACTTAGTATCTTATCCATCTCCTTTGGTGGAACCGCTTTTGAGTATTTACCAATTTCAACAACGTATTGTGGAGTCTGTAAAAGCGAGCCATCTTTAACACCCGAGCTATCGTAAGTCATTTTTTCATAAGCACCGGTAGTATCTTTAAAGCGCTTGTATTGCAATGCCATTTGCGCAGCAGTTTGCGGAAGTGTATCATTATTTACCACTGGTACTACTGTATCTTGTATAACCGAGGCATCTAGCATAGCATTGTCATACCTGCTTTCATCTACATCCTCGCCATTCAGGTGACGGATACTTGTTAAGTCGTATCTAAAGCTAACGGCGGTTAACAAAAACATATCGTGTTTGGTAGTACCTTTAAGCGGACCCTGTATTTCAGGAGTAAGCCCGTCAATATGGTCGGTAAATGTGTAATGCAGGGTAGTGCCAACAGAAAAATCCGCTTTCCTGCTAATATGCATCATTACCCCAGCTCCAATAGGAACTGCAAATGTTTGTTGTGAATAATTTCCGGAACCATCTAAATTTAATGATCTTATATCAGTTTCATAAGTATAATCTGGTGTTAATACCGTGGCTAATGAGGCATCTGGAAGGTTTTGCGGAATACTGCGTATGCTACCATCTGACCAATAGTAATATTTATTACCATACTTATCTCTCATATCTGTCTTTGAAAGAAAGTTAAATGATTCCAAGCCTAATGAAACGTATGGTGAAATATCCTTTTGAGGGTAAAACTTATAGGTTAAATTAAAACCGCCTCCTGCTATTTGAGACTCGAAATTCCAGTTATAGCTCGGCGACCGTTCATATTGCCCAAGGGTACCAAACAAGCCGTATAAATTAAACTCAACATGCTGGTTTATTTTCTGAGCAAAATTAAGTGTCCATCCAATTCTTGATGTGGTTGGGTTTTGAGCATATCCCTTAACATATTTAACATTACCGAAATACGATAGCATCCCTATACTGGCACCAATTACAGGTTGCAATACAAATGATGTACCTGTTGGTTGGACTGAGTGATTGGTATCGGTTACAGAAGTATGGGCCTGAGTGGTAGAATCGTTATTTGAATTATAACTAATTGCTGAGGACTTTTCCGCTGTAAAAAGAAAGATTATAAGACTATATACTAATAAGGAAACTTTCGGCATATGTTTTTTTTCTCAGCAGGTTCGCAATTATACGCAAATATACCCATAAAGGTTACTGAATCCAGCTTTGTTTTGTAATCATTAAGGCTTCCTGAACACTTATGCGCTGTCCGCCATTATATGCTACCACAAACGGACCTGTTACGTTCTTGGCTTTCATTTCTTCTCTATGGTCACGTGCATCTTTATATTCGCCATACTTACCTACAATATATTTGGTAAAGCCTTCTTCCATTTTAGGGGTAATTGCCTCATTTATATTGTTAATACGTGCAAAATAGCTCTTAAAATCTTTAAGGGCATTATGCAGTGCCATTATTTGAACGTTATACACTACGCCTTTACTACCGCCGCCAATGTGTGGGGTTACACTACCACTTTCAGTAGTTGTAACTGTATTAGTTGGCGTTACTGAAGCAGTTGTAACTGTATTAGTAGGTGTTACGGTATTGGTAGGTGTAACCGTATTAGTTGGTGTAACTGTATTGGTTGGTGTTACTGCAATTTGGCCTTGGCCAGATACCACGAATGATGTTCCGTTTATAGGGTATTTTTGAGCGCCTCCATCTTGCACGAAGGAGAAAGCACCGGTAACTAACTGGCTACCCGAAGAACTGGCTCCGGCATTTAATGCGTATGATACAGTATATACAGAATCGGTAGGTAAGCTTAACCATACCATTTTCATTTTACCATCTACAAAAGTGAAAGATGCCGAACCTTTGCCTTTGCCGGTTGCATCTTCTGTTGCTGTAAAGCCATCAGGAATAACTTCCTGCAATTTTGCAAAACCACTTGTAGCACCTTTATGTATAGTAACGTTTACTACTATAGCACCACCCGGAGCAACCGAGCCGGTAGAAAGGCTACGGGTAGCGTATACACCACCAATAGCCGGTGCCGGTGGGCTTGATGAAGCAGCAGTGCCTGAGGCCGTGTTGTTATAATTTGCTGGTGTGGTAGCGCCGCTTGGAGTAGTTGTTGTGGTAGGCACAATAGCAGGTGAGGTACCTGCTGTTGTTGTATTATTGGTTGGGGTAGTAACTGTAGTTGGTGTACTTGCAGTAGTTGTATTATTGGTATTAGTTGGTGTAGTAATCGCAGTAGGTGTACTTGCTATGGCGTTATTAGTTGGCGTTGTTACGGCTGTAGGCGTGCTTGCCACTGCGCCGCCGGCAGCACCTCCAATAGAAACAGTTTGCGGGTTGGCATCAGCTTCGGTCTTTACATTATCTAATACATACAGGAACTTACCACCTATGTTCTGGTTACCTGTTAAGCTTGGATCAATGGTAACCGAATAGGATATTTTAAGAGTAGCATCTCCCGGAAGAGAAGCCCATATGAACTTAATAGCATTACCCGAAGAAAGTACCGTAGCACCTTGCTTTTCTACCGCGGTGGCAGTGAATCCCTGCGGTAGGTCGGCCTGGTATTTGGCAAAGCCGGAAGCACTGCCTTTGTTGATAGTTACCTCGACTGTGAAGGTCGAACCTGGTTGAGCGTTAGGGGGAGCCGTTTGTGTTACAGTCACTGCCGACTGCATAAATAATTGGTAAACGAATAACCCTATCAGGTTGATCAGTAGTACGAGGTACTTTATCATATGTTATGTTTATTGGTCAAAGAAGTAGTCGATTAAGCCGTTAATATCAGCTATAGTCATTGTTGAAGTTCCGTCAAAGAATTCATCGATAGCTTCGGTGATTTCTTGAGATGATATATAACCATCGTGGTTTTTATCAGCAGGCCTGAAACGAGGAGGTACCTTGTTCGGGTCATGACTTTTCTTTATTTCTTCCTGATCCTGTGCTTTAAGCGCGCCTTCAGTAGGATGGGCATTAAATGCTTCACTCCTATCTACTGCGCTTGTATCGCGATGGTTATATAAACTATCAAGTCTGTTTGCATCAGCTGCAGATATACCTTTATCATTCTTTTTAAGTGTATCTTGTATAAACGAATTATCCATGGTTACGTTCTGATACCTTGTCTCATCTAAATGTGATTCCTGCTTACGCGTAAAATGGTATTCAATAGTAGCAAACGAATACAAATATTTATCTTTAGCGGTACCGTTAGCAACGCTGCTATATACTTCAAGGCTATTCGTAAAGGTAAAATAATAAGCAGCCTGCACATTTACAGCAATGTTATCGGTAAGTTTTACCTTAACACCTAAACCAATAGGCACACACTCAGTACTACCGGTTGCTACCAAGGTATTATAGTTATAACTACGATGCACTACATGGTAATTATTGCTTGCATTGGCAGTTGAAACATCATATGCATTTTGTGGCACGTCGCGAATGCTACCATCTGTCCAATAGTAATATGGTTGTCCGGCAGCATCATACAAATCAGTATACTTACTGTATGTCATAAAGCTAAAGCCGGTATATAGATACGGAGCTATAGGAGCATCTTTTTTAAGAAGCAATCCATCCAAATGCAAGTTTGCAGTCAACTCAAACTGCATAACGTTTGTTTGAAAGTTAAGATTGTTCGATGGAGTATCTGAGCGCTCGCTGGCTGCTAATTTGCCAAACATAGCATCTAGCTGTATGCCTAAAAAGCTTACTGGCCTTTCTTCTACTCCAATGGTATAACCACCGCGTATGGTAGTATATGCGGTTATCCCGCTACCTTTTCCAATGTTGCCATTGAAATATAATACACCTACTCCGGCCATTACTGATGGAAGAGGGTTATTCTTTTTTGCTGTATCAGGGCTGGTAGCTGCAGGTGCTGTAGTTGCAGTTGCAGGAGCCGTGGTTGCAGGTGCATTTGACTGAGAAAATCCGTTAAGGGATAGTACAGTTAAGATTGCGATTGGTAAAAAACTTGCGTTTGTCATGTAACTTTAGGTTAGATGAATCTTTGTTTATTGTCGACAAAACTGGACTTTTTGTCCATCGCAAATATAATCATTTGTAACTGCATTAGAACAAAACTACTAGGGAAAAAAGCGCAAATACCTCTAATATGAGGGCACTTACTAACAGCATAATGTTAAGAAGGGTTGGTATTTTAACACAAATTATAGCCCGCTGAGCTGATTTTACGCGATAAACAGAATGTTACACATACTGCAGGTTTTTAATTGTATTTTCGCATTCTCAATATTTAAATTTTATGGAAAAATACAATGTTGTTGTAATAGGATCGGGCCCTGGCGGATATATTGCTGCCATACGATGTGCCCAGTTAGGAATGAAAACTGCTATTATTGAACGTTACAGTTCATTGGGTGGCACGTGCTTAAATGTAGGCTGTATTCCATCGAAAGCTCTGCTCGATTCATCAGAACATTATTTTAATGCTTCGCATACTTTTAAAACGCATGGCATTGATATAAAAGATTTGAAAGTAAATATTGGCCAGATGATAAAACGCAAGGGCGAGGTGGTAAAACAAACCTGTGATGGAATTGCGTTTTTAATGAAGAAAAATAAAATAACCGTGTACAATGGTCATGGAACATTTACCGGCAAGAATACCATTGCAATAGATAAGGACGGAAAGAAAACTGAAATAGAAGCTGAAAAGACAATTATAGCTACAGGGTCAAAACCATCTACCCTACCCGGAATAACTATAGATAAGCAACGCATTATTACATCTACCGAGGCATTGAATTTAACCGAGGTACCAAAGAACCTTATTGTTATTGGTGGCGGAGTTATAGGGCTTGAATTAGGCTCAGTATACGCAAGGCTTGGTGCAAGTGTAAAGGTTATAGAATTTACCGATGGCATAATAAGTACCATGGACAAGGGCCTGGGTAAAGAACTACAAAAGGTTTTGCAGAAAGAAGGCTTTGAATTCTTCTTTAAGCACAAAGTAACCGCTGTTACTACCAAAGGAAAAGAAGTTACCGTTACAGCCGAGGGGCCTGATGGAAAGAGTGTTTCATTTAAGGGAGATTATTGTTTGGTAGCTGTTGGCCGCAGGCCATATACCGATAACCTCGGACTTGAAAAAGCGGGTGTTACTAAAAAACAGCGTGGCTTTATTGATGTGAACGATCATTTAGAAACCAATGTAAAAGGTATCTATGCTATCGGCGATGTGGTACGTGGTGCTATGTTAGCGCATAAGGCAGAAGAAGAAGGCGTATATGTAGCCGAATTAATGGCAGGCCAAAAGCCGCATGTTGACTATAACTTAATACCGGGTGTAGTTTATACCTGGCCCGAAGTAGCTTCGGTGGGTGCCAGTGAAGAACAATTAAAAACACAAGGCGTTACTTATAAAGCAGGCAGCTTTCCGTTTAAGGCAAGTGGCCGTGCACGCGCCAGCGGCGACCTTGATGGTTTTGTAAAAGTACTTACCAATGCCACTACCGACGAAATTTTAGGTATACATATAATAGGCCCGCGCGCAGCGGATATGATTGGTGAAGCAGTAGTAGCTATGGAGTATCGTGCATCGGCAGAAGATATTGCCCGCATATGCCATGCACACCCAACTTATTCAGAGGCTATTAAAGAAGCTTGTTTGGATGCCACAGGGAAGCGTGCTCTCAATTTTTAATTCTAAATTTTAAATGTTTAAAAGAGTGTATTTCATTAAAAATTCAACATTCAAAATTTAAAATTAATGAAGATCGGAATATTATTAGTAAACCTGGGAACGCCCGACAGCCCTGCAACGGCAGATGTTAGGAAATACCTGGTTGAATTTTTAAATGATAAACGTGTCATTGATATTCCGGCATTGCAGCGCAAGCTATTGGTAAACGTAATTATTGCCCCTACCCGTGCGCCAAAATCGGCTGCACAGTACAAAGAAGTGTGGACCAAAGATGGTTCCCCGCTGATGATATATGGGCAAAAATTAAAAGACAAACTGCAAAATCATTTGGGCGATACCTATATAGTGGACCTGGCCATGCGTTACCAAAAGCCATCGTTAAAAGCGGCTATTGATAAAATGACAAGTAACGGCGAAATTGAAAAGCTAATTGTTGTTCCGTTATATCCTCACTATGCTTCATCAAGCACGGGTTCCACTGTTGAGAAGGTCATGGAGTTGATAAAGAACAAAGAAGTAATACAGGACATAAGTATAACAGGGCCATTTTTTAATAACCCCAATTATATTGATGCCTTTGCTAAGGTCATTCAAAAACAAAACAACATATCAGAATACGATCACTTTTTATTCAGCTACCACGGCTTGCCTGAAAGGCATATTATGAAGGGGTCGGCCCAATGTGGCATGAATTGTAAGCTGGGCGATTGTTGCAACTCACTTAATAAAAATAATTTTTACTGTTACCGTGCAGAGTGTTTTGAAACCACACGCTTATTTGTTAAAGCATTGAATTTAAAGGAAGGTACTTACTCTTCGGCATTCCAGTCGAGGCTAGGCCGCGACCCTTGGATAAAACCTTACACCGATAAAGTTATTGAAGACCTGGCTAAAAAAGGAGTAAAAAAGATACTGGCTTTCTCACCTGCTTTTGTTGCCGATTGCCTGGAAACACTGTTTGAAATTCGTGTAGAATATAATCGCTTGTTCCAGGAACACGGAGGCACTCACTTACATCTTGCTGAAAGCCTCAACGACAATGATGAATGGGTAGAAGCCCTTGGAAAGATCATTGTTGGCTAAGTTTATTCTCTTCCTGACATTGTTTCAATAACCTTTCTGTTATACGTATCATCAAGTAAAACGTATGCAACTGCCGGTTGCGGTTTTGCGCCAAAACGTTGCTTTTCAATTGAGGCTGTCATTCCGAGCACCACTTTATTCAAGCCAAGTTCTTTTGTTCGCAGAATTACCCGGTACAACATTTGACGGTATATCTCATAATCCATATAAGCATAATCCATGCCCAAAATGCAGGTATAATAATACTTCGATCTATAACAAAAACCAACTGCTACAAGTACCTTTTCATTGTTGTTAGTATGTTCAGGCTTTAGGTTTAATTCAATTATATCCCAGCCATAACTTGCTGCAATGGTCCGGAATAATTTTTCAGGGAAGCCGAAAATATTTATCTCCTTATTCTTGTTTTTAATGTTCTTATATAATTCAAAATAGTGCTTCACCCTCTCTGCAGATGGGTTTGTCACATACTCTACTTCAAAGCAGTCAGTGTTTTTCAAAACACTCTTTCTAATTTTATTACGGTCATCACTTTTCAAAGTCATTAAATATTCTTCCGGGGTATTCCATTCAAAATGATCTAACACATGGTTATCCGGAAGTTCAATTTTAATGAAGTCATGTTCCATGAAAAACTCCCTCAGTTCACTATCAGCCAGATCGAAATCTCGCAAATACACTGCCGTTACTTGCTGTTTTTCCTTTTCAGCCAGAACTTCATTCATCAATTCCTTCAATAATTTCTTCCATTCCGGGTTCTTCCTGTCAATAAACAAATGATTACCGACCGACATTAAGTTCCCCATTATAAATGTCTTTGATGTCAGGTAATAGTTCTCTGACTCTCTCTTTTTGTCAACTTGAATTGAAACACCTTCCTTATCGAACATATCATCTTTAGTGATAGCAACCGTAAAATAAGTGGCAATAACCGGTTTATTATTTGCATCTCTAACCACGTAATAATGAAACTCCCAATTCTCCTCTGGAAGCGTATTGCCTGAAAAAGCATTTTCAATTTGTGCTAAGCCCTCCCAATCAAACGGACAGTTATCTAAGGGTATATTATCCCATTCTTTTTTTTCAAAAGCACGAATAGAACGCTCGTGTTGTATGGTAAAATTTTTAGTCGGGCTAGAATTCTTTTCAGCCACCTCCTCTACCCCATTCCCGATTATATCAAAAGCCTGGTATATCTGCCGAACAGTCAATCCTTCTTCCTCAAGTACTTTTGGAAAGTGATGTGCCATAGCCTCAACCAAAGCCTTTATATCTGCCTTAGTGTGATGAAGTGTGTTAGTGAAGCGTATACCTGTCCTGCGCATAGGCACACCGGGGAAGAGACCGATATTCGCATAAATACCTTCATGCAACAATCGTCTATCCATATTGTAGCCCGCTTTTAATGAACTCATGCCTACAAAGAAAATAGGTGATTGTGTTTCGGCCACAAGCGGCAAAGCATATTCTTTTAAGAGCTTGTTGGTATAGCTGATCGACTCTTGTAAATTTGTTTGAAGCACTTTAATTTTATCTGACAAATGAATTTGGGCTGACCCGATTGCAGCGCCCAAGGCATAGGGACCCATAGGGCCCGAGAAAATCAATGATGTGCCACAGGTTCTTATTTTACGAATTACTTCTGCATCAGGAGAAGAAATGATTCCTCCACCCGCAATACCAAAACCCTTTGCCAGTGATGTTGTAACAATAATTTTAGGATGTGGCTCAATTTGGCTATAAACGTAACCTGAGCCATTTAAACCCGTCCATGACATGCCGTGTGCATCATCAATATATAGGTATAGCTGGCTGTACTTATTGGTTAAGGCAACTAGTTCATGAATGGGTACAAGATCACCGTACATACTGTTAACTCCGTCGGTCATGTACCATACCTTATTGTACTTGGCACCCAATTCTTTTATTTTGTTCTCTAATTCATCCAGGTTGTTGTGCCTTATAAGCTCAACCGGTATGCCTCTTTTATACAATTTACTTACAGCATCTTGTACACTGGCATGCACATGAAAATCGAGTATAACTGCATCATTATCGCCAACCACAACAGGTATAGCTGAACTATGCGCCAATGTAGTAGTAGGCGCTATTACAACAGGTGTTTTAAAAATATTGCGAAACAACTCCTCGAGTTGCTTATATAAGCCTAACGATAGGTATGCCCTTGAACTTGAAAACTGGGTACCGTATTTGCGGGTCGCATTAATTGAGCTTTCAATAACATCTTTATCGAGCTCTAACCCGAGGTATGAACACGAACCGAAATTGAGAAGTTTTTGTCCGTTTATTGTAATAGTACGCCCATCTAAAAAATCGTCTTCGGTAGATAAATGGAAAATGCCATGATTAATGGCATTCGTAAATACCTCATCAATAATATTAATGCTTTTGTCGTAGTTATTTTTCTTCATAAAACAGACAATTCTTGTACAAAGTTCTTCATTATTATTTATTTAAAACATTAATATTATTTAACTTTGTTGCGGTTAAACCTACAGTTAGACAGCATGAGTTCGAGAGAAGCTTATTTTAAGAATGAGTATACCGAAATGTGGATAGAAAATGGGATCTTATACTCAAAATACGCCCCTAACTTAAAAGTGACACTTGATATAGCTAAAGTCAATGTTGAAGAGCGGTTAAAGTTGTGTAAGGGCCAATCATATCCTATGTTTGTTTATGGTGCAAATTTAAGGCAGCTTGATAAAGAGGCCGGAAAATACCTGTCGAGTGCCGAGGGTACTAAAGGCATTAAGGCCGGTGCTTTTTTGGCAGAAAGTCATTTAGATTATTTGATCATGAGTTTATTTGTTGCTGCATTTTCTTCTCCTTTTCCTGTAAAGGTCTTTTTGTACGAACTCAAGGCCCAGATATGGCTTAATGAGTTTAAAGACTAGGGAAGCTAAAGCATCTTAACTAATTTAGCGGCAATTGCATAAGCCAATCAATTGCCTCACGTTCGTCAGTAAATACTTTATACGGAAATTGCGGTTGATCGAATTTGCTGAATAATGTAGCGGCTATTTGGTAAAACGTATTTTTTACAATAACTGCCGTACCCTTATGTGTTGGGGCCGGTTTTGCAGCAAGCCTTCTTCCTTCATGTGTAACACCTGCCATATTAACACGCACGTCGCATAATACACAGTAAGCATTGCCATCACTTAACTTTTTGGCACAAGCATTCAGTTCATTAATCTCCGGAATCCCCAGTTCCACCCCCTCCTTAAAGGTTAAATAAATAATAGGGGCCTTATATTCTATCTTAACATATTCGAGCTCCATGTTTCAATAAAAGTATGCAAAGAAGAGTTTTTTCTTCTTTCAAAAAACTGTTTTTCGTTTAACACCAGCTTTTTATCGGTAAACAGGTTTTCACAAAGGTCATAGCTGCCCAGAAATATTTCTCAGCTATTACCTGTTTTTATATGATTGAATTCTTCTTCCAACTCTTTACAGGCCTCTCCACAAATATCCTCCAGCTGCCTAACCATATCAGATACTGCAGTGGCCTGCACCTGAATATTATTCGCATCTTCCTGAACTTTTTTGGCAATATTTTCAAATTCCGTGCTTATTCCCATAATTGAGAATGAGGGTATCATTTTATGAACGGCTGATTGTAACAAATTCCAATCTTTATCGAGCAAGGCTTGTTTCATTACTCTTATTAAGGGAGGGGTTTGTTCCAGGTAAATAGATATTAATTCTAACATCAGTTTTGTGTTAGACTTCGACCGCTCAGTTAAACTGTTCAGGTCGACATATTTTAACTTTTTGCTGTAACTAACCTTACCTTCTTCAACAGAACTGTACTGCACCGGTACATGGTCTTTAACCAAACCTATTATTTTACTGTAAAGTAATCTATCGTCAATAGGCTTCGACAAATAGTCATTCATACCTACAGAAGTGCATTTAGCCAGATCGACCGTAGTAACATCAGCGGTGAGTGCTATTATAGGAGTTTTTAAATTCAATGTGTTACGTATGTACTCTGTTGCTTCAAAGCCATTCATTTCAGGCATTTGCAGGTCCATTAAAATAACATCATAAGTATCTGTCTGTACTTTTTCAACAGCCATTTTACCGTTCGAAACAATATCGTATTCAAATCCAAAATCATTTAATAATGTTTTCATTAATAACTGATTCAGCATTATATCTTCAACAACAAGAACTTTAAGGCTTTTAATATCCTTTATCAACTCGACCTCTCCTGTTTCAAATTCAGTTTTATCATCTGTTTTTACAAAGTCTAAAACAAATTTAAAAGTCGAACCCTCGCCAAGTCTGCTAGTTACTGTTATAGTGCCACCTTGCGATTCAACCAATTGCTTAACTATGGCAAGCCCTAAACCCGTACCACCATAAAGCCGCGAGGTGCCGCTTGATGCCTGGTGGAAGGCTTCGAAAATGGTTTCCATCTTATCTTTAGGTATGCCAATGCCCGAGTCAGTAACTTCAAATTCTACAGTTACTTTTTCTTCATCCTGTTTAATCATATTCACGCTAACCTTAATTTCTCCTTTAGCGGTAAACTTTACTGCGTTACTCACTAAGTTTAAAATTATCTGATGCAGGCGCACCTGGTCGCCCAGCAGGAATTCAGGAATGTTTTTATCAAACTGTTTTATTAACCTGATGTTTTTTTCCTGCACCTTGGTTTCGAACAAATGAAGCATGGACGAAACTGAAGTATCGAGTTTAAAGAGAACTTTCTCGAATAACATTTTCCCTCCGTCAACCTTTGCAAGGTCTAGTATATCATTAATTAAAACGGTTAATGTATCGCCGCTGGTTTTTATGGCGCCGATAAACTCGCGTTGCTTGGGCGATAACTCAGTACTTAACAACACTTTGGTAAACCCAATAATAGCATTCATTGGGGTTCGTATCTCGTGGCTCATATTCGACAGAAATTGTTGTTTGGCCTTAACGGCTTCCTCAGCAATTTTTGTTTTTATCTCCGCATTGTTTTTAGCTTCTAAAAGTTGGTTATTGTTTTCTTCTATCTTCTTTAAAATGCTTTTATCGGCCTCCATCTGTATTTCAAGCACCCTGGTTTCTTTTACCTGCAGCTCAATGGCCAACCTTTTCACATCCGTAATATCAATTATGGTAAGAACTACTAATTCTTCATTTTTACTTTGCTGCACAATACGGTGCGCATTCAGCAGAAGCGATTTAATACCAATGAATGGAAACTCATGTTCCACTTCAAAATCGTGAAAGCGATTGTTCTTTGGAACAATATCCTCTAACAGTTCACGTAACCGCGGAATATTCCATTGATTATTGCTTAATTTATATAACGACATTCCCAGGCTTTCCTCTTCCTTTATTTTAAACATTTTAGAAAAAGCACCGTTTACCGATTTAATACGCATATTCCTGTCGAGAATGACCATAGGTTCGTGCAGCGTAGCCAGTATGCCTTCGTAATATGAATATAATTCTTCTACTTCCTGAATGCGGGCATGCAGTTCCTGATTGGTGGTAGAAAGTTCTTCATTGGTAGATTCAATTTCTTCTTTCGAAGTTTCCAGTTCTTCATTCAGACTCTGTAATTCTTCATTGCTCGATAAAGCTTCTTCATTAGCGCTCTGCAGTTCTTCGTTAACAGCTTCCTGGTCGTGGGTAATAATACCCATATCGTAACGCGCCGCTGCAATTTCTTCTTCTAATTTTTTTATTCTACGGTCTTTAGCTTGCGAATTATACTTGGCACCCTTTAATTGGTGCCCTAATATTTCTGCCTGCTGTCCGCTAAATACCACAACCAGCAAGGGGTCTTCTCCCTCTACATTAATTGGTGTAACTTCCAGGTTAACAATTTGCAAGGTATTGGCAACCGCATTACGGTTCATTTCAATACCTACCTTACGCACAGTTTGTTTCGACTTTATTGCATGGTGAATAGCGTTCCGAAGCTCAAAAGTAATTTCGGTGCTTGCCATTTTTAAAATATTAAAACTGGCCTTGCCCGAAGTTTGCTGAAGATACTGCGACGTTTGTCCTCTGAATTGCAATATCTCCATGTCGTAATTGATTATTACACTGGCCGGCACATATTGAGTTAAGAGAAAACTATCAAAAGCGCCGCTTAAATGGCCGCTAATCGGTACAAGAGATTTTTTAGGAAACAGAGAATCGGCAGATAATCTCTCCGGAATACGACCTCGGTTCTTTACAAATTCCAGCTCAGGCATTCTGCGGGTTGCCAGGCTTTTCTTTCGTGTATATATTTTATAAGTTTTATTCAGCGAAGCGAAAAGATGGGCCGATGCACCGGTAGTTTCAGACTTACCAAGCATCAGGTAACCATTTTCGTTTAAAGAATAATGAAAGGTTGAAATAGCTTTCTTTTGAGCAGAAGGTTCAAGATATATTAAGAAATTACGGCAACTGATAAAATCCATGCGCGAAAAAGGAGGATCGCCCAGGATATTGTGCTGGGCAAAAATACAGACATCACGCAATGATTGTGATATACGGTACACATCCTTGTTCTTTGTAAAAAAGCGCTGTATACGCTTCGGTGAAACATTCTGAAGTTTTGATACTGAATATTCGCCAATACGGGCCTCCTGTATTGCTTCAGCACTTAAGTCTGAAGCAAATATTTGAAAAGGAACGATATTGTTTTTATTATCCTGCAGCTCGAACAACAGCATAGCAATTGAATATACCTCTTCACCTGTAGCACAAGCGGCAACCCATATACGTAATGTTTCGCCTTGTTTCTTTTCTTTCAGTAACTTGGCAAATATGCTCTTTTTCAAAAGCAAAAAAGCATCCGGATCCCTGAAAAATTCAGTAACATTTATCAGCAGATCTTTATAAAGCAATTCAGCTTCTACGCTCTTTTTAGTTATCAATTCAAAATACTGTTTTATGGTTTTCAATTGATGTATCAACATACGGCGAAGTATCCTCCGCTTAATGGTGCTCATCTTATAATTATTGAAATCAATTTTATTGTTCCGGTAAATAAGCGCAAGAATAGATTTTAGGCTCGGGTCGTTATTGTCAATTTCATCTTCAGGCGCTACTTGCCTTACAATTTCACTTTTTAATGAGTATTTGTTTCGGGCCGATAATTCTTTTGCAATACCCTTTGGGGGCATAACAAAATCGACAATACCTTCTGCTATAGCCGATTTGGGCATACTATTATATTTTGCAGTATCATCTTGTGCAAACGTTATGCCACCTGCTTGCTTTATTTCTTTCAGTCCTTGCGTACCATCATTTCCGCTGCCCGACAAAAGAATACCAATTACATTTTCTTTATGTGTTTTAGCCAACGAGGTAAAAAGCACATCGATTGAGAAGTTGACCGGCTTATTTAACGGCCTTGGTATAAGTTTAATATGCCCATTGGTTACAACAATTTCATTGTTATAGGGTATAATGTAAACATTATTGGGCTGTATCTTTTCCATGTTCTTTATCTCCTGAACATGCATTTTGGTTTCTTTAGCTAAAAGTTCACTCAATATGCTTTTATGGTCGGGACTAAGATGCTGAACATAAATGTATGCCATACCCGTATCGGGAGCCAGGTTTTGCAAAAACTTGGTTATAGCATCTAGCCCACCGGCAGATGCACCAATAGCCACAATAGTAAAAGGCCATTTTGGGCTACTTTTAGGTTGCAGTTTTTCTTTCTTATTTGAAACCGTGGTTGGTTTTTTTGTGCCCATTATAATAGTATTAATGAATCGACTCTACTATTAATAGGCTTTCGCGTAAAAACGATAGTGTTCGGTAAAGATAGGATAATAAAGTAGGGATATTCAGGATTTATGTGGTAGGTAGAATGAATTGGACCGAGCGCATTTTTTCCCAATATGAAGGTGAGTAGTAAAAATTGAAATATAATATGGGTTATTACGCATAACTATGCAACCTGCAACATTTTGTTTCTCTTTTGGTATTCCTGGGCTGTAATTTGTCCTGAAAACAAACTTTTTTTCAAGTCACTTTCTTTTATAAATGCATTCCTAGTTTGAAGAACACGAAAATCTTGTTTCAATTTATGATGCGTTGTACTGAGAGTCTTTTTAGAGGTTGTGAGATTTTCCATGATTCGTTCCGTTAATTAATACATATTTAATGCAGATACAAAAATGCCAATTCTCAACCCCACAAGTGTTGTATAATTTTATAAGTAAGTTATATAGTTTACATTTTTTAGCCAGGTGAATTCGGGCTAATAGCTGAGAACCAGCCAAAATGTTATCTATTCAGAGAAAGGATGAATTAGAAATTGACCCCTATTCTTTTCCTGCTGCACCTTTAAAGTGGTGCTCGGTTTCTTTAAACAGCACGTTGAACGTGGTAAGTGAACCATAAATACCCGTAAGGTATTGCTGTAGCTCTACCTTTTCAAGATCTGTAAGCACTTTATGGGCATTTATCTTCTGCTCCATTACCCTTAATTTATCGCGCACCATCACAATTTTATGAAAGAAGGTTTCGATAGGTATCTCCTTACCTTGTATACCATCTTCAGACGGTTTTAACACCAAAGTGCCCTTGTTCCATTTTGCAGCCATAGGCACAGTGCCCGATGTATCCAGCCTTCTGTTCAGTATCCGCTCAAGTGCATCTTCAATAGCGCCAAGCGTTACGGTGGCATCAATAGGCGCAATGTCGGTGGCATCAAGTAACTGCAAACTTTCACTTTTGCTTACTATTTTTGTGCCTTGCTGGGCCTTAAACCATATTACATAATATTCAGCCTCTACAGTCACAATAACGCCCTTACCAAAGCCGGGATGTTCAACACGTGAACCAATATTAAATTCAGTACTCATAGTATTAGCAAATATACCTGATTTTATAAATGCGATTTATGTTAACCTTATTTTATAAAACGGTGAATTGCCTTATCAGCGTTATCTTGAAATGTTATATTCTTCAAATCAGTATAAAAAGTGCTCTGGTCAACCACATCACCTGATAATTTACCCTCTTTACTTGCATAAAAAACTCCACTTTTATATCTATCATCCGAAATACCATCTACAAAGCGCTTTGCACCTACTTCCAGCTTATGCACCATTCCTCCTATCAACGGAAATACAACGGGCATCATAAGATACTTCAACATAAATTTCATTGGCGGTGGCAAACTATCCGGTGCATTAGTTCCGCCCGTGTTCCCGGGGCTCACAACAACAAATTTAAGGTTAGGATATTTTCTTGCCATTGATAAGGTCCACATTGTTATTGCATATTTCACATATCCATACGCCTGCATTGGATCAAACTTATTGCCAAAATACGATCCATCCAAAATAGCAGCAAACTCATCTACAGAAGAAGTCTTCATGGCAACCGGCTTCATCCCAAGTGCCTTTACCCCCGGTACAGCTTCGGCACTAACTGATAGTACTGCTTTTTTTAACTTATCATGTTTAATTAATTCATCCACTAAAATTACATGCCCTAAAATATTCGTAGCGGCTAACTCATTCATACCGGAAGGTGTAATTTTACCAGCAGTTTTGCCAACCATTCCGCCTGCATTTAAAATTACGGCATCAATAGGTTCCTTTATTCTTTCAACTGCTTTTCTTACCGAATTTGCATCAGCAACATCCCCAATAACAATTTCAAAGATCTTTTTTCCTGTTTCCGCTTCAAGGTCTTTTTTTGCTGCCTCAGCTTTCGCTTGATTTCTGCAGAAAAGAATTACCTTTTTTGTTTCTTTTCTCAATGCCAACTGGCGGGCAGTTTCTTTGCCAAGTCCAATATTTGCTCCGGTTATTAATATGCTTTCGTTCATTTTTTTGATTTTTTTATTAAGGTTTTAATTTCTTTTTATTTTATTATTTTAAAACATACTTACCAACATGCCACCATCTATTACGTAATTACAACAGTAACCTTATTCGCGTGCATATTCTTTTTTTGACTCATAATTTAAAGTTTGTTTTGACCGCATGAATATTACTACGAAAGTGCAATATTACGAAAATAGTAATATATGAATACTTTTTCAGAAATTATTTTTTTCACATCCTTCAAATTTGACCAGGCAGTAATTAAGATAACCCGGATTAATTTGAATGTAATTAGTAATTTTGTTTTTATATTCAGACTATTCAATATTTGAAATATTCGATACACTATTAGCCATGGCAGACAAGGAAGATATTAAAGACAGGTTTGTTTCATCAATGCTCAAATTCATGAGCGCAGTTAAGGCCGAATCGGAGGTATGTACAGAAGTTTGCGGAGGTTTTAATGAAAAGGAGTTACAGGTAATTGTATTTGTAGGACAAAGTTCGAATGTTAAAATGACTGATATATCGGAGAACTTGAATTCACCGTTAAGCACCCTAACAAACGTTGTAGATAAATTGGTTGAGAAAAAATTCTTAACCCGGGTTCATTCAGATGAAGATAGGAGAGTTATTAATGTAGCTTTAGCTGCAAAAGGTAAAAACGCCTTTAAAACATTCTTAAACAGAAAGAGTGAAATGGCAGATAAAGTTTTAACACAATATAGTACTGCTGAACAAAATATGTTTATTGAATATATTGATAGAATGTCATCCGTGTTAACATCTATGCAGTAATTTTTTTTTGAAAATCACTTTCGTAGATCATAATACTATACCACCAAATTAAAAACAACCGCTTTTTACAAATACTCTAATAGAAACAAACGGGATATATTGTTTACTGGTACTTAGAAAATGCAGGGTTGTTTAAAACTGATTAGGCTTTTCGCTTATTACAATAAATAGAATAGGTAAATTTGAAGTGAAGCACAACTGAATTGGCTGCACCATTTGATATCTTTTAATCAGTTTGTAATTGCCGCCAATTTCTACAAAAAAAATAAACCCTGAAAACCAATACATTATGAGGCAATACGACAACTACGACACGAATTCGCCGGGCGGAAAATTACTAAACATATTGAAAATCAATGGATATCACAAAAACAAAGATTTATATACGACAGAAAATGACAAGAAACGACATGAGGGGGGTTACAAAACGGTCAATTTTTATTCACCATTACTATTGATAATCAGCATAAAATGTATTTACAAATGCACAAAAGTGTAAACCCGGCTTAAAAGTAAAATGCGACACAAATTATTGATCTGTGTGCAAAAGTGTCGCATTTTAAATAAGCGGAATAGATGCTTCGTTCCTCAGCAAGACAAAAATCAATGAAAATCCTATTAAATCAGTGTCATCCGTGTTCTATTGCCTTAGCCCAAGCCTTAATCTTAATACATTGTTAAAAAAATGTTCGATTTAGGTAGTTGGAAATGCAAATATTCATATCTTTGCCGTCCATTTTAAAAAACATGAAGATAACTAAGCAATACGAAACCGTATTTATCCTTACTCCGGTATTATCGGAAGAGCAAACCAAGGAAGCGGTAGATTTTTACCGTAAAACCCTTAAGGACCTGGGCGCCAAGATTACCAATGAAGAGCATTGGGGACTTAAGAAATTAGCCTATCCTATTCAGAAAAAGAGTACTGGTTTTTACCATGTAATACAATTTGAAGGCCCTTCTACATCAGTAAAAGAGTTGGATGTTACCTACTATAGGGACGAGCGCATTCTTCGTTACCTTACCGTATCGCTTGATAAGCACGCATTGGCTTACCTCGAAAAGAGGAAAGTAAGGCTTGGTAAAGGCAAAGAAGGCGATCACAAGAAAAGCAAAGCAGAATCTACATTAAACTAATATAACCAGCTATGGCAGAGAATACAGCAACAGCGGCATCAAGTAACGAAGTTCGTTACCTTACTCCTCCTCCAATTGAAGTAAAAAAGAGGAAGTATTGCCGTTTTAAGAAATATGGTATCAAGTATATCGACTATAAGAACCCTGATTTTTTAAAGAACTTCATTAACGAACAAGGTAAATTGTTACCGGTTCGTATCACAGGTAATTCTTCAAAGTATCAACGTAAAGTTGCACAAGCAGTAAAAAGGGCACGTCACCTGTCTTTATTACCTTTTGTAGGCGATCTTATTAAATAATATTAATTAGCTAATTAGCCATGGAAATCATTTTAACCAAAGACGTAGAAAACCTCGGTAACCAACACGACCTAGTAAAGGTTCGTCCAGGCTACGCCAGGAATTTTTTAATACCACGCGGCCTTGCACAAGCTGCAACCGAAGGTAACCGCAAATCTTTAGCTGAGCTTTTGAAACAAAGAGCCCACAAAGAAGAAAAAGCTAAAACCGCTGCAGAAGCTGCAGCTAAGAAGCTTAAGGATATTATTGTTAAAATACCGGCTAAGGTTGGTGAAAATGGCAAGATATTCGGTTCCGTTAACGCTATTCAATTAGCTGAAGCATTACAAAAGCTTGGCTATACAGTAGAAAGGAAAAACATTGACCTTGCTTCTGAAAACGTTAAAACAACTGGTAAGTACACAGCAAACGTTCGCCTTCATAAAGAAATTTCTACCGAAGTTGCTTTTGAAGTAGTATCAGAATAAGTTAACACTTAAAATAGTAAACCCCCGTTAGTATATACTTTCGGGGGTTTTTAATTTAATTAAATATCTTATTATCAGTCAGTTACAAGTCTAGCGAGGTTTGGCTTGGCCCCCTACGTTTCTTAGACTTATCGTTAGTAGTCTTTGGCCTTGGTGCTGCCGGGTCGCTCTTAGCCTTTTGAAATGCTGCGATAGCCTTTGTCTTAAGTTCTTCAACAGGAGACATCTCATTCTCCTCTTCCTTTGATTGAACTACTTCCCCTATAAGCGATTCTAAGGGCAGTTCTTTAGGAGCATCGGGATCAGCTATGAATTGCACCTCTTTAACCTTACTGTAATTAAGCGGCTTACCTAATGCCTTTATACTCATTACCGGAATCTCTTTCAGGTGAAGTTTCTCATCGGGTAACTCCTTACCCTTCTCTTTGCCAAACTTAATGTCGGCAATTACATGCGGTAAATCGCTTACAGCCTCTAATTGCGAAGCATCAGCTTCTGATATGAACTTCACCTTCTTATCGGTCAACTCAGGTATAAAGCGCTTTACATAGTACTTCTTCTTCTCGCCTTCCCAATACACAGCAGAGATAACTTTAGCAGGATTGAACTTGCCAATATGCACAATGTCCTCTTCGAAATGTGATGTGAGTTCAAAGTTGCTTAAACGGTATTGGCCATCTTGGGTTATAACGAGTATCTTCTCTTCACCGGAGAACTCTCCAATAAACACACCGCGTTCATCGGTATTCAATCTGTGTACAGTATCATCGAACCATATCTTTTGGGCACTCAATGTAGATACGCCTTTCTCTTTCTGGTTCACTTTACGCACAGGGTACTTGGTAACTACATTACCCATTGCATCTCTACCTTTAATGGCCAGGTCAGCAAAGTTCACATCGAATATCTTAACTCGAGCTGTTGTAGTAGCCTTCAGATTAATGGTTACAACTTCGGCTTCACCATTAAGGTTAGCAGTAAAGTACAGTATCTCCGAACCTTCATTGCCACGGGTCAATGAGTATTCCTTATCGCGTATTACCGAAGTAACCGGGAAGCGCTTCATAAACGTGGTACCCTTAGGACCATCTCGGTATACAATGTTATATGTGGTGCGATCGTCGTTACGCTTAAAGGTATTGATGTAGATGATATCCTTACCAACGAAAGCCTTTTCAGAAACCTTGGTAACGAGCATGGTACCATCTCTCCGGAAAACGATAATATCATCAATATCGGAACAATCGCAAACAAACTCATCCTTACGCATGCTTGTTCCGGCAAAGCCTTCAACACGGTTCACATAAAGCTTTTGGTTGGTTGCAACTACTTGTGTAGCCACAATGGTATCGAATGACTTTATCTCAGTCTTACGTTCGCGGCCCTCTCCGTACTTCTTCTTAAGCTCTTTGTAATAGTCAATGGTGTATTCAATAATATTATCGAGGTGATGCTGGGTAGTCTTCATCTGATCCAACAGCTTCTTCATGAACTCTTCTGCTATAAAGGCGTCGTATTTCGATATACGCTTGATCTTAATATCGGTAAGCTTAATAATATCTTCACGGGTTACTTCACGCGGGAATTTCTTCTTATGAGGCTTCAATCCTGCATCAATAGCTTCAAGTACTTCTTCCCATGTTTCGCATTCCTCAATATCGCGGTAAATGCGTTTTTCTATAAATATCTTTTCGAGCGATGCAAAATGCAATTGCTCTGTAAGGTCATTCTTCTTTATCTCTAGTTCCTTTTGCAGCAATTGAACAGTACGTTCAGCTGCAATCCTAAGCATTTCACTAGCACCTATAAACCGAGGCTTGTCCTTTTCAATAACGCATGCATTAGGTGAAATTGATAGCGCACAATCTGTAAATGCATAAAGTGCATCAATGGTTTTATCTGGTGATACCCCTGCCGGCAGGTGAATCAGTATTTCAACTAACTCAGCTGTATTATCTTCAATATTCCGTATCTTGATCTTACCTTTTTCATTCGCAGTTACAATAGAATCGATAAGCGATGTAGTTGTTGTACCGAAAGGTATTTCAGTAATTACAAGCGTCTTCTTATCGGTTATATTGATCTTGGCCCTTACAATTACCTTGCCGCCTTTTAATCCATCATTATAATTAGAGAAGTCGGCCATTCCACCAGTAGGGAAATCCGGATATATATGTGGCTTTTTACCTTTTAATACATTTATGGAAGCGTCAATAAGCTCGTTAAAGTTGTGCGGCAATATTTTACACGCTAAACCTACTGCAATACCTTCAGCTCCTTGCGCTAATAACAGAGGGAACTTAACAGGTAATAAAACCGGCTCCTTGTTCCTGCCATCATAGCTGGCTTGCCAAATAGTTGTTTCGTCATTAAATACTACATCAAGGGCAAACTTAGAAAGCCTGGCCTCGATATAACGTGGCGCAGCAGCCGAATCTCCTGTAAATATATTACCCCAGTTACCTTGTGTATCTATCAATAACTCGCGCTGGCCTATTTGCACCATTGCATCGCCAATTGAGGCATCACCATGGGGGTGATACTTCATAGTATTACCAATAACATTTGCTGTTTTATTATACCTGCCGTCCTCCAACTCCATCATAGAATGAAGGATACGTCTTTGAACCGGTTTTAAACCATCTTCAAGTGCCGGAACAGCACGTTCCAGTATAACATAGGATGCATAGTCTAAAAACCAGTTTTGATAAAGCTGAGGGAGATGAGTTATACGTGTTTCATCCCCACCAGAATTACCTTCCCCTCCGTTCCCGGGAAGTTCATTAGGAGTTTCCTCTTCGTCTCTTCTGCCTTTATCGTCCATATTCATTTTGAAGTGCCGCAAAAATAAGATTTTGCTTATTTTATAAGCACTTATTAAAAAATAAGATTTAAGAACTTACCAACAAAAAGCCCCGCAATACGGTGTATTGCAGGGCTTTTAAATAAAAAACAAGAAAGCGAATTACTCTGTAATAATCATTTTCTTGGTAACCGCATTACCATTTACATTAAAAGTATAGAAATATATACCTGGGGTAAATTCATTTGCACTCAGACTTATTATATGCTGACCAGGAGCAACGTCGGTATAGGCATTATCGATAAGCTTTCTGCCGGTAATATCATATACAGTAAACTCAATATCAGAAGACTGGTTAACGCTGTAGCCTATCTGTGTTGTTTTGTTAAAAGGGTTAGGATAGTTTTGGGCTACTGTTAATCCCTTGTTAGATAAGTTATTTACGCTGGTTGGTGAAGAAATAACACTGTCGGTATAGCTAACGCTGGCATAAAGGTTATAGTCCTGATTATAAAAATACTCAGTATCCGTTCCGCAATTATAGTACTCATCTGTTGCAAAACCATTACCATATATTTCTCCATCACTATTTGGCCACATTACAGCAGTATATGGAGATGCCTGATAAAGGCCAAATCCGGTGGTATAACTATTACATCCGGCTATTTTTCCCATTTTGGGGCCAATTGCAGTAACTGAATCACAATAGATTGCTGACTGCGCTGCACATGAATCTTTTGGGAAAGAATAGGCCAATTCAAAAGTGTCGGTCTTTGCTCCGTAAAACTGCATTGTTACAGCAAATTTATACCCTGAAGCAATTTTAAATTTTGGCGCTACATAGATGTAATATAAGCTATCTGTGGTTTTACCTGATATTCCTTGTACTCCCTTTCTCATAATTAAGGTTGTTGTACTAAGCACCGTAGTGCCAGGGTATCCGGCAGCAGTAACATTATTAATCAGGACTTTTAATGTGTCATTTTTATTTGATGTATTCCTGTAACTTATTATTGCGCCAATAGTGTCAACCGTAAGTGAACCAAACTTAGGAATAAAGCTAGAGTCAGTATTAGCATCAAGAATTGTATCGAATGCAACGGTAGCACTATGAGACAAGTCAAAGTTCTGATTAGGAGATTTGCCAGTGTCCTTATTTACAAAGTGCATATTTAATAATTCAGCATAGATACCAGAATACTTAGCATGCGCTAATTGGTCAGAATAGCTATAATCTAAAAGGGTATTAGAAGCGGCGCTATTAACCTTCTTACTCAGATGCGAAGGACGTTTGTTAATTTTAGAGAAAGCATAAGCTTTGGTGGGATGTGCTAAATGCAACTTAGTAACTTGGGCATTAGAGGCCAAAAACAATACTGTTAAGCTTAGAGAGAGCATGAATCGGTACACTTTTTTCATTTTAATTTTATGGTTAAATATTTTTAAACTGCGGCAAAAGTATACGGATTTAATTAATTCATGATAATTTTTTTACGTTAGGTCGTAAAAGTTAAAGTATTCGTCTTTGTTTAACGATGCTCATCTAACCCTATCCACTTGATTATTAATATAAATAAGAAAGCCCCGCATATGCGAGGCTTTCTAAAATTACACCAAAAAATATATATTACTGGGTAATAACCATCTTCTTGGTTACAACTTTACCATTCACATTGAATGAGTAGAAATATACACCTGCAGTAAATTGGTTAGCATTAAGGCTAATCATATGCTGACCAGGAGCAACTTCATTGTATGTGTTGGTAATGATCTTTCTACCAGTTAAATCATATACGCTAAACACAACATCCGAAGACTTGGTTAAGTTGTAATTGATTTGAGTAGCTTGGTTGAAAGGGTTAGGTTGGTTTTGAGAAACGTTAAATCCGTTTGTCGAAAGTTCATTAATACCTACTGTGCTAATATAAGTCACTTGAGCAAAAATGTTAACATCTTCAAAGTAGTTGTCACCATCGCCAGCAACGAATGTTGTGCCACCGTTACAAGGGATAAATACACCTCCACCGGTTGAATCAGGCAAGAAACCCCAAGGAGTTGTGCTACCTGAGTTCATGTTATCCCAAAATTCGAAACTGTTAGCAGTAAATTGACTTGCTTTTTTCGAAGCAGTTGTAAATTTAATAGTAGA
>JABDHI010000014.1:51639-52259 GCA_013285655.1 Bacteroidota bacterium
CTAAAGTATATGTTCCACCTGCGCATGATCCATTAAAACCACCAAATCCATAGATAAACCAACAGCTATCAATTTTCGCACCTCTGTAAGTTGCTTGGATGTAGAACTTTCCACCTGGTGATGTAACTGGAGTATTAATAGGAACTAATGCAGTACCGATTAAAGCATTACTGTTAGTATCACTGATCTTCTTTCCAATAACCTTATAATCTTTTAATAAGGTATTGGTAGGGTATCCGTGGCTGTTACAAGCAAACATTTGTACATCCAATGTATCAACTAAACCGCTATGGTTAACGTGTACTATAGGAATAATAATGGTATCAACCAATACACCCATACCAGCGTAATCTGCTGTATTTTGGTTATATGCATCCACTAAAGAGTCGAATGCAACACCAACGTAATTAATTAAGTTATTGTTTCCACCAACGGTATCAGTAGGGTAACTATAGTAATAGTTCATCAACTGACCTTGGTTGTTATAATAGGTAGTAGACACCGATTGCCACACAGCAGCATCAGCAGAGTCATAGTTAATGATAATTGTGTTTGGACCAGCTTGAGGCTTCTTAAGATTTGACTTAGCCCCGCTAAACTTAGTGTTCTTTTCGAAATGA
>JABDHI010000015.1 GCA_013285655.1 Bacteroidota bacterium
GGAAGCTCTTTTCAATTACTGGCATTCGACTCACTTACCAATATTGCAATGAATACTGCTGTGTGTCTTCCTCCCGGCTCGCCCTTTGTTACTAATAAATGGTCGGTAACACCTAATGCGGTGTCATTTAATCCAATATCTACCTGTCCTTCCACAGATAGCTTTACGCCGAAAGATTCCGGTATATGGTATCATATAACCGATACAATTAAAAGGGCTAATAAGTGTGATACATTAATATCTGTAGTTTACGATTCTGTTTATGTAACATTATTTCCAATTCCGACACTGGCTGCTTTAAAAATAACACCTGCCAATGCTTCTTTGTGTCCTGGCGATTCTGTTCTTCTTACAGCCTCCGGTATTACGCCCGGTGCGGGCTTTCACTGGTCGAACGGTAGCACACTCGATAGTATGTGGGTTAAGATAGGTGGTTATGGCGTTTCTGAATTGCTTAGTAACTCATTCGGTTGTACCGCAACAGCAGGGGCAGGTGCCAGTGTAACTGCAAAAGTTGCACCCACTATTTCGGTTAGCCCAACAAGTGGAATTATATGTCCGAATGATTCATTGATGTTGGTATGTAGCGGGGGTAACGGATATTTCTATTGGCAAGGTCCTAACGGCCCTGTAGGTGGTAGCCACGATACTATTTATGTTAAAACACCAGGGCAATATTATTGTATTGTAAGTGACTCAAGTCTTTATTGTGCTCCTATATTATCAGGTACTGCCAATATATATCAATACGCTACTCCTCAGTTGGTATCCTCACCCGGTAATGCCATATGCCCCGGAGATTCTGTGATTGTGCATGTATTAGCTCCTGGGGCAACTATAGTATGGTTATCGCCGCTGAGTGGTAATGATTCAGTACAAGTAATTAAAACTCCGGGAACGTATAGCTGCCAAATAAGTAGTTGTGGCATTACACAAACCTATCCAATTACACTTACTTTAGATCATCCTGTTGCAAGTATAACCGCTTCAGGCCCTGAAACATTTTGTGTGGGAGATTCGGTTACTTTAACGGGTAATACCGGAATGACTCAATATGTATGGAATCCGGGTGGTTTAAGCGGTCAATCCATTGTGGTTAAAACTGCTGGAACGTATACTTTAATTACTACCGATAGTAATAGTTGCAAGGCACATGATTCAACAGATGTTGTAGTAACGGCTAATAATGTTAAGCCTCCTATGGTATCTGATACTAACGTTTGCCCGGGTACTGTAGCTACTTTAAAAGTGAATAGCGGTACTAATGTGGCATGGTATTTGTTCCAAACTGGTGGAACACCAATAGCTACAGGTGCGTCGTTGACAACTCCTATTATAAATGGCTATACAGTTTACTTTGTACAGGATGAGCAGAATGGCTGTATAAGCCCGCGAGCTGGAGTAAGTGTGGATACAACAAATTGCGGGGGAGAATATATACCTAATGTATTTACACCGAATGGCGATGGACAGAACGATATATTTAAGGTTACTGTAAAAGGTGCCACTTGTTTCCACGGAGAGATATTTAACCGTTGGGGCGTTAAAGTGTATGAGTGGAATGATGCCTTAGGCGGTTGGGATGGTATTATTATGCAAACCCATAAAATAGCAGCTGACGGCACCTACTACTACATTATTAACTACTGCGATTATCTTGGCAAACAAGGTAAAAAGGATGGGTTCCTTACATTAATAAAATAGACAGGCTATTTGATTTATGATTAGTGAGAGTGCCATTGACCTGAACGTAACTGATGAAGAATTTAATCTCATTTATCCGGATAAGATTAGGGAGCTAGCTTTTCATCAATGGACACCTTTAGATGTAGCCAAGCTTGCTGCTAAGTTTTTAGCAGAAAAAGATGGGGCCAAGGTGCTTGATATTGGTTCGGGTGTGGGTAAGTTTTGTATAGTGGGCTCACTATGTACTCAAGGAATATTTACAGGAGTTGAGCAACGAGATTACCTGGTAGAGATGTCGAAAAAGATATCTGCCAAGCATCATATTGCAAATACGTCTTTCCTTTGTGCCAACATTACCGATGTGTCGTTTGCAGAGTATGATTCATTCTATTTTTTTAATGCGTTTTACGAGAATATAGATAAAGCAGCTGTGATCGACGATACTGTTGAACGCGGTTTTGGACTTTATAAAGTATACACGCGCTATGTAAGTGGCCAATTAGCTAAAATGAAAGTAGGTACACGGCTAGCTACATACTGGAGCCCTGAAGATCAGGTGCCTGATAATTATGAATTGCGATTTTCGGCATTCGAGCGTAAGCTGAATTGTTGGGAGAAGATACGATAGAAACCTTTAGTGTATCTTTGTTAGTGTAATTAATGCATTATGGCAGATATCGGAAAATGGAATTCCTTACGGGTTGTTAAGTTATTAGACTTTGGTGCTTACCTTGATGGTGGCGAACATGGTGAGATACTTATGCCCATACGTTACGTTCCTGCCGATTGTGAAATTGATGACGATGTGGAGGTATTCATTTATCTCGATTCCGAAGATCGTTTAATTGCAACTACTGAAAAACCTATAGCACAAGTGGGCGATTTTGCATTGCTTGATGTGGTATCGGTAAGTGGTATTGGGGCATTCCTTAACTGGGGATTAATGAAAGATCTTTTTGTTCCGTTCAGGGAGCAAAGGCAAAAGATGGAAGAAGGAAATTCTTACGTGGTCTATATTTACATTGACGAGATGAGCAATCGTATTGTAGGTTCGGCCAAGGTGGAAGATTTTTTAGATAAAGAGCCACACAATTTTGTAGAAGGACAAGAAGTAGACCTCGTTTTATATAACCATACAGATATTGGATTTAAGGCCATTATAAATGGCACACATACGGGAGTTGTTTATGATGGCGATGTTTTCAGGGTTGTGGAAAGGGGAGAGAAGACTAAAGGTTATATAAAGCGAATCCGTTTAGATAAGAAGATTGATTTACTGCTGGATAAACCCGGCTATCAGAAAGTAGACGAGGTATCACAAAATATATTAGACAAACTGAAAGACGAAAAAGGCTTTATACCATTAGTCGATAAAAGTCCGGCTGAAGATATTTACAATATGTTCGGTATAAGTAAAAAGACATTTAAGAAAGCCATAGGCAGCCTTTATAAGGCAAGGCTAATAACCATTGAAGAGACAGGTATAAAACTGAACTGATATGCCTCGGCTTACCAAGAAGGCTTTATTGAAGCACCTCCATAAATCTGATAAGGAAGATATTATCAGAGAAGTCATTACACTATTCGATAAGTTTAAGAATGTGAAGGAGTTCTATTCGGCAGAATTGACCGATGAGGCAAACCCATTACTGCTTAAGTATAAGAAAAAAATAGCCGAAGCCTATGCAAGGCCCAACCCTAAAGAAAAAACCACTAATAGTAACATTAACAGGCTGGTAGCTGAATTTAAAAAGGTCAGTATTTACGACAGAGAGACCGTGGATGTTATGCTTTATCGCGTGGAATGTGGGGTTGCTGCATTCAGGTATGATATTAATCGTACCGCAACATTTTATAACTCCATTTTAACTACTTTTGAAGAAGCAATAAGGTTAATATACTCAGAAGGTTACGAAGAAGAGTTTAAGGCAAGGATAAAGAAAGTGGTTAAAGAGGCTGAGCCTGGTAAATATGCAATAGCTGAGAGAATGGCCGATATTGCTATAAGTATTTAAAGATAAAAACAGTTTATGATAGCAAAGCCTGCTCCGAAAGGCATTTTTTTAAAGACTACATTAAGTATTTTACTTGTTGTGATTTTAGTTACAACCGGTAAAAGCCAACGACACGGTGGTATGGATACTACATTCCGAAACAAGACAGTATCGGATGTGCGAAAGATGCTGATGGGTACATGGCAAATGGTTGACGATAGTACCATTAAAATAAGCATTACTGCTGATTCTATCTTCTATTTAAGGCAGAACCACAATGGCATACCAACGCACCATAACAGGGCCGATGCGTATACACTTACCCAAACACATTGTGGCGCTTCATTTGTAAATAGTATAACAGGTTTTTATGTGGTAGAGCAAACGATGCAATATGCTAAAGAAGTTGATTCTTGTTTGCCGATACAGGTGCTGAACGATAATTTCCTGACCCTGTTTCAAAGTATACCACAAGCCGACATCTATTCAGGTGCGCTTGAGTTGAGGTACAAAAAAACGAAGTAATTCATCTTTTCTTAGAATGAAAATCACTCTGCTATTATTTGTGATAATGCTAGTCGGGTGTGATGCCATGCAGTCTGTTCAAGGGCATGTAATGGATAAACAAACAGGAAGACCAATTGACAGTGTTTCAATTGGTAAAACTGAGAAAGAAGACCCTGCGAATTCTTTTACCCGAAGAACATATAGTGCAAAAGACGGAGAGTTTCACTTTAATCAAGTTGGTGGTACCAATAGCGTTGAGTTATACTACAGTAAACCAGGATATAAAACTTTTAAGCAGTATTATCCGGGAGTAACAGACTCAGTTAAAGTTTATCTTGAAAAGGCTAACTAATTAGGCTTTAGCTTTCGCGCTTTCGTACATCTTTTCGCGCTGCGCCTTTATCTTCTCATCAGCAATGTAATCATCGTAGCTCATGCGTTTATCAATAACGCCTGATGGAGTTAATTCGATAATACGGTTAGCAACGGTTTGCACAAATTCATGATCATGCGAAGTGAAAAGAATAATATGCTTCCAGTCTTTCAATGCATTGTTGAATGCAGTGATAGATTCCAGGTCAAGGTGGTTGGTAGGTTCATCTAAAATAAGGCAGTTAGCATTGGTTAGCATCATACGCGATAGCATACATCTTACTTTTTCTCCACCCGAAATTACGTTGGCCTTTTTCAATGATTCTTCACCCGAAAAAAGCATTTTGCCTAAGAAGCCGCGTATATAGGTTTCTAACTTGTCAGTTGAGTATTGACGCAACCAATCTACTAAGTTCAAGTCTTCTTTAAAGAAGGATGCATTTTCGTTTGGTAAGTAAGATTTGGTAATGGTGCTTCCCCATTTAAAATCGCCGTAGTCGGCTTTTTCGGTGCCCATAAGCACTTCGAAGAATGTAGTAAGTGCAATATGCTCCTTTGATAAGAATGCAATCTTATCGCCCTTATCAACTGTAAAGCTAATATTCGAGAAATAAGGAACTCCTTCAGGAGATGCCTTGGTAAGTTTATCTAATGTCAAAATCTGGTCGCCACAATCGCGGTCAGCCTTGAAAATAATACCAGGGTATTTACGAGTCGAAGCTTTAATTTCATCAACCACTAATTTTTCCAATAGCTTTTTACGGCTGGTTGCCTGGCGAGATTTAGAAGCATTCGCGCTAAAACGCTCAACGAATTCCTGTAATTCTTTACGCTTGTCTTCCACCTTTTTATTCTGGTCGGTGCGCTGGCGCAAAGCCAACTGACTCATTTCGTACCAGAAGGTATAGTTACCAGTGTACAGTTGAATCTTTCCAAAGTCAATATCGGCAACGTGTGTACATACAGTATCTAAAAAGTGACGATCGTGAGATACCACTATCACTGTATTTTCAAAATCAGCTAAAAAGTTCTCTAACCAGCTTATAGTTTCTACGTCAAGATCGTTCGTAGGTTCATCGAGTAACAATATATCGGGGTTGCCATAAAGCGCTTGTGCCAAAAGCACACGCACCTTTTCTTTACCACTCAAATCTCCCATTAACATAGTATGGTACTCTTCCTTAACACCCAAATTGCTTAACATGGTGGCTGCATCGCTTTCCGCATTCCAACCTTCCATTTCAGCAAAATAGGTTTCTAATTCTGCTGCTTTAATACCATCCTTATCACTAAAATCGGGCTTAGCATAAAGGGCTTCTTTTTCCTGCATAACATCCCATAGCTTTTTATTACCCATCATAACGGTTTGAAGCACAGGAAATTGGTCAAAAGCAAAGTGGTTCTGGCTCAGCACGCTCATACGATCGCCGGGAGACATAATAACCTGGCCGGTAGTAGGGTCTATTTCACCTGAAAGTATCTTTAAAAAGGTCGACTTACCAGCACCGTTAGCACCGATTACACCATAGCAATTGCCGGGTGCAAATTTTATATTTACCTCATCAAAGAGTATCCTTTTGCCGTATCGTAAAGAGAGATTTGCTACTGATATCATTGTTTTATTTTTTCAGAGGTGCGAAGCTACGTTATTTTAGGCAAATTGACTATATAAACTGGGGAAGATAGAAGCCTGAAGGGCTTCAATATGAGTAGCCCCCGATGAAATCGGGGGTATTGTGATTTGAATTTTACAACCCTGAAGGGGTTGAATGTGCCCATTTTCTATTTTTGCATTATTAAATATTACCATGAGTAGTTTCCACCAAATAACTTATCAAATTATCATAGGCACTAAAACACGCGAGCGAACTATTACAGAAGATCACTCTGAAGAACTCTATAAGTATATATGGGGAATAATTAAAGGGAAAAAATGCCATTTATATCGGATTAACGGCGTCGAAGACCACATCCATATTGTTTCAGATTTGCATCCTTCTATTTCTTTGGCAGATTTTGTGAAAGCGATAAAGGTTGCAAGTAGTTTATGGATAAAAGAAAGCGGGAAGTTTCCGCGGTTTAAGGGTTGGCAAGATGGCTACGGGGCATTTACATATTCAGTAAATGACAGAAATAGTTTGATTGAATATGTTAAGAATCAAAAGGAGCATCACAGAAAAGAAACCTTTATAGACGAATACAAACGGATTCTAAAAGAACAAAATATTGAGTTTGATGAAAAATATCTGTTGTGAAACTTTTATTCAACCCCTTCAGGGTTGGAATGGTTAGGTGGACTTAACCACTGGTTTCACCAGTGGTTACTCACATTGAAGCCCTTCGGGCTTCTGATAAATTATAGATTGAATAGTTCCTTTGCCTTCTTCCAGTTTTTTTTCAAAACAGGATGATTAAAACTTGTTTCTCCATTTGAGGTTTCTCCTGAAAAATGACAAAACTTCTCTTTGTAATCCTTATCACCGTATTCGTTCCACTTTTTATAAGCTTCAGTACTAAATGGCTTTTCAATATTAAATGGAATTTTAACACCTGTTCTAATACAGTAGCCTATACCTTTATTTACTGAATCAGTTTTTTTGATTTCTACTTTTTGAACAGATATGGTTCTATGCTCACTTCCTCTCTTAATTCTATCAACCTCGCTTGAAATTTGTTTGTATAGTTCCTCATCTTTTTCTTTTGTTATATATATACCCATTTCAACATTGTTTTGTTGTGAGAACATATACAAGTTCATGGAAGTAATTATTGCTTCTTTTTCATTATAGTAACATTTGGCATGAAGGTCTTTGTGAAACATTAATTTGATTCCAGGCATTGATTTCAACCATTCACTATCGTCCGGATTAATCTCGCTTACTTTTCCGTAAATAATAATTATATCAATCGAAAATTTGTGTCGATCTTCCAATGATAGCTTAAGCTGATTGTTAAGCTGTAAATAAGGACTGATTAAGTATAACTTGTCAGTTGAATTATTAATTAGTTTCTTTAAATAATAAGAAACTCCTTGCGTGTCTAGAAATTCAGCCATATATATATATGATTCCTATTTATTCTTCCTTGCCACAATGGTTAATATGGTAGCCATTGCAACGGTTTCTCCGGTCTCATCATATACATCAACCTGCCATTTAACAATGCCTTGTGGTATTTCGCCTTCACGGTTTTCTTTCGCTACTTTTTCTTTTACAGTTAAACGTACGCCAATAGTAGCACCTACATAAACTGGTTTTACAAAACGGCACTCATCTAAGCCATAGTTAGCCAATACAGGTCCTTTTTTAGGATCAACAAATAAACCTGCAGCGGCAGATAATACAAAGTATCCGTGTGCTACACGGCTGGTAAACATGGTGCCTTCTAGTGATGTAACATCCATGTGTGCATAGAAGTTGTCGCCACTGATGTTAGCAAAGTTTACTATGTCGGCTTCAGTTACAGTGCGCTTATGTGTGGTTACGGTTTCACCGATCTTTAAATCTTCAAAATGCTTACGGAACGGATGTGTGAGGTCTTCCCATTGCTCAGCTTTAGGTTGGTATACATCGGTTATCCTGGTAATGGTAGTCGGGTGCGATTGTATTGCAGTACGTTGCATGTAATGGAAGATGCCGCGCATACCGCCCATTTCTTCCCCGCCTCCTGCTCTTCCTGGTCCGCCATGCACTAGGTGAGGCAGTGGAGAACCGTGGCCTGTACTTTCTCCTGCACAACGGGAGTTGATAATGACCATACGGCCATGGTACGCTGCAGTACCTAAAACTATTTCGCGGGCGTAATCATCATTCTCAGTAAATACCGAACCTACCAGGCTGCCTTTACCCATACGAGCTAATTGAGCAGCATCAGCAATGTTCTTATAAGGCATAATAGTACTTATCGGTCCGAATGCTTCTATTTCGTGCGGAGCCTTGTTGGTAAGCGGGTCAGCAGAATATAATAACATGGATGGGAAGAATGCGCCTTTCTTTTTATCGGCTGCCATTACTTCAAAATCATCATAGTTACCATAAACGGTCTGGCAGCTCTTCTGTAATTCCTTTACTTTTTCAAGTACTTCTTTCACCTGGTCTTTACCAGCTAACGGCCCCATGCGGACACCTTCAGTTGAAGGATCACCTAATGCAATGGTCGATAATCTTTTCTTTAATGCTTCTATGGCAGGTTCAGCAAGTTCGGCAGGTAATATAGTGCGGCGTATAGCGGTACATTTTTGTCCCGCTTTCACGGTCATCTCTTTCGCAACTTCTTTAATAAATAAGTCGAAAATAGGCGTACCTGGTTTAGCATCAGGCCCGAGTATACAGCAGTTCAATGAATCTGCCTCCATATTGAAACGAATGGAGTTCTCTAAAATATTAGGATGCGATTTTAATTTTTTACCTGTAGATGCGCTACCGGTAAAGGTTACCACATCTTGTAAGGTTAAATGATCGAGCATATCACCCGTGCTACCGCAAAGCAATTGTAAAGCGCCTTCAGGTAAAATGCCTGATGCTATAATTTCTTTTACCATTATTTGGGTAAGGTATGATGTAACGGTAGCAGGCTTTACAATAGCGGGCATACCTGCAAGCAGGTTAACCGCAATCTTCTCAAGCATACCCCAGCACGGGAAGTTGAATGCATTAATATGTAATGCAACACCCTCGAGTGGAACACAAATATGGTGGCCTAAAAAAGTACCGTTCTTCGATATCATTTCGGGCTTGCCATCTACAAAAAATGGTTCGTTAGGCAGTTCGCGCCTGCCTTTGCTGGCATAAACAAAGAGGTTGCCAATGCCACCTTCTATATCAATCCACGAATCGACCTTGGTGGCACCGGTTGAAGCAGAAACTTTATAAAAAATATCTTTTTTCTCAGTCAGGTATAAGGCCAGTTTCTTAAGCATTAAAGCACGCTCATGAAAAGTCATTTTGCGAAGCTTTGGCCCGCCCACTGTGCGTGCATAATTTAAGATGCCATTAAAATCGAGGCCTTTGGTTGTAGCTTCAGCAATTTGCTGGCCATTAACAGCATTAAAGAGGGCAACGCCGTCGCCATCTCCCTCTATCCATTTACCTTGTACATAATTGGCAAGTTTCATAAAAAAAGTAATAAAAAGGTTTTGCCCAAAGATAGGAAAGGTTTTGCATTTAATCTTACCCGAAATGCCTACCCCAAACCCCTAAAGGGGCTTTGAATAAAACGATGCCATGTCGAGCCCGTTGAAACATATTCTGTATAATAAACGGAAGGTCTTCGACAAGCTCAGACTGACTTGTTGAAGCCCCTTTGGGGGTTTGGGGTAAAACAGGATAACGCGTATTATAAAAACCTTATATTTGCATTAAAACATACCGAAATGAATTTAAGTGAAATTATAGCAGTAGCAGGTCAGCCTGGCCTTTTTAAAACAATAGCGCAATCGAAGAACAGCGTTATTGTAGAATCGTTAGTAGATAAAAAACGTATGCCGGTTTATGCCACCCAACGTGTACATACATTAGAGGCTATCAGTGTTTATTGTACCGATAAGGATATGCCTTTGGGAGAAGTATTTAAGAAGATAAGCGAAAAGGAAAAGAAAGGCGCAACCCCGGTTGACCATAAAGCTGCTGAACCTGATATGTTAAAGTATTTTGGCGAAGTATTACCTGAGTTCGACAAAGATCGCGTACATATTTCTGACGTGCGTAAGCTTATACAGTGGTACAACATTTTGCAAAAGGCAGACATGTTGAACTTTGACGAAGCTAAGACTGAAGAAGGCGAAGAAACAAAATCAGCAGTACATGCTGATAATATGAAAGCTAAACCTACACACGCAAAGACTCAAAGAGCAACGGGTAAACCTCGTACACAATCAGCTGCTGTGCAAAAGCAGACTGTACGTAAAACCGGTGCGGCTTAAGAACCGGCCTACCCCTCTATCCCTTAAAGGGGAAGATGTATATAGATTTGAAAATGCCTCCTTCGGGAGGCATTTTTGTTTTGGCAGGTAGCTTTATTCTATTATCAATTTCCCACTCGTAATATATTCGCCTTGTTCTGAGGCAATGCGATATAAATAAATACCGGAGGGTTGTTGACTTAAATTAAGCAGAATAGTATTAGCACCCTTTTGCATAGGCGCAGAATAAATATTCTCTCCAAGTACATTATATACTTCTAAAGAAGCATTTTCACTTGTTAATTTCATTTGAAGTGTAAATATGCCATTCGATGGGTTAGGAAATATCCTGGCTTCTGATTTTGAGTTGATAGTGTTTATTCCATTGGGAGCAGAATTGAATTCAACGATATGGTTATATGATGCGGATTGAGGATTACGCCCTTTTGATATAACCGGGGCAGCTGATGTGAAATCACCGGCAATATATAATACACTACCATTTGCCACCATAGACTGAACATGATTATTTAATGTGATTACCGAATCCCATGTAGAACCATTCCACGCAGCTATGTAGCCTACACGTAATCCTCCCGCAGTGTCAAACGCTCCCCCTGCATATATATCTGAATTATAGTTGGCCATACAATAAACAGAATTATTAACACCAGAGCCCATTGTGGTCCATTGCAGTTGAGGCGGCGAGGTAAGGTTTACATACCCTATATATTGTTTCTTTCCGCCAGAAGTAAAGTAACCATTCCCTGCTACCATTAAGTTTGTACCATAGTTTGCAAAAGCCAAAATTCCATTAGAATCTAAAACAGTTTGATCGGCATCAGTAAACCATTGGGTAAGATCGAACTGAACAAACCCTGCATATTTAAGATATGGCCCACTGCCGGCGTTTGAAAAAATCCCTCCAATATCAATATCCTGGTAATAATCTGAAATTAAGGCGTGAACCGTATTATCGGGTACAGTGTGAATATATGAATTATCAAACTTTGTTCTGCGGATGGAATCTAGTTTTATACCATTCCATAAGGCAAGATATTTCAATGATAATTTTGCGGAGGAGGTGAATGCTCCACCTATCATTAATAATGAAGGCCCGGAGGTCTGTAATGAGTCATACGTAATCATAGAATAAACATTCCCGTTTAACCCTCTGCTAACACTATCCCATTTTGTCCCGTTCCACATAGCCAGATGATTAACACTAACCTTACCTGATTTTGTAAATGCTCCTCCGGCATAGAGATTTCCTTTATATACACATAATGAAAATACAGTATCATTCAAACCTGTGCTAAGGCTATCCCAGCTTGTTCCATTCCACTCTGCTATGCAGTTTGCTGCTACACCGCCAGCAGTTGTAAACGAACCACCTGCATAGAGGTTGCCATTATACATTGTTAGCGCACGTACGGTGCCATTAAGCCCGGTCCCGAGCGATGTAATGGTTTGACATTTGGTTTTTTCTGTGAACAAAAGGGATACTGTTACTATAATGAATAGATACAGTAGATTGGCAATTCTTTTTTTCATGATTGTGGGATGAGTGATGAGGAGTTTAATGGTATAATGTATTTAGAAATAAAAACTAAACACACGTTTATTATTTCAAATATAGTGAAAAATATGAGTTGTTGAAAATGTATTTAATTAATAGGTTAGTATAGTAAACATAATAGGTAAATTTGTGTGGCTAAGTATAAAGCCTGAACTATAAATTAAGATGTTTTTATGTTCTGCAATTTTTGTCGCGAGGTAAGTGCTGATAATCAGCTTATCAAGAACCAATACGACAACTACGACACAAATTTCCCAAGCAGAATATCGGTAAAGAGATTGAAAATCAATGAGTAGAGAAAGAATGAAAATGTATATACGACAGAAAACGACAAAAACCGACAAGTTTAAAATGGCAAAGTGGGGTTACAAAACAGCAATATTTTTCGAAATCATATTTTGGAAATCAACCAGTTGATGGGTGACAAAATGCAAATTTGTAACCCCATTACAGCGGTTTTAGTTCTTTGAAAATTAGAGGAGATTTCTCATTTTGTTCTTTCTCGTTAGGGATAGCAGCGGAAAGCCCGGAGTGAAGCGAGGACTTGCAGCGTATAGCCCGACCCGAGGTACGAGGGGAACGCCCAAAAGATAATGATTGTTACTTCAAAAACTCCAAAACCGAAGCCACTATGTGGCTCTGTACTTCTTCGGTAAGCTCAGTATGGATAGGCAACGAGATAACCGATGCACAAAGGTGTTCAGTTATGGGGAAAGCTCCTTCTTTGTAACGTGGGTCGCGGTAAGCCTTTTGTAAGTGTAGCGGCACAGGATAATACACCATCGCAGGAATCTCCTTGGTAGCTAAATGTTCTTTTAGTTTATTCCTGTCAGCACCTTTTAACACCAATGTATATTGGTGGAATACGTGAGTAGAGCTCTTATCGCGTGCAGGTATTTGTATTTTAGGGTGATTAGCAAATGCCTTATCATAAAATGCAGCAGCCTTTTGACGTGCAGCGGCATACTCATCAAGGTGACGTAATTTTATACGAAGGATAGCAGCTTGTATGCTATCCAGGCGAGAGTTAACACCTACCACATCGTGATAATATTGTACGGATTGGCCATGGTTAGCTATCATACGCATCTTCTTAGCCAACTCATCATCGTTGGTAAACATTGCACCGCCATCGCCATAACAACCCAGGTTTTTAGATGGGAAGAATGAAGTACAACCGATTTGGCCTATTGTTCCTGCCTTTACCTTTTTACCATCAGGGTAGGTATAGTCGGCACCAATGGCTTGTGCAGTATCTTCAATAACAAATAACTTATGTTCAGCAGAAAGTTTCATCAGCGCATCCATTTCAGCACACTGGCCAAACAGGTGAACAGGAACAATGGCTTTAGTTTTAGGGGTAATGGCCTTCTTTACTTCTTCAATATTCAGCGTAAAGGTGCCGGGGTAAACATCAACCAGTACCGGCTTAAGCCCAAGCAATGCAATAACTTCGGCAGTAGCAACGTAAGTAAAATCGGCAGTAATAACTTCATCGCCCGGTTTCAGGTCGAGGGCCATCATAGCTATTTGCAAAGCATCAGTGCCGTTAGCGCAAGGTATTACATGCTTAACGCCAAGATACTTTTCAAGGTCGGCTTGAAAAGCTTTTACTTCAGGCCCGTTAATAAATGCAGCAGAACGTACTACATCAATAATGGCTTTATCTATTTCTTGTTGTATCTTTTCGTATTGGCCAACCAGGTCGACCATTTGTATCTTTTTTACGGCTGTTTGCATAAGCTTAAAATTTATGCGAATGTAGGCATTTTTGCTATTGGCAGCAGTGCTTAGCGCCAATTTTAGAGTGCACCTGAAAAATTAGTAACTTGCATCACTTAAATCCATTTCTTATGACAAATATTGTTGGAATTGTAGCGGTTGTTTTTGTTATCCTGTTTGTTTTCTCAGGTTTTGTAACTGTGCAGCAGGGCTATATAGCGGTAATTACCGTTTTTGGTAAATACAAAAGAATACTTACTCCGGGTCTTAATTTTAAGATTCCTTTTATTGAATCTATCTACCGCCGTATCAGTATTCAAAACAACTCTGTTGAATTGGAGTTTCAGGCGATTACACAAGACCAGGCGAATGTCAACTTTAAAGCTATGTTACTTTTTGCAGTAATGGATCAACAAGAGGCAACAATATTAAATGTGGCCTTTAAGTTTATAGATAACAAGAACCTGATGCAAGCACTTATACGGACTATTGAAGGTGCCATTAGAAGTTATGTTGCTAATTTAAAACAGGCAGAGATATTAGGCTTGCGTGGCGAAATAGTGGTGCATGTAAAAGAACAGTTGGACCCAACCCTTGCTGGCTGGGGTTACCATTTAATAGATATGCAGTTGAATGATATTGCTTTTGACGATGCCATTATGAAATCGATGGCAAAGGTTGTTGCTGCGAATAACTTAAAGCAAGCTGCCGAAAACGAAGGACAAGCATTACTGATAACTAAGACCAAAGCAGCTGAAGCAGAAGGTAACGCTATACGTATTACTGCTGAAGCTGAGCGTTTGGCTGCACAGTTACGCGGACAGGGTGTGGCATTATTCAGAGAAGAAGTTGCAAAAGGTATTTTGGCAGCTGCTAAAGAAATGCAGAGTATTGACGCTGATATGTCTGTTATCATGTTTTCCATGTGGACTGAGGCTATCAAGAATTTTGCCGAAGCCGGTAAGGGTAACGTTATATTCCTGGATGGTTCATCGGACGGTATGCAACGTACTATGCAACAGTTAATGGCATTCTCAAATAAAAGCCTGTTTAGTCAGGCTGCGGAACAAAGTACTGGAGATAAAAAATAGATATGCGTAAGAGTATTTGTAGTTTAATACTTGTATTGTTTTTTAGTGGAATTGCATCTGCACAGTTCAATGTAAAGGATTCTGTTGCAAAAGGTTTCCTTGTGGAAGCTTCGTATGCGGCGCAATTGCCCGGAGGCGATATGGCCAAAGAATTTGGTTGGAATTCAAACGTTCAGTTAGGTGTTTACTATAAAACCAAGCATAATTGGATATTTGGTGTTGAGGGTGCATTTATATTTGGTGATGTATTAAAGGAAACCGGCATATTTGATAGTATTGCCACCAGCGATCGTAACCTTATTGCTAATGACGGAAGCTACCCATCCGTAAGTTATTTTGAAAGAGGATATGACATTCAGTTTTCAGTAGGGAAGTTGTTTACGTTCAATAAGCCAAACCCTAACTCTGGTATATTGGTTACAGTGGGCGGAGGATATATGAGGCATCATATACGCATTCAGGCTCCCGGGGCACCACAGGTCGATAGCCTTTACGAACAAGGATATGATCGTCTTTCGGAAGGATTTTGTTTTACAGAATTTGTCGGGTATCAATATTTGGGTACAAGGCGCATGGTTAACTTTTTTGCTGGCTTTGAATTTACTCAGGCGTTCACTCGGGGACTTCGCTACGATTTTGACCTGATGCACATGGATTCACAAAACAAACATGACCTGCTCAGCGGCTTCCGTATTGGTTGGATATTGCCTATCTACCAGCAGGAATCAACCAAGTTCTATACTTACTAATAATTTATTTCCCGGGTTCTTCCTGTTCTCTCTGTGGCTTTTCGGCAGGCTTAACAGTAAAGCTGGTTTTAGTGCTTGCACCTTTGGCAGTTGTAATAATTAGCTCGTACTTGCCCGGCCTTAAATAATACTTCTTGTTATCGCCTGCTTCAAGTTTCTTTTCATCCGCATTCAGTTCTTTGTTATTATTTAAAATAGTTTGGTACTGAGTTTTGTAAGTAGAATCAATACTCAAATCGTAGTTGGTAAAATTCAACCCGGCTTTAGATGTATCAGTAAAGGTCTTTAATACAGTACTGTTATCGCCACTTGTTTTAATAGTGATAGTAGTGTTGCCTTTATCTTTTACAAAATATGCAAAGGTTGTTTTGCCTTCAACGGTATCTCCCCACGATACAGGTATTTTGCCCCACGATGCTTTGTACTTAATAGGTTTGCTTTTGAATACAAATACATTCTTGCTAAGAATGCTATCGGTTAATTGTTGCAATTCTTCTACATGAGCAATGTAAATTGAACGACCATGCGTACCAACTATAAGATCATTGTCGCGCGGATGCACAATAAGATCATGAACCGATACAGCAGGCATGCCACCTTCCATACGCATAAATGATTTACCGCGAGTAAGCGAAACATATAAACCATTATCAGTGCCCACATATACAATGTTCTTATTCTTTGGATCTTCTTTAACCACGTTCACAATTTCACCCATAGGTAGATCGGTTCCAATTTGTTCCCAGGTCTTACCATAGTTCTTTGACATATATATATAAGGCGTAAAGTCATCATTGAAATAACCACTCAATGAAATGTAAACGGTTGCAGTATCAAAGTTAGAAGCTGATACACGAGTTACTTTCAGACTCTGTGGAAGGTTGTCAGATATCTTCTTCCAGTTGTAGCCATCATCTTGCGAAACATAAATGAGTCCATCATCTGTGCCGATATAAAGCAAACCAAATTTCAAAGGAGATTCATTAATGGTTGTAATTGTGCCGTAAGGTATGTTTCCTTTCTTACCACCTTTAGTCAGGTCAGGGGTAAGGGTTTTAAAGTCATCTCCTTTGTTCATAGCACGGTGGAACTTATCAGAACCCATATATAATATATCTTGGTTGTGTTTTGATAACCAGATGGGTGTTTCCCAATTAAAACGTAATGGCCTTTCGCCAAGTTTATGTTTAGGCTGAATGAATTTAGTATCGCCTGTATTTTTGTTTACACGATAGTAATAACCAAACTGGAAACCTGTATAACAAGTAGCGTTATCGCGGGTATCAACCATTACCTGCATGCCATCGCCACCCATAATACGTTTGAATGGATACTGTCCTTCCTGATACCATTCCATATTATCCTGGTTGGTTGATGGGCCGCACCATACGCCGTTATCTTGCAATCCACCATAAACGTTGTACGGTTTCTCCATATCCACATTTACAGAATAGAATTGGCCAACAGCAGGTGTATTAGCCTTGAAGTATGTTTTCCCATCGTCATAACTAATATTTATACCACCGTCGCATCCTACTATCATGTGTCCATCGTAATTAGGGTCTAGCCACAAGGCATGAAAGTCTCCGTGAGTATTACCTGCGTCGGCTGATCTCCATGTTTTTCCTCCATCAATCGATTTTACAATAGGTACGCCAACAATAAATATCTTATCAGGATTAACCGGTGATACACGTATTTGACCGAAATAGTAACCATACGTGTTTACAACCTCATCCAGATAACCTTCATGTGTGCGTTTCCATGTCTTTCCTGCGTCATCGGAACGGTATACTTCAGCGCCCTTAACATTGGTCTGGCTAATAGCTGTTTCTGCATCTTCTAAATATTCAACTAGGCTCGATGGTTTTATACTATCTGACTTTACCATTCTTATAATGCGTTCACCCGTGTACTCTTCTTCAAAATCATTATCATGTAGGAACTTATCTACAATAGAATCAGTCAACTTTAAGAATGCTTCTTTGGTCATGGTACGCAATGTATCGACTGTTAAGCCGCTTTTCTTTTTCTTAATGCCTCTGTCGTCCTGGTTGTCTAATACTGCGTAAACAATGTTTGGGTTCTTAGGGTAGATAGCTAATCCGATTCTGCCAACTCCATTCCCGGTAGGGAAGCCGCTTTCTTTCGTTGTTATAAGGCTCCAGGTGTTTCCGCCATCAGTACTTTTGTAAATACCGCTGGTTGAACCACTTGCCTCAAAATTCCATGCCCTACGGGTGCGGTACCACATGGCTGTATAGAGAATTTTAGGGTTGGTTGGGTCCATTGTTAAATCAATAGCTCCTGTATTATTATCAATATATAAGGTCTTTTTCCAAGTGGCTCCGCCATCGGTAGTTTTGTATACGCCACGGTCTTCATTAGGTGTATATAAATGACCAAGCACTGCCACATCGACTGTATTAGGATCGTTCGGGTCAATAACAATTCTGCCAATGTGTTGAGATTCGCCTAAGCCTTTGTATTGCCATGTTTTGCCTTTATCTGAGCTTTTAAAAATACCAACACCGGCATACGATGAGCGACTCGAATTGTTCTCGCCAGTCCCAACCCAAATAGTTTCTCCATGATTCCAGTCTACGGCAATATCACCGATCGTCATAACTACCTGGTTATCGAATATCGGAGTAAAAGTTTGTCCGTTGTTATAGGTTACCCATAACCCTCCGGAAGCATATGCTACATAAAAGTGTGTTGGGTCGGTTGGTGATACATCAACATCTACTACACGTCCGCTCATTACCGATGGTCCAACATTACGGAATTTAATGTTCGATACCAGCGAGTTCTCTTCAAGCTTCTTACGTTCGTCCAATCCCGAAAGCCTTTTAGCGGAAGGAGTAGGGGAGGGGGTAGTTTCTTTTTGAGCAATTGCAAAGAATGGCAAAAGAAGAAGAAATAATACTTTTAAAGTATCGGCGTAGGTTTTGGACATAATGGTAATGATTTGCTTTCGAAAATAACGTTTTTATTCTATTGAATAATGTGCGAATAGTATAAAGATTAAGAAACTATTTTTATTTTTACTCGAAAGAACGAATTGTATGTTTAATAAGATATTTACAACAGGCTTACTAATTGCTGGCATAGGTGCATTGCTGTTTTTTACTGCATATAAAACACCTGGCGAGGAAATTAAAGGAGATCAACAACAAGCCATACGTGGTTTTGAATACCTGAAGAAGGTGCGTAAAGATCCTAACGCTTATACCGAGCGATTGAGGGTGAGTTTGAAAGATATACCTGCCGGGCCTGAACTTCATTGGAATGATACCTTGGCAATGGTAGCCCAGGAAAGAGCATTGGATATGGCATCGAAAGGTTATTTTGATGGAGTGGATAAAGATGGTTATGGTATTAATTATTATATCAACAAAGCTGGTTACAGATTGGCTGATCAATATTTGAAACATAAGCGGGATGATGACTTTGAGGTGATGATAGCCGGTGGATGGAAATCGGGAGAAGAGGCAATTGGTGGACTGATAACAGATAAAGAATCATCTAGTGGGACAGACCGTAAGCTCTTATTAGCAATGACAGACTTTAGTAAAGGCCTTACAGATATAGGAATTGGATTCGTTATAGGCACCAAAGAAACAAAGTTCAGGTACTATACTGTGGTTGTTATGGCAAAAAGGAAATAACTAACGCAACAGCGTTACTTTGCCCATATAGCTGCGGGTAGTGTTGAAGGAATCATTCGCATCTATGAGCCATATATAGGTGTCTTCTTCGCATTTAACAGATGAATGTGAATTTTGTAATGTACCATCCCATCCTGTATTTATATCTGAGCTATGGAATATTTGTTGTCCCCAGCGATCGAATATCCACATATCAAAAGAGCGCATACCTTCTCCTTTAGCCATAAATAAATCATTCATCCCATTATGATTAGGTGTAAAAGCATTAGGTATATAAAGAGCAAATAGTGGATTTATTTCGGCACAGCGGTGCGTGGTATCATGGCATCCATGAATATTTGTGACTATGAGAGTAGTACAAAAAGTGCCGGTATCAGCGTACGTGTGACTTAAACTTATAACTGCACCTGTATCTGTTCCATCGCCGAATTCCCATTCCCAAGTCTGTATTCCGTATACATCTGTCGATTGGTTGGTGAAAGTTATAGTTGGGTTAAATTGATCGGTCGCAATCGGATAGATGGAAAAAATGGAATGGGGCGGTTCATATACGTTTATCAAACTCAGGATGCTTTTGGTATTACTACATCCTTCTTTGGTAGTGATTTTTAGACTTACTGTAAATGCGCCGGGCGTTTTATAACAATAATTTAATGTTGAATTTGTGCTGGTATCTCCATTACCAAAGTTCCATAACCAGTTTGAAATATTACCTGAGGCTACTGTTGATAGATCGGTAAAGTTTACGCATACCGGATAACATCCTGAAAGACTATCGGCGCTAAAGTTAGCTACCGGTGTTGGGTTAACGCGCACACTGATGCTGTCAGAAGATTTGCAAGTGCCTGCTTCAGTTGCATTAACTGTATATATAACCGATGAGTTTGGGTTAACTGTTATAATGTTACCGGTTGAAGAACTGATGCCAATTGAGGGACTCCAGGTATAATTTGAACCACCGCTGGCGATTAATGTGGTGTTTTGCCCGGTACATAAAATGGAGTCCTTAGTAGTAACAGAAAGTATTTGATCTTGTGCGCAGGCAAGGCTCTTGAACTTTAAAAATACACCGGAATCATAGCCTGGATTTCCAATATCAACAACTGCCACTTTCATGTGGTAACTGGTACAAGGGACTACTGGTATAGTTGCTACTAAGGGCACTGTAAGTCCGTTGTATTGAAAATCGTTATAAAGATTACTGCTGTTTTTATGATTGTCTCTATAGTAGGCTGTATTGGTATTATAATTCACATTATTAATACTAACGATGTTAGTTGATCCGGGAATCAGAGCAAAATCTTGACAGCTATAAGCACCGCCTGCCGGGTTGGGACCGGTCACAAAGAACCCGAATACATCGTTATATCCACCAATACCTGTATTATATTCCTCCGAGCCAAATACATAGGAAACATTAAAGGTGTCGCAAGTGGGTATTATATCAAATTCAATAATACAAGGGTCGAATTGCCTTTCTGCCAATCCAACCTCTGCTGCAATGCATGCATCATGAGAAGTTGTGCCTACAGTTATGGAGGAGCAACATTGGTTATCTGGTCCCACGGCTTCTTGTATAGTACCTGTTGTAATTAGTAAACCACTGTCTATGCCTAATTGAGTGGCCTGCGCATTAAATGTGCCAAACTGATTTAAGCCGGAACATTTAATTGATATGTTACTGATCTTTACACCTGGGCCGAACAAGTAGTTTTGAATAGTGGCGCTTGATGCACCTCCGGTAACCTTAAGTTGTCCCTCGGATATAGAGCAAAGTGCAATTACAGAAATAAAAATGAGAAACCTTGTTTTCTGTCTTGAATTAAATAGAAAGGTAAAGAGCTTTACCAAAGGATAGTTTATTAACTATCAAAATACGGCAACAGATGTTAAGCAATTGTTAAGCCGCTTGATTAAATGCCTCTAATAAAGTATGAAAATAGGTTAGTGCTTCCTTCTTCTCCAAGCCGAAATACCCTTGTCTGAAGATTGGGCTGTTAGCGGTGCCGATGTTGCTTTATCTTTTTTAGATACAAATAAAGTGGCAGCAATTGCAGCAATCATTTCTTGTTCCTTGTTATCCGGGTTTTGTTTCAGCATCTCTGGTTTGAAATGTTGGGCAACAAAATGAGTATCGAACTTGCCTGATGTAAATGCCTTGTGCTTCATCACAAACTTACAGAACTCTAATGTAGTTTGTACCCCAGATATTTTGTACTCATCAATAGCGCGTATCATTCGAGCAATAGCTTCATTTCTATCAGCACCATGCACAATTAATTTGGCTATCATCGGATCATAATAGATTGGTATGTCCATGCCTTCTTCCATACCATCATCTACTCGTACTCCAGGTCCTTTTGGTGGAGAGTAGGTAGTTAGCTTACCAATATCTGGCAGGAAGTTATTGGTGGGGTCTTCCGCGCAAACACGTATTTCTATGGAGTGTCCGTTTATTTTAAGGTCATCCTGACTAAAACTAAGTTTATTACCACGGGCGACATTTATTTGTTCTTTAACCAGATCAGTACCTGTTATAAGTTCAGTCACAGGATGCTCTACTTGTAGGCGAGTATTCATTTCTAAAAAGTAGAAATTCATGTTCTCGTCTAAAAGGAACTCAACTGTCCCTGCGCCTGAATAGTTACAAGCTTTAGCAATATCAACTGCACATTGGCCCATCTTTTTTCTGATCTCGGGAGTGAGTACAGATGAAGGAGCCTCTTCAACTACCTTTTGATGGCGGCGTTGTATGGAACATTCTCTTTCGAATAAATAAACAGCATTGCCATGGTTGTCGGCCATTAATTGTATTTCGATATGGCGAGGACCTTTTACATAACGTTCAATAAATACGGAGCCATCACCAAATGCTGATTTGGCTTCACTTGTAGCAAGTTTAATTTGTTCTTCCAGCATTTCTGCTTTCTCAACCACACGCATGCCTTTTCCGCCACCGCCTGCGCTGGCTTTAATAAGTACAGGTAACCCTACTTTCTTGGCTACTTCCTGTGCTTCTTTAATATCGGTAATGGCTCCTTCACTACCCGGAACCATTGGGATGTTATATTTTTTCGCGGTATGCTTAGCAGATAATTTATCGCCCATCATCCTCATTGCCTCTGCCGAAGGGCCAATGAAAATAAGCCCTGCATCTTTTACTTTTTGAGCAAATGCAGCGTTCTCTGAAAGGAATCCATAGCCCGGGTGTATGCCGTCAACGTGTAAGTTCTTAGCTACTTCAATTATCTTATCGCCTAACAGGTATGATTTGTTTGATTCAGGAGGGCCTATACAAACGGCTTCATCGGCATAGCGCACAAAAGGCGCTTTACGGTCAGCTTCTGAAAAAACAGCAACAGTACTAATACCCATATCGCGGCATGTACGCATAATACGTAAAGCTATTTCACCGCGATTGGCGATAAGGATCTTTTTCATAAAGAGCCGGGTAAGATGTTAGTTCTTCAGCACTTTGCTAACCAAGTCAGCAGCTTCTTGCAACAATATGGCAGAAGAAACTTTAAGGCCTGAATCTTCAATTAGTTTCTTTGCTTCAGTTGCATTGGTGCCTTGTAAACGAACAATAATAGGAACTTTGATCTCGCCTATATTCTTGTATGCGTCTACAATACCTTGTGCAACACGGTCGCAACGGACAATACCACCAAATATATTTACTAATATGGCTTTTACACCTTCTTCTCTTAGTATAATACGGAATGCTTTTTCAACGCGTTCTGCATTGGCTGTTCCACCTACGTCGAGGAAGTTAGCCGGGTTACCGCCTGCAAGCTTAATAATATCCATGGTAGCCATAGCAAGTCCTGCTCCATTAACCATGCAACCTACGTTGCCATCAAGTTTTACAAAGTTCAATTTGTTATCAGCAGCCTCTACTTCAATAGGATCTTCTTCAGTAATATCGCGCATAGCTGCATAGTTAGGATGACGGAACAATGCATTACCATCCATTATCATCTTACAATCAACTGCTATAATTTTATCATCAGATGCTTTAAGCACAGGGTTGATTTCAACCATCGATGCATCAACATTTTCGTAAGCTTTGTAAACATTAGTTACAAACTTTACCATATTCTTAAACGCCTCGCCCGATAAACCAAAGTTGAAGGCTATTTTACGAGCCTGGAAAGCCTGGAAGCCCACTTTAGGGTCTATTTCTTCCTTAAAGATAAGTTCTGGTGTCTTTTCTGCTACTTCTTCAATTTCCATACCACCGGCAGGAGAGTAAACAATCATGTTCCTTCCCTTTTGACGGTTAAGCATAACGCTCAGATAGAATTCAGCGGTTTTGCTAGCGCCTGGATAATAAACGTCTTGTGCAATCAATATCTTATGTACTATTTTACCTTGTGGGCCTGTTTGACGAGATACAAGGTTCATACCTAATATGGCAGTAGCTTTTTCTTTAACAGCATCTAAGCTGGTTGCTACTTTAACACCACCTGCTTTTCCTCTGCCACCTGCGTGTATTTGAGCTTTTACAACCCAAACCTGTGTGCCGGTTTGCTTTTGTAATTCTTTAGCTGCATTTACCGCTTCATCAACGGTATTTGCTACAATGCCTTCTTGTATGGTTACGCCATACTCCTTAAGTATCGACTTACCTTGATATTCGTGTAGATTCATAAAATATGATTATTGACGTTTTTATGGTGTGAAAGTAATAAAAAAATAAAACCCCGCAGTTTTGCGGGGTTCTACTTTTATAAAAGTTTATTAAGCGTCTTTCTTTTTGTACCTGGTACGGAACTTGTCGATACGACCTGCGGTGTCTACCATCTTTATCTTACCTGTATAGAAAGGGTGAGACATGTTTGAAATTTCCAATTTTACTAATGGGTATTCGTTGCCGTCTTCCCATGTTATGGTATCTTTAGTTTCTGCTGTAGAACGCGAAAGAAACGCGTAATCATTAGAAACGTCTTTAAAAACTACTAAACGATAATTCTCTGGATGAATGCCTTTTTTCATGACTATTTTTAATTAAGGGGTGCAAATATATGAATTTCCTATAAAAGAACCCATACTTGATGAAAAATTACTTTTTGCGGGTCAAATTCATCAATTTGCTGGTTGAAAACCATGTCATAGTACTATCTGAAATAGATACCAGAATGTCGCAATACTCAACCCCATCAAAGGCCATACTGCTCTCATTCAAATAAAAACCGGTCATTGTAGCTGTTTTATACTTTCTGGCAAACTTAGTATCTGCATCGGGGTCACATGTCTCCTTATCTATGGTAAAGGTAAAGCGTCTTCTTTCACTCGGCCTTTTTTCTACAATGGTATCTCCATGTATAGTTATTGTAAATGAGGTATCATCCTTAGAAACCCACTGCCCTTTCAGCATCTTGTCTATTTTATAGATGTTGAGTGCTGTGCCGGTTTGGGCTGTACATGTAATGCCAAGAATTATAAGTAATAGACTGAATATTAGTGTTTTCACTGTCGTTGTGTATGATTTTGATATAGCACCATGGTATACGCAAATATATTACTATTAACGGTATTAATAATGGCTGCATATTACGTACTGGTATATATTTGTGCGACGATAAATACAAGATGGCACAAGCGGATAATAAAGACCTTCAAAACCTAATTAATAAGGGTGTAAGAGAACGGCTGCCTTTTGTATTCTACAGGTTGCCTGATAAGGAGGAAATCAATTGTATCACTCAATCTTCAAAAGAAAATAATAGTGCTGAGAAACTTACCGGTTTCATGTTTTTCCCTTTTATAGCTAATGATTCTGCCCCATCATACTTTATTAAGGCAGATAGCCACCTAACTATGGGACTAGATGAACTTGCTACATTAATTCTTAAAATAGAAGATATTTCAGGTGCGCAAACCGGAGTTTATACATCTAAGGCAGAGTTTGTTATACAAGTTGAGAAGGCGGTTAAAAAGATTAAAACAGGCAAGCTTAATAAGGTTATTCTATCGCGGATACAAAAGGTTGATATTAAAATAGAACCCTTGGATGTGTTTACTGAATTGTGCAAAAAATATAAAACCGCATTTGTTTCTCTAGTGGTTATTCCCGATAAAGCAGTTTGGATAACTGCTTCTCCTGAACTATTAGTATCTATGGAAGGAAGTGATATGAAAACAGTAGCATTGGCAGGAACCAAGCCTGCAAATAATAACGCCCCCTGGAGTCATAAGGAGAAAGAAGAGCAGCAGATTGTAGCTGATTATATAGGCAATGTGCTAAATAAATTTTGTACAGAGATAAAAGTGTCAGGACCAGTAGATGTTATTGCGGGGAATATAATGCACCTTAAAACTGAGTTTGGCGCAAAGCGAAACACAAGCTTAAAAGTATTGGTTGATGAACTTCATCCAACACCCGCAGTATGTGGTATGCCTAAAAAGGAAGCGATTGAATTTATTAATACTACGGAGTTACATAAACGGAAATACTATACAGGCTATCTTGGCCCATACAATATTGATGGTAAGGCAGAATTGTTTGTTAATTTAAGGTGTGCAGAGGTGTTTAATGATTCTGTAAATATATATGTTGGCGGTGGAATTACTTCTGATTCTGTCGCCGAAAAGGAGTGGGATGAAACAGTAATGAAATCGCAAACATTGCTTTCAGTAATGTTGCCTAAAGCCAAAATATTATGACAACCAGCAAGCCTATAATTAATGCCATTGCAGAGCTTGCCGCTATTAAAGGAGTTGAGCATGCAGTGATTTCTTCAGGCTCACGCAATGCACCTATAGTAATAGCATTCAATGCTCAAAAAAAGATAAAGTGCTTATCGGTAATTGACGAACGAAGTGCAGGTTTCTTTGCTTTAGGCATAGCGCAGCAAACTGGTAAACCGGTTGCACTAATATGTACATCAGGCTCAGCAGTTTTGAACTATGCCCCTGCAATTGTTGAGGCCTATTATCAAAAGGTGCCTTTACTTATACTTACAGCTGACAGGCCCATGGAGTGGATCGATCAGGATGATGGACAGACTATAAGGCAGTATAATATTTTTTCTTCTTATGTGAAAGCTTCATTTATTATGCCTGCCGATAACTCACATCCTGACGAAATGTGGTATGCTGAAAAAGTTGTTTCGGAAGCATATAATTGCGCTGCTAAAAAAGGTGATAAGGGGCCTGTGCATATAAATATACCATTAAGGGAGCCGCTTTATAATGAGGTAGAGAAGTCACGGGTTAAGTTAAAAAACATTGAAGTTATAGATGTTAAAAGTAGTTTAAGCCATGCTGCAGAAAATGATTTGCTTAATGAATGGGGTACGGCTAAAAACAAAATGATAATTTGTGGCTTGCATAAGTCCGATGAAGAGTTAAATAAAGTTTTAAGTAAGCTAGCAGAAGATGAATCAGTTATCGTGATAACTGAATCTACATCGAACTTGTTTGATGAAAAGTTTGTCAGTAGTGTTGACGGTTATTTTGAAACACTAACAGAAGTTGAGAAGAAGGAACTGCAACCGGAAATATTGGTTACCATCGGTGGACCTGTTACGACTAAAAAGTTCAAATCATATTTAAGAAAATACAAGCCTGAACAACAATGGCATGTTTCAACTTCTTCCTCACATATCGATACATATCAGACATTGACAAAGGTTATTCCAGTGGAGGCGGTAGACTTATTTTCAACTCTGGTGAAAGCAAAACCTGTCAAGTCTGATTATGCAAAAAAAATAAAGGATATTGAAGCAAAGGCTTTAGCCCAACTTGACGTTTACATTAAACAAGCCCCGTTTTCTGACCTTAAAGCTTTTCAGTCTATACTGAATCGTCTTCCAGCTGATTCAGATGTTCAATTAGGGAATAGTACTCCAATACGTTATGCCAACTTATTTGATGTGGCTAAAACTAAGGCTCATTATTATAGTAATAGGGGCGTTAGTGGTATTGATGGCTCAGTTAGTACTGCTGTTGGTGCAGCTTACGCTTCGGCTAAGATGACGACCTTAATTACGGGTGACCTTACTTTTTTTTATGATGCAAACGGGCTGTGGAACAAGCACCTTCCACCAAACCTGCGTATTATAGTTATTAATAATTCAGGTGGTGGAATTTTCAGGGTCATTGACTCGAAAGATACCCCATTGTTAGAAGAATACTTTGAGGCCACACATAACAGGAGGGCTGAGTCATTGGCTAAAATGTATGACTTGCCATATTATTCAGCCAATAATGAAAAGGACTTGGAAAAGACACTCGACGGATTTTATAAAGACCATAACGGGAAACCTGTAATTTTGGAAATATTTACACCGAATAAGATCAATGCAGAAGTATTGTTAGGATATTTTAAATTTCTTAAAAAATAATAATGGCAACAAGAAAGTGGACAACCATAAAAAAGTATGAAGAGATACTTTTTACAAAGCATAACGGAATAGCCAAAATAAGTATTAATCGCCCTAAGGTGCATAATGCATTTACTCCCCTTACTGTAAAGGAAATGATAAATGCTATGGAATTTTGCCGTGAAAGCACAGATATAGGAGTGATTATATTAACAGGAGAGGGTGGTAAAGCCTTTTGTTCAGGTGGTGACCAGAGTGTGCGAGGTCATGGTGGGTATGTTGGGAAGGATACCGTACCGAGACTAAATGTATTGGATCTTCAAAAGCTTATACGATCTATACCGAAGCCTGTAATAGCAATGGTAGCAGGATGGGCAATTGGCGGCGGACATGTATTGCATGTGGTGTGTGATTTGACGATTGCTGCAGATAATGCTCGTTTTGGCCAAACTGGTCCTAAAGTAGGTAGTTTCGATGGAGGTTTTGGTGCATCATATCTTGCTCGTATTGTAGGACAGAAAAAAGCCAGAGAGATATGGTATTTATGTGATCAGTATGATGCAAAAGAAGCCCTTGATATGGGACTGGTTAATAAAGTTGTTCCATTGAAAAAGCTAGAAGATACAACCGTTGAATGGTGCGGTAAAATATTAGAAAAGAGTCCACTGGCATTGCGTATGTTAAAGTCATCATTTAATGCTGAGCTTGACGGACAGGCAGGTATCCAAGAATTGGCAGGCAATGCAACACTTCTTTATTATCTTTCTGAAGAAGCAAAAGAAGGTAAGAATGCATTCATTCAAAAGAGGAAGCCTGATTTCAGCAAATTTCCGAAGTTCCCGTAATGAGCAACTTAAAAGCTTGGATGGTTTCATTTCGCTTGCGCACATTGCCATTGGCATTGTCATGTACAGGAATGGGAAGCATTCTCGCATTTCAGTACAGAATATTTAGCTGGAAGATATTTATACTTACTTCAGTAACCGCCATTTTTCTTCAAGTGCTTTCTAACTTGGCTAATGATTATGGTGATACTGTGAAAGGTACTGACAATGCAGATAGGGTTGGCCCACAAAGAGCTTTACAAAGCGGTCATATTTCCTTAAAGTCAATGCGCATTGCTATTGCAATTTGTGCTTTGCTAGCATTGGTTTCAGGTATTTGGTTGTTGTCAATTGCCACACAAAACTCAACTATGTTCTTTGTTTTTTTTGTGCTTGGCTTGGCTTGCATTGCTGCAGCTATTAAATATACAATAGGTAAAAAGCCATATGGCTATGCCGGTTTTGGAGATATAGCCGTATTTCTGTTTTTTGGCTTAATCGGAGTTGCGGGTACATTCTATTTATATGCGCATGCCTTACCTATAATTATCTTGTTGCCAGCATGTGCTTTGGGTTTCTTAAGCGCAGGAGTGTTAAACGTAAATAATATGCGCGATATTGAAAATGATGCTGCAACTGGTAAAAGAACTATCGTTGTGAGAATGGGTTTGCAAAATGCGAAGAAATATCATGACGTATTAATCATATTAGCGCTTCTATTCTTGTTTTTGTATACATCTGCTAACGCGATATCTGTGTTGCAAATGCTTTATTTGGCAGTAACTCCTTTGTTTATGATTCATCTGGTTTCTGTTATGGGAAAAGAATCAAAGGCAATGGATAGTAATTTAAAGCAACTTGCAATTTTTACATTTATAATGGTTATTTGTTTCGCCATTAATACTATAGTTTGTGCTTAAGGCGCGATATAAAAAATATACACTGCAGTTCAAGCGTCCATCAGGTACATCGCGAGGTGTTTTAACACAAAAAGACACTTACTTTATTATTCTTGGGCAAGATTCTGTCATGGGTATTGGCGAATGCAGCACGCTGAAGGAATTAAGTATGGACGATAGACCTGATTATGAAGAGAAGCTCCAAGAAGTTTGCGCCCATATTAATGAATATGTAACTAAACCTTATGAAAAACTAATCGAGTGGCCATCTATTTCTTTTGGAATAGAGATGGCTATGAAAGATTTGGAGCATGAGGGTGAAATGGAATTATTTCCATCAGGATTTACGCAAGGAAGAGAAGGGATATATATGAATGGCCTTATATGGATGGGTAGTTTTGAATATATGCAAGAGCAGCTAGAGGCTAAGATAAATGAAGGGTTCAGGTGCATAAAAATAAAAATTGGTGGTATAGATTTCGAAAAGGAATTAGAATTGCTCGCACAAATAAGAAAAGTTTATTCAGAAGAAAAAATAGAACTGAGGTTAGATGCTAATGGAGCCTTTAAGTTTGAAGAGGCATTGGATAAGTTAAATCGGTTATCAAAATATTCTATCCATTCTATCGAACAGCCAATAAAACAAGGATCTTGGGATAAGATGGCTTATTTATGCAGTAAATCTCCCATACCTATTGCGCTGGATGAAGAACTTATCGGGACATTTTCTAAAAGTGAAAAAGAAAAACTGGTTTCAACCATAATGCCTCAATACCTTATTTTAAAACCTTCATTATTAGGAGGCTTTGTTGCTTCTGAACATTGGATTGATTTGGCAAATAAATACAAAATAGGCTGGTGGGCAACTTCGGCATTAGAATCAAATGTTGGATTGAATGCCATTGCGCAATGGGCATATACGTTTGATAATGAAATGCCCCAGGGATTAGGTACAGGACAATTGTATACTAATAATATCGAGTCACCTTTGATTGTGAAGAATTCGAGATTATGGTGTAAAAATGGCCAATGGGATTTAAATGAGATCATAAAAAATCAATGATATGTCATTTGACGGGCTTAAGTTTAATGGTAATGTTTATTCTAACTATGAGTTGGTGCACTTGGCTAATGGACTTTTGCAGCAAAAAAAAATAACAAACCACGATAAAGCCTTATTGCAGTTTATTAAAGAATGTGTTGTCCCAGTAAAAACTATTCAAGTGAAAACATCTGGTTCTACTGGTGAACCTAAGCTGATAGAAATTGAAAAGAGCCAAATGTTGGAGAGTGCAAAAATGACATGTCGCTATTTCCACATTAGTAGACGCACCAATATGCTGTTGTGTTTGTCAGCAGAATACATTGCCGGTAAAATGATGGTCGTACGTGCTTTTTTTAGTGGTGCTAATCTCGTGGTAGTTGACCCAACTAACAACCCATTAATAGATATTAAGCAAAAGATAGATTTTGTAGCCATGGTTCCTTTACAAGTTGAAAGTGCATTATCGAATCCTAAAACACGGAAAATATTCAACTCTATAGAAAATGTAATAATAGGCGGAGCAAGTGTATCTATTAAACTACAAAAGAAACTCGCTAAATGCACTAACAATGTCTATTCAACCTTTGCCATGACGGAGACCTTAAGTCATTTTGCCCTAAAGAAGTTAAGTGGAAAGAATAAAAGTAATCTGTTCGAAGTGTTGCCGGGAATAAAAATTACAACAGATGACCGTGGATGCATGATAGTAAATGCACCATTATTAAATACTTCACCAATTATTACAAATGATATTATTGAGTGTATTGACGAAACTCATTTCAAATGGCTTGGCCGGTATGATAATGTAATAAATAGTGGTGGAGTAAAAATAATACCTGAAAAACTTGAAGAGAAGATAGTGCGGATAATTAAGGAGAATAGATTCTTTATTTCTTCGTTGCCTGATAAAAGACTGGGGCAGAAAGTTGTTATTGTAATAGAGGGCGTTACCAGAATGGAAGCTAAAGAACTTGAAAAACATATTGAAAAACTGGTAGATAAATATGAAAAGCCGCGTAAATATTTATTGATTGAAAAATTTGTGGAAACCCCCACAGGAAAGGTAAAAAGAGGAGAAACCCTGGCAATTGCAATGGGTGGTAAGAAGGCGAAATAGTCAGGATGTAAAAAAAAGTCTATATTTGCGATATGAAAACAAAAGCGGTAATATATTTTTCTGGCGTTTCTGTAAAAAGAAATGCGACCGTTTCTAATTGGTGGTGGAGCTAGTTTAATAAGCTCTTACTGCACTATTTCTATTAATTTATTTAAAGTTCAGCAGCGAGAGTCACAACTCCCGATTGAGGATTATTATTGCTAATTTTATATCGAATATGGAACAGAAAATGAAAAATACAGAAGTCACATTGATAGCAGGCCCCTGCTCAATCAGTGAAAAGAATATAGGTGAAGTATACACCCTTTCGGAAATGGAAGTGAAGAACAGCTTGGGTGAAACGCAACGCGCTGTTACTGGTGTGCGTATTGTTGGGGTTAAGAGTCGTACTTCATATACTGAGAAAGAAGGTGCTATGGGTATTGATAGGGAGGTATTTGTAAATAACATGCGTAGTTATGCTCAAGGTGGTGGTATAAGAGATATGAAGATGTTGCCTAGCATCCAAATGACTGATGAGTTTATTCGTAAAACAGGTATGATTGTTGCCACTGAAATTGTAGCTCCATTGATTCAGGTTCCTTTATGTGATAAAGTATTAAAGGACCACGAACTGCTTTTGTGGACACCGGCTGTATTGCAGATAGGCTGGAACTTGATGGAAATGTATGAGTGTAGTAAAAGTAATGCATGGAAATTGGGTATAAAGAACCCCAAATGGGTAGGTAAAGAAAGCGATGGGTTAAATAGCATGGAGAAAACCTGGTTAGGTATTGGTACTTATGTACCACAAATACACGACATACTTTATATACACAGAGGGGTAGATGTTGCGGAGAGCGGCCCCTATCGTAACCTTCCTGTGCATGAATCGGCTAAGAAGGTTAAGAAATTAAGCGGTAAACAAATGTATTTTGACCCATCTCATACGCTTGGCCCTAAGATGAAAGATAAGATTGTTGAAGGTACACTGGAAGCCATGAGAATGAAGTTAAGCGATGATGAATATTTGTATGATGGTATATTGATAGAGGCCGGTACTTCGCAAACAGATACTGAACAACACATTACACATGCTGAATTACAAGATTTAATAAATAAGCTTGCCAAGTTCCGTGATATTGTCCCACCGAAAGAACATAAAAAGGTACTAAGTAGCAGTGCTAGCGGAAGTAAATAAAATAGAATGTCAATAAAGGAACAAATACGGTTAACTGTTAATGCTGATAAAGTATCGGTGCCTATTTATGTGGGTAACGATATTTATGCTGATGTGAAAACTATAGCATCTATAAATGATTACAGCAAGGTTGGCGTGTTAATGGATAAAAATGTGGCATATCATTGGGGCGAGTCTATTAGAAAGGTGCTAAGGAAGAATGCCATATATATCATTGTCCCCGCCGGTGAAGAAAATAAAACACTTGCAGCGGCTGGAAATGTTTTAGCAACTTTGCTGAAGCATGGCTTCGACCGGAAGTCTTTACTAATAAATTTTGGTGGTGGAATGATTTGCGATTTGGGCGGATTTGCTGCAAGTACCTATATGCGGGGTATAGCATTTGTAAATATGCCTACCACATTGCTTGCTCAAACTGATGCAGCCATTGGTGGAAAAACAGGAGTTGATTTTAATGGGTTTAAGAATATGGTGGGAAGTTTTGCTCACCCTAAAGCCATAATATGTGATTCGTTGCTGCTTTCTACTTTGCCCGAAAGGGAATTCAGGTCAGGCTTTGCCGAGGTTATTAAGCATGCTTTAGTAGCGGATAAGAAACTTTTTCATACGCTGGCAGAAGAGAGTTTTGGAGCAATGGACGAAGATAAACTTGCCGAAATATTGTTACAATCGTGTGGTATAAAATGTAATGTGGTTTCTAAAGATGCAAATGAAAAGGGCCTAAGAAAGATATTGAACTTTGGACATACAATTGGGCACGCTATTGAAATGCTAAGTCATGATACCAGGAATCCGCTCTTGCATGGTGAAGCGATATCGATAGGGATGATTGCAGAGGCAAGGCTTTCATTGCTTTCAGGTTTGATAAGTAAAGAAGATTTCAAGAAAATAGAAGATATCATTGAGAAAGCTGAGCTTCCTTCAAGAATAAGCAAATCTTATAAGAATAAGATATATGCAAAAATGATGGGAGACAAGAAGAACGAAAGGAATATAATTAAATGGGTTTTGTTGAAAGGAATTGGTAAAGCAGTAATTGATGAAGAGCAACCAGGGAAGCTTATAAATAAAGCAATAGAGTATATATTAATATAATAATGGAAAAAATCAGCAACATTGCATCTATATATCCTCTTGATAAACCAGTTCAGGCTTCCGTAAAGGTGCCTGGATCTAAAAGCTATACCAATAGGACTTTGGTGGTTGCTGCACTTGCAAATGGAATCACTATTATTAGTGGAGCTTCTGATGCTAATGATACTCGGATATTAATAAAATTACTCGATAGACTAGGTGTTGAGATAGTAGAAAGAGATGGTGTTATAGAAGTGAGAGGCAATGGCGGAAAGTTTGAGGAATTTAATGGCGTACTAAATGTTGAAGATGCTGGCACTGTTATGCGGTTTCTTACTGCATTGTGTTGCTTGGTTCCTGGCGAAATTACGTTAGGTGGGTCAGATCGTATGAATCAAAGGCCAATCAAAGAATTGGTAAGCGGATTAAAAAAACTTGGTGCAGAAATTACCTATACTGAGAATGATGGGTTCCCACCTGTAAAAATAAATGGCGGCTCTATAAACGGCGGACCTGTTCATATAAATGGCAGTGTATCTAGCCAATTTATTTCGGCTTTGTTAATGATAGCCCCTTTGTTAACTAGAGATACTGAAGTACATATTACTGGAGAGCAGGTTTCAGAACCTTATATTAATATGACTCTGGCCGTAATGAAGCAATTTGGAATTGAAGCTGATAAGTCAGAAATGTATTATTCGATAAATGCCAATCAACAATACCAATCGTGTAAGTTTCAAGTGGAGGGTGATGCCTCTTCGGCATCTTACTTATTTGCTATTGCTGCTTTATCTCAAAGTAAAATTGAGGTTGCAAACCTATCTGGTAAAAGTTTGCAGAGTGATATAAGGTTTGCCGATATACTTGAAAAAATGGGGTGCAAGGTAGATAGGTCTTTTTGTTCCATCGCCGTGACCGGCTGTAAAGAATTGAAAGCAATAAAAATAAATATGCAAGATATGCCTGATACAGCGCAGACACTTGCTGTGTTAGCAGCATTTGCTAGGGGAGAAACAGTTATTACGGGCTTAAGGACATTGCAGCACAAAGAAAGTAAAAGACTTACTGTTTTGGAAAAAGAACTCTCAAAAATGGGCGTGAAATGTGAAGCTGGTAACGACTACATTAAAATATCAGGTGGTAATCCTAAGGGTGCTGTAATAGAAACATATTATGACCATCGCATGGCTATGGCATTTGCTGTTGCAGGGGTTAAAATACCTGGTATGATTATCGAATCACCTCAAGTGGTTAAAAAATCATTTCCTTCTTTCTGGGAAACATTAAAATCAATTGGAATAAATGTTGAGATAGGATGAGAAACATTGCATTGATAGGTTTTATGGGGGCTGGTAAAAGCACGGTTGCAGAGCTTTTGGCAGAAAAGCTTGGCGCGACTTTAGTAGAGACTGATATGGAAGTATTGCGCTTGTCTGGTTTTCCGAGTGTTAATTCTATATTCGATACTGAGGGTGAAGAGTATTTTAGGGCGGTGGAACAAGAAGCAATTAGAGAGGCTGTAAGAAAAGGGAATTGTGTAATATCATGTGGCGGTGGCGTAATAAACTCGGTAGATAATATAAAGGTGCTTAAAGGCAATGCGTACATTGTTTTTCTACATGCCAGCTTTGACGCAATCAAAAAGAGATTGAAAGGTACCGATACAAGGCCACTTTTCAGGCAAGAGGAAAAGGCTACGCTTCTATATGCATACAGATTACCATTATATGAGAAAAGTGCTGATGTAGTGATAAATACGGATAGTAAGAAACCTGAGGAAGTAGTAAAGCTAATATTAGAGAAATTTAGACCAACAAATGCTAATTGACACAAATACAAAAGTTTGTTTGGTAATTGGCGATCCTGTTGCTCATTCCCTATCACCTGCTATGCATAATGCTGCATATGAGGCTTTAGGATTAGGCTCTCAATATGTTTTTCTTCCTTCACGAGTAACAGCTTCTGAACTCGCACTTAAAATGTCGGAAGTAAAGGAATCTGCTAATATTCATGCGCTTGCAGTTACGGTGCCTCATAAGGAAACTATTATAAAATATTTGAATAAGCTCGATGAAACAGCACGCCTGATTGGTGCAGTTAATACAGTTGTTAAAGAAGAAGGCAAGCTTGTGGGATACAATACAGATTATTATGGTGCAATTGAAAGTTTGAAAGCTCATACTGGGTTGAATGGTAAAAAAGTTGCCGTACTGGGCGCAGGAGGCTCAGCCCGTGCAATAGTATATGGCTTGGCAAAAGAAAAATGCGACGTTATTATTTATAGTAGAAACATCGAGAAGGGAAAAGAAATTACAGATGAGTTTGGTGGCCAATCAATAGACTGGGAGAAGCGAAATAATAGTATAGATTGTGATATTATAATCAACGCCACAAATATTGGTAGAGAAGGAAAGGAATTGCCATTAGAAGAAGAAGTGATAGTATCAAAGCAAATAATATTTGATATTAACTATAACATTAATGGTACGGCCTTGCTAAATGCGTCAAAGCGTAAAGGTGCCGCTGTGGTTGATGGGTTGGAAATGTTGCTAAGGCAAGGAATGAAGCAGTTTGAAATATATACCGGACTTAAGGCCCCAGAGGAAGCGATGAGGAATGCACTCAATAAAAAAGTGAATCATGCAAATGCCATATAACATATATACTGTTGTTCAAGGTAGTACTTTGCCTGCATTTCTAAAAAACATGAAGAAGGTTGGGTTACGCTCCGATAGGGTTGAGCTTCGCGCTGATTCAATACGGAGCTTTAGAGTTGACGATGTCGAAATACTTAAAAACAACAGCCCTTCCCATTCCATATTCACATATAGGCATATAAAGGAAGGTGGACTATTTAAAGGCGATGTTAAAGAACAGAAAAATATTCTAAAAGAAGCATTTGTTTTTGAATTTGACTATATAGATGTTTCATTAGGTAATTCTATCTTAAATGAACTAACCCAAAAGGAGCGCAAGAAACTTTTGGTGTCTTACCACGAATATAAAGTAACCCCTACAATTGAAAGATTAATGGGAGTAATGAATAAAATGCGGAAAGAATCCCCGGCAGTGATTAAAATTGCTACTATGGTTAATAGTCCGAAAGACGTTTTTGTGTTGGCCGATTTGCTTAAAGAAAAGAAAAAGAACGAAAAATTAATTGTTATAGGGATGGGTGAAATGGGTAAGTTAACTCGTATTATGTTTCCTACCATGGGCAGTTACTTAACTTACGCTTCTATGGAAGGTGAAAAGATTGCTCCTGGGCTTATGAACCAGAAAGAGATGGAATCAGTATATAATATCATTACTAAATCAAAGTAGTATGCCAGGGAATTCATTTGGACAGCTTTTCCGTATTACAACCTTCGGAGAATCTCATGGAGCTGCTGTTGGTGTTGTGGTTGACGGCTGCCCTCCGGGTTTAAAGTTGTCAGAAAAAGATATCCAACCTGAGCTTGATCGTCGTAAACCAGGCCAAAGTAAAATAACTACTCCTAGGAAGGAAGAAGATACAATCCATATTCTTTCGGGAGTATTTGAAGGTAAAACTACCGGCACTCCTATTTTGTTGATTGCGTATAACAAAGATGCCAAGCCTTCCGACTATGAAGCAATGAAAGATATTTACCGCCCATCTCATGGTGATTATACTTACGATATTAAGTACGGCATTCGTGATTGGAGGGGTAGTGGTAGGGCATCAGCCAGAGAGACCTTAGCAAGAGTTGCCGCAGGAGCAATTGCTAAAAAATATTTGTTTGAAAAATTTGGAACCGAATGCCTTAGTTATGTTGAACAGGTTGGCGGTATCAAATCAAATATCACCATTGATAAAGTCACAAAAGCATCTATTGATAAAAGTATGGTAAGGTGCCCTGATAAGGCGGTTGCGGATAAAATGGTTAAATTGATAGAAAAGGTTAAGAGTGAAAATGATTCGATAGGTGGGGTTATCAAAGGCTTTGTTAAGAATCCTCCCCCTGGCCTTGGTGAGCCAGTTTTTGATAAGCTTCCGGCCGATCTTGGGAAGGCAATGCTTAGTATAAACGCAGTTAAGGGTTTTGAATTCGGTTCAGGCTTTGAAGGTGTTACCATGAGAGGAAGTGAACATAATGATGGTTTTGTAGTAGGCAAGGATAGTAAAATAGAAATCTCCACTAATAATGCAGGAGGTACATTAGCTGGCATTACAACGGGTGAAGATATTTATTATCGTGTGGCATTTAAACCGGTAGCTACTATATCAAAACCACAAAAAACAGTAACACGTTTGGCGAAGCATGCTACTTTATCAGCTGCAGGTAGACACGACCCTTGTGTGTTACCAAGAGCTGTATCAATTGTAGATGCTATGGCAGCTATTGTGTTAATGGATCATTATTTACGTCATAAGGCACAGAATCTATAGGAATGCAGAAGGTACAGTTGGACATATCCCATATACAAAGCCCTAAATACAAAGAATTAGGCCGTATGGACTTTTTTGCTCTATTCAAAAAGGTAGAGAAAACATTTGATACTTGTTTTCTGTTAGAGTCATTAGGTGAGAATGCAAAGGATGCCCGTTATTCGTTAATTGGTTTTAATCCAGCCTCAGTAATCAGTGCGACTGAGGATGAACTTATAGTAAATGGTAAGGCTTATTATTCAAATAATGCTTATAATGCTTTAAAACATTTCATTCCGGAACATTATGTTCCTTCTCAAATTTTCTCTGGTGGTTTGGTTGGATATATTAGTTATGATGCTGTTTCATTATTTGAGCCGGCCTTATCTGTTAAGCAACACCAACAGTTTCCGTTATTCCTTTTTGGATTATATGAAGATGGTTTGATATATGATAAAACTACTGGCATTACATCCTATTTTTATCATAAGGAAGATAGATCGGATGTTGTAAATAAAGTAATAAGCTCTAAAGGAGATGTAAAGCAAACTTCTTTGAAGATTAATGCAAAAGGTGATAGCATGTCAAAGCTCCGTCACCATGAAGCGGTGAACGAGATTATAGAAGAAATAAAAAAAGGCAATACGTTCCAGTGTCAGGTGGGTATTAAGCGTCTATTTGAAATTGAAGGTGATACTGTTTTGTTATATGATGAGTTAAGGAAGATTAACCCCTCACCACATATGTATTACCTGAAATTTAAGGAGAGGACTATTATAGGTGCCAGCCCTGAGCTTTTACTAAACCTCCACGATGGTATAATGGAAACATACCCACTGGCAGGCACGATTAAACGAGGTAGTTCTGGTAATGATGATATGGAACTTGCCCAGACTATGTTAACCGATCCAAAAGAATTAGCAGAACACAGGATGTTAGTTGATCTTCATCGGAATGATCTAGGTAAGGTATCTCGTATAGGAACAGTTAAAATATCTGCCTTAATGGAAGTGAAGCGCTATAGCCACGTTCAGCATATATCAAGCGAGGTGGTGGGCGTTATTTCGCCTGACGAGGATGCTTTCACTGCTTTAGCGGCAGTTTTTCCTGCGGGTACTTTATCAGGTACCCCAAAGATAGAATCAATGAAAATTATTGAAAGACTAGAAAATAACCCGCGTGGTCCTTATGGCGGTGCAATTGGCTATTATGGTTTTAATGGCGATTGTAAAATGGCTATACCTATCCGTTCATTATTTATAAGTGATGGTCAAGGTTATGCACAGGCTTCAGGTGGAGTGGTATGGGACTCAACTCCTGAGGGAGAGTATCAGGAAATACAGAATAAACTTGCCGGTATGCAAAAGGCAATAGACCCTTTTATAGTTTAAGCATGAGAGTAATAATAATAGATAACTACGATTCGTTTACTTATAATCTTTATCAAATGGTGGGTGATATATTAGCTCAACAAGACGTAGGTAATGTACTCGATGTTATTCGTAATGATAAAATAACACTGGAGGAAATAGTAAAGCAGTACGATAAAGTTATTCTATCTCCAGGCCCTGGTAACCCAGCTGATAAGGCTTATTTCGGAGTCTGTGCTGATGTTTTGATGAATCCTCAGAAAAAAATATCCGTATTAGGCGTTTGTTTGGGCATGCAAGGTATTGCACATTATTTTGGCGGTAAAGTTATTCCATCAAATAAGCCAATGCATGGCAAAACAAGTCCTATTAAACATGATGCCAAAGGAGTATTTGCTAATATTCCACAATCAATTAATATTATGCGCTATCACTCCCTGATGGTAGATAGAAATACATTGCCTGCAAACCTTGAAGTAACTGCTGTAACCGATGATTCAGTAGAAGAGATAATGGGTCTGCGTCATAAAGATTACCCGATAGAAGGTATTCAATTCCACCCCGAGTCATTTGCAACTCAGGAAGGTAATGCCATGTTAAAGAATTTTCTTTTTCCTGTAATAAATCACAAGTGAGTAAAGGCGTAACATACAGCAATTTAATAAGAGAGAAGAAATATCTTTCTCAGGATGAAGCATATGCTATGCAAAAAGGTATTCTGGTAGGAGATATTAATGCGCAAGGTCTTTTGGATGTCTTCTCCGCTCTTGATGGGCGACATCTTTCAGTCGAAGAGATGAATGGGATTAATGCCGCTACCAGAGAATCTATGTTGCCTGTACCAATTAAAACGGATGCACTTGATATAGTTGGTACTGGTGGAGACGGAATGCGAACCTTCAATATCTCTACCGTGGCTTCTATTGTTTGTGCAGCTTGCGATGTGCCGGTAGTTAAGCATGGTAGTCGTTCGGCTAGTAGCCGTTGTGGCAGTGCAGATGTGCTTGAGGCGTTAGGTGTGAATATTATGCTAGATCCTGTTCAAGCAGTAAACTGTTTTGAAGAGATTGGAATGGTATTTTTATTTGCGCAAAAGTTTCACCCTGCACTTAAAAATGCAGCTGAGGCACGTAAGCAATATGGTAAGCGCACTTATTTTAATATTCTTGGTCCATTAGTTAACCCAGCCCAGGTTAGTCATCAGACTCTTGGGGTTTTTGATGAGGGTATTAAAAAACTAATGGGTGAAGCTTCAGTTAACGCAGGCATTAAGCGCTTATGGGCTGTTAGAAGCAATGATGGGATGGATGAGATAAGTCTTTTTTCAGCCCCATCTGTAACAGAGTTTTCGATTCAATTTCCCAGGGGTAATAATGTAGGAATTTCTTTCCCTTTATATAAAACAGGAATAGAAGAGATACAAATAAACGAAGTGGACGAAAGCGCTAGGATTATTCTAGATATTGTTAATGATAGGGCTACCGAAGTGCAAAAGCAAACTGTTGCAGTAAATGCTGCTGTTGGCTTAATGACTTATGGAGTGACTAATGATTTGGATAAGGCAAGAAGTATGGCAATCGAGGCTATTGAGTCTGGTAAGGTATTGAAGAAGTTGAATCAATTAATTCAAGTTTCTAATCATGTATAGCAAAACTGGCACCATATTAGATACCATTTGCGAAAAGAAACTTGAAGAAATTGCTGCTATTTCTCCAAAACATTTCCACTTATGGAAGGAAACAGTGGGTAGCATGCCAAAGAATAAAGGCTTGAAATTTTCTGTTTCTATAGCTCAAAAAAAACCAGGCATTATTGCTGAGATAAAGAAGGCATCTCCTTCGGAAGGCATTATTAAGCAGGATATAGACCCTACTCTTATTGCTCGTTCTTATGAAAAAAACGGAGCATCAGCCATATCAGTTGTTACTGACAAGAGTTTTTTTCAAGGGGAAGTGAACTGGATAACGGAGATAAAGAATGTATCCATACTGCCTGTAATTCGTAAAGACTTTATTATAGATGAAAAGCAAGTATGGGAATCGAAGGTTATAGGTGCTGATGCGATGTTGCTTATAGCCGGAATATTGGAAGAATCAAAACTGAAAGACCTTTATCAATTGTGTTATGAGTTAGGTATGGAATCATTGGTAGAGGTGCATACTATGCAAGAACTGGAGAAGGCAATGAATATAGGAGCGGAAATTATTGGGATAAATAACCGCAATTTGAAAAGTTTTGGTGTAGATAATTCAACTTTTTCTTCTATTGCAGAGCACATACCCGATGAGAAGATTGTAGTGGCGGAATCTGGTATCCATTCACGTGAAGATTTATTATTTATGAAAAGTGCCAATGCTGACGCCGTTTTAATTGGTACTCATTTTATGCGCGCTTCTGATCCGGGAAAAGCTTTGTTGGAACTTATTTCTGGTATCCAATGAGGAGGGTGAAGATCAAATTTTGTGGGATGCGTACCAAGAAAAGTATAAGCTATGCTATTGATTTAGGTGTTGATTATTTGGGTTTTGTAGTTGATTACAATAAAAGCCCTCGCAGTGTATCATTGGTTAAGTTTCTTAAGATTGCGACTTGGTTGAAGAAAAATAAAAAAGGAAAGTATAAGATTGTGGCAGTGACCGTTGATATGCCAATAGATAATATTGATGAAATTGTGAAAAGTAAAGTGGTAGATGTCTTGCAGCTTCATGGTAATGAAAATGATGAAGTAATAAAGCAGATAAGTGGAATTGAGATATGGAAAGCATGGAACAATAAAAGCAAGGGAGATGTATTTAAAATAGCAAAGAAGGTGGACAAAATATTATTGGATTCAGGTGATGCTATGCAGAAGGCAACAAACAAATCAGGTGAGTTTAATGCCTTTAAGCTTTATAGCGACTTAAAGAAGAAGAAGATCGATGTTGTAGTTTCAGGTGGAATAGATAATGATAATTTAGAGATGTTCTTAGATAAATTAAAGCCTGAAACAATAGACATATCAAGGGGGATAGAAACATTACCAGGCAAGAAGAGTAAGCGTAAGATGAAAAAAATAGAAAAAACCGTGAATGATTATTATAAACCATGAAAACTGTTATTAAGAAACAACGCAAAGGTTATTTTGGTGATTTTGGTGGCCAATTTGTTCCTGAAACATTAATGACTCCGTTAGCGGAGCTTGAAGAAGCTTATAGAAAACTATCGAAAGATAAAGCATTTAAGAAGGAGTTATCGGGTTGGCTAATCAATTTTGTAGGTAGGCCTACACCTTTATATTTTGCAAAGCAACTTACACAAAAAGCTGGTGGAGCAAAAATATATTTGAAGCGTGAAGACTTAACGCATACTGGTGCACATAAAATAAATAACGCTTTAGGCCAGGCTTTGTTAGCAAAGCACATGGGTAAAAAACGCTTGATTGCTGAGACAGGGGCAGGCCAACATGGTGTGGCAACAGCTACTGTAGCGGCGGCATTAGGATTAGAGTGCGTTGTGTATATGGGTGCAGTTGATATTGAAAGGCAGCAGGCGAATGTACAGCGTATGAAATTGTTGGGCGCAAAAGTAATTCCGGTAATTTCTGGAAGTAAGACGTTGAAAGATGCCATTAATGAAGCGATTCGGGATTGGGTTACTAATATTAAGTCATCTCATTACTTAATTGGTTCTGTTTTGGGCCCACATCCATACCCAACTATTGTTCGCGACTTCCAAAAAATTATAGGAGAAGAAGCTAAGAAGCAACTGAAAGAACAAGCCAATCGGTTACCAGATTACCTTGTTGCTTGTGTAGGCGGTGGCAGCAATTCTATTGGATTGTTCTATGATTTTTTGAAAGAAAAGAAAATTAAAATAGTTGGAGTAGAAGCGGGTGGTTTTGGAATAAAGAGTAATAAACATGCTGCACGTTTTGAAGGTGGGAGGCCAGGTATATTGCACGGAACATTTTCATACGTATTACAAGATAAATATGGACAAATAACCGAAACACACAGCATATCAGCAGGGCTCGATTACCCAAGTATAGGTCCAGAGCATGCTGGGTTATATAAATCAGGGAGGGTTGAGTACACGCACATAAGTGACGAAGAAGCCTTGAAGGCTTTTATGTTGCTCTCTGAAACCGAAGGTATAATACCAGCGCTAGAATCGTCGCATGCAGTTGCGTATGCCATAAGATTGGCGAAGAAACTACCCAAAGAAAGGATAGTATTGGTTAATCTGTCGGGTAGGGGAGATAAAGACCTCACACAAGCTATTTACCACATTCAAAAAATGAAAGTATGAGTAATCGATTTGAGATAGTATTTCAAAGAACGAAGAAAGAAGTGCGGCCAGCATTTATGCCATTTTTGGTGGCCGGTGACCCTGACTATAAAACAAGCTTGGAGTTATTTAAAAGTATTGCCTCAAAAGCAGATATGCTCGAAATAGGTTTCCCGTATTCAGATCCTTTAGCTGATGGCCCAACCATTCAAGCTGCAGATGAGCGTGCACTGAAATCTGAAATAAATACGGATAAAGTGTTTTCATTAATTAAAGAAATAAGAAAGTTCTATTCTCACCCTATATCGGTTCTTGTTTATGTTAACTTGGTTTACCAATATGGTATTGATAAGTTTTATAGGCAGGCTTCATTAATGGGGATTGATGGAGTACTGATTCCTGATGTCCCATTAGAAGAGTCGCAAATATTTGTTGCTGCTGCAAAGAAGTATAAAGTATCTCCTGTTTTTATGATTACTCAAACTACCAATAATGAAAGACTGAAGAAGATTCTTAAAGTTGCTGAGGGCTATTTATATCTGGTGTCAGTATTAGGTGTAACGGGTACTGGTAATTCACTGGGTAAAGAAACGTATGATTTTATTAAACGCATAAAGAAGAACAGTAAGTTACCTCTTGCATTGGGGTTTGGTATCTCAACTCGTGAACATATTGCTAATGCTGCTAAGGCTGGTATTGATGGTGTTATTGTAGGTAGCGCTATAATTAAGATACTGGAAGCAAATTTGCAAAATCCTGACCAAGCGAAAAATAAAATAGAAACTTTTGTAAGCGAACTTATTGCTTAAACAGACTGTCTACAAATTCCTGTTTATCGAACATACGTAAGTCTTCCATTTTCTCGCCTATGCCAATATAGCGCACAGGTATTTTAAACTGGTCCGATATTCCTATTACTACACCACCTTTAGCGGTACCATCAAGTTTAGTTAATGCCAAAGCGGTAACATCAGTTGCTTTGGTAAACTCTTTGCACTGTTCTACTGCATTTTGCCCTGTAGATGCATCCAGAACCATTAATACCTCATGTGGCGCAGTTGGAATAACCTTTTGCATTACACGCTTAATTTTAGAAAGCTCTCCCATTAGGCCGGCTTTATTATGCAAGCGCCCTGCTGTATCAATAATTACTATATCAGCTTTTTGAGCTACAGCTGATTGCACCGCATCAAATGCTACTGCAGATGGATCAGCATTCATGCCACGAGATACTATTGGCACGTCTACACGTTTTGCCCAAATGATAAGCTGGTCAACTGCAGCAGCACGAAAAGTATCAGCCGCACCTAAAACTACTTTCAATCCCGCCTTCTTAAAATTATGCGCAAGCTTACCAATGGTGGTTGTTTTACCAACTCCGTTTACACCTACAACCATAATTACATAAGGTACTCCTTCAGGTAATTCGGTTCGAATATCATTATTACTTGCTGTTAGTAGTGCAGAAATTTCTTCTTTAAGCAAACTGTAAATCTCCCCACTCTGAATGTTCTTGTTCTTCTTAACACGCTCTTGCAAATTCACAATTATCTTTCCGGTTGTAGTAGTTCCTACATCCGATGCAATAAGGGTCTCTTCAATATTGTCTAAAACTTCAGAATCAATTACGGTTTTACCGGTAATGGCACGCGCAAGCCTTGCAAAGAAGCCTTCCTTGGTTTTAGTTAAGCCAATGTCGAGTCCTGTGCTCTTTTCTTTCTTTCCGCCAAATAGATCTCTTAGCTTCATAATTATTTCTTATTCCCCATCATGGTGGCGTTAAACTGCTTCGATTGTCCTTTGGGTATCGATAATGTTTTCCATCCCGCATCCTTTTGTGCTTTAGCCAGGAAAATTATTTGCCCGATATGAGAACCATAATGAGCCAACTGTCTTTGCAACGCATCCATCACTGTGTGATCTTCTGCACGTATTTTAACAATGCGCCCCAAGTCTTCAGGTTTTAATGCATTAAGCGTATCCATCATACATTTCCATCCTTCTTCCCATTTCTCCATTAGCTGAACTCGGCTCTTTATATCTGCTGCTTCAAATTCTGCATCGCGGTCACGCCAATCCTTTTCTCCATCAGTAGTTAAGAAATCGGTCCACCGCGAAAGCATATTACCCCACAAATGTTTCACTATTGCAGCTATACTGTTAGATTCCGGTGAAGGCGCCCATGCTATCTGTTCATCGGTAAGCTGGCTCATAGCTCCTTCTGCCATCTTTTTGTATTGCAAAAAGACCTTTCGGGTGGTATCGAGGTAATTAAATGTATCCATGCGCTTAAAACAAAAAAAGCTTTCTCCGTTTGACAGAAGAAAGCTTTAGTTAAGAAATAATGAAATTATTTCGCTGTGCTAAGGAAATCCTTTACGTGATCCTTATGTACAATTTCTTCTTTAAAGGTTAATGAACCTGTTTTAGGAGATTTAACCATTTTAATCACCTTAACGAAGTCTTTACCTTTACCTGTTTTAAATGTTGCAACTGTCTTTTTTGCCATGACGTTTAAGTATTATAAGTTGATTACTTAATTTCTTTGTGAACGGTCATCTTCCTCATTACCGGGTTGTATTTCTTCAACTCAATACGTTCAGGAGAATTCTTTTTATTCTTTTTGGTAATGTACCTGGATGTACCTGGTAGGCCGCTAGCCTTATGTTCAGTACATTCTAAAATTACTTGTATACGGTTACCTCTTTTACGTGCCATGATGCTTTAGGTTTAGCTGTTTTTATTTTGCGAGGAATCCTTTTTCCCTTGCTTCTTTAATACAGGCAGAAATACCTCTCCTGTTAATTATTTTAATTGCTGATGTAGAAACCTTTAGGGTTACCCATTTCTTTTCTTCAGGTATAAAGAAACGCTTTTCTTGTAGGTTTGGGTTAAACCTGCGCTTGCTCTTACTGTTCGAGTGGGAAACGCTGTTTCCTACCATCGCCTTTTTCCCTGTAATTTCACAAATTCTTGACATGATATCCTGATTTTTTTTGGGAGTGCAAAGCTAGTAAATAAATCTTACCGAAATACACTGCAGGATGATTTTTTCATCTTCTTTCACCTTTTTGCCCTTTTTAGAGGGGATGGAATGAGTTAAGTTGCTGTTTATCAGGTTTTTTTTGTTTTCATCCTTTGCTTCAAAGTTTTTATCAATATAAAGATCGGTTCTACTTTCTTATTTTCATCTTAAATGCGACACTTTTGCACACAGATCAAAAAAATGTGTCGCATTCTGTTTTTGCACGGGGTTTACACTTTTAGTATTTTGTAAATACTCAAATGCCTCATTTTCAATAATAATACTAAAAATATTTTTATGATTTTGTAACCCCCCATTGTCGTTTCGTGTCGTTTTATGTCGTGTATAATTCTTTAATATCATCCTATCCATTGATTTTCAATATGATAAATGATTTCAGGGTTGGGGAATTCGTGTCGGAATTGTCGTGTTTCAGCGTATCGTACTGATTTTCAATATTTATTTTGCGACAGTAATTGGCTTTAAAAATATCTTGCATTTAGTCGAGACTTTGTCATTTATGAGTTCATAATGCAGTGCACTACAAATTTAACGGTTATAATAACTTTACTTAGTCAAAATAGTATCCAGTTTTCAACAACTAAGCATACAGTATATTACCTTAAAAACATAATAGAACCATACACAACTCGGTATCCCTCGTTCTTGGCAGATTGATATATATTTGCAAGCTATGGCAGATAGGGCGCTTAATAAAAGAGAAGTAAGTTATTTAATTGCTTGTATAGCAATTTCTATTGCTATTATTGTTTTTCAGTTGCTCACTACCTTAAGTGTAGTAGCTGCTTTTGCTTCCATTGCCATAGTGCTTATGACTATGTACATTCCGGGTAAATCGTACACTTACATTTTTGCCGGTGTTGCTTCCATTTTAATATTTATTGGTTTTTATTATTCCCGGTTTTTGGATAAAACTATTGACCCATCCAAATTTTCAAACCTTATATATAACCGCCTCTCTGCTTTGGGTAGTGTGTGGATAACGGCTTACCTTATTGTTAAGTTTAAAATAAGCCGCACCGAAGAGCAACGTAGCAACCAGCGGATGAATGCCTTGTTTTTATATGCAAGTGAGGGTATTATAATTACAGACGATCAGGGTAAAATAGTTTTGGTAAATCCTGAAGCTGAAAGACAGTTTGGGTATACGGGAAGTGAATTGGTAAGTAAGCGTATTGAAATACTAATACCTGATCGTTACGGCCGCAAGCATGTAGAACATCGAAAAGGTTATTACGATAATCCCGGTGCCCGCTATATGGGTCGGGGTATGGAGTTATACGGAGTAAAAAAAGATGGAGCCGAATTCCCTTTACAAATAAGTTTGAGCAGTTTCTCTACCGAAGATGGAACCTTTGTTGTGAGCTTTATTTTAGATACTACTGAGTTAATTAAGCAAAAGGAATTGACCAAGGCACTTGAAAAGGAAATGGAACTGAATGAATTAAAATCAAGGTTCGTGGCCATGGCTTCTCATGAATTTCGTACCCCGCTTAGTACCATACTTTCTTCGGTAGCATTAGTTGAAAAATATAATGAGCCGTCGCAGCAGGAAGATAAGATAAGACACATTAACAGAATTCGGTCAACCGTTAAGAATCTTACCAATATTCTTAATGATTTTCTATCGCTCGATAAGCTGGAGGATGGATTGGTTCGGGTAAACCGATCAAACTTCAGGCTCGATAAATTTTGTGCTGAAGTAGTTGAAGAAATAAGGGTTGTTGCCAAGCCGGGCCAGCAAATAAACTATTTGTATGCTGCACATACCAGAGATATAAATATGGACCAAAACTTATTACGGAATATTTTGAATAACCTACTTAATAATGCAATTAAATATTCTCCGGAGAAAAGCCTTATCGACTTTACAGTATCTGATAGTGAAAAGGAGCTCATTATATCCGTAAAAGATTGTGGCATGGGTATACCAGATGAAGATAAGCCATTCATGTTCGATCGATTCTTTAGGGCTAAAAACGCGTCGAACATACAAGGTACCGGTTTGGGCTTGAATATTGTTAAGCGGTATATCGATCTGATGGGAGGTTCAATTGATTTTGAAACAGAACAAAACAAAGGCACTACCTTTACGGTTAAATTACCACTTGTAAAAGAATAGTATGAACCAACTTGCTGCCATTATACAACGCGAACTAAGGCATGAGCTAAGAAGCAGGCGATCGTGGCTGGCCATATTGCTCTATATAAGCAGTGTGGTATACATTGCTTACCTGGCATTTCAGCACGATCTTGAACCTGTTACCTGGAACGCCTTGTTCTGGATACTCACCATCTTTATTTCCATGTTTGCTGCATCGGGCAGTTTTGCCGGCCGCGAAAGCGAAATGCTGTATATATATACCATTACTTCTCCGCACAAATTTATAATGGCAAGGTTAATATATAATGGCATGTTTATGTTGGTAGTAAGCATTGTGGCCATTGCTATATATAGTTTGTTGCTTGGCAACCCGGTAGGCAGCGGATCGATCTTCTTTATTACGGTTTTGCTGGCAGTTTGGGGTATATCATCTTTGTTAACTATGGCATTTGCAATAGCTACTAAAGGTGGTGGTGGGTTTGCACTTATGGCAATTATTAGTTTTCCGCTACTTGTGCCCCTGTTAATTACGGCTCAGCATTTGTCGGCATTAAGTATGATGCCAGACCCAACCAATTATACGGGAAATATGGCATCTTTACTGGCTATAGATGCCCTAATTGCGGCTCTCTGCTATTTATTATTTCCCTATCTTTGGCGCGATTAAAAAAACAGTTGAAGGTGTATAAAGTTCGTAAAGCTTAAAGTCAAAAGACTTTATGAACTTTAAAAACGCAGAGGCTTTATAAACTTTATGAACTTTAAAAACTTTATAAACTCAAGGTGGTGGAAAGTAGTATGCGTGATTATGCTTGCCTATACTTTAATCATGGGCTTTCTAGCTCCTGTGCCGGCTAAGCCAATTTTGCACGAAACCATACGTAATCTTTATTTTCACGTATGTATGTGGTTCTCTATGATGTTCATCTTCACAGTTTCGTTGGTTTACAGCATTAAATACCTTATGAACCCGACTGAAGAAAACGATATTATTGCTTCAGAAAGTGCTAATACGGGCCTGGTATTTGGTATTTTGGGGCTTGTTACAGGCATGCTTTGGCTCAGGTATACCTGGGGTGAAACAGGCCATGACTGGTGGGCACCGGACCCTAAATTAAATGGCGCTCTTATTGCCCTGCTTAGCTATTTCGCTTATGTAGTTTTGCGTATGTCGATAGATGATGAGCAGAAAAAGGCGCGTGTTGCAGCTGTTTACAACATATTTGCCTATGTAATGATGATTGTATTTGTAATGATATACCCACGCCTTAATAATGTTGATTCGCTTCATCCCGGTAACGGTGGTAACCCTGGTTTTAATCAGTATGACCTTGATAATCATATGCGCATGGTATTTTACCCTGCCGTTATAGGCTGGGTAATGTTATCTGCCTGGATAGCATCTTTAAATATCAGGTTGGAGAAAATAAATCGGTATAATCATAATAAAATATGAGAATAATCAAGAACTTTGTACTGTTTTTGTTCGTCCTTTGCACATCTGTGGTTTATGCGCAAACGCAACCGGGAGGTGATATTGAAATGGCCGATAAAATGAAGGCCGAAGGAAAAATATATGTGGTGGTTGGTG
>JABDHI010000016.1 GCA_013285655.1 Bacteroidota bacterium
CCTCATTATCCATATTTATTATTGATATGATAGCAGTTCAAATAACCAGTTTGTTTCTTTAAACACAAATGGAACCAGCTATAGTAACAATAGATAATCTTAGGAAAGCATTTGGCAACAGGGAAATATTGAAAGGTATTAAACTATCAGTAGCTAAGGGAGAGAACCTTGTAATATTCGGAAAATCCGGCAGTGGTAAATCTGTACTTATAAAGTGCCTGGTCGGCTTAATAGAACCCGATGAAGGTACTATAATGCTATTTGATAGAAACATTGAAGGTTTAAACGAAGAAGAATTGAACGTGGTAAGAAAGAAGATAGGTTTCTTATTTCAAAGCGCCGCACTTTATGACTCTATGACAGTTAAAGAGAATCTTCAGTTCCCATTACGCGATCTAAAAAAAACATCTGCTTCTGAAATTGATGTTTTAGTGAAAGAGGTGTTAAAGAATGTTGGGCTTGAAGATGCAATTGATAAAATGCCATCTGATCTGTCGGGCGGCATGAGGAAGCGCATTGGCTTAGCGCGAACACTCATATTAAAACCGGAATTAATACTGTATGACGAACCCACTACCGGACTTGATCCCATAACATCAAAAGAAATTAGTCACTTGATTTTGGACGTGCAAAAGAAATACAGTACCGGATCAATTATTATAACGCACGACGTGGAATGTGCGCGTATTACTGCAAACCGTATGTTAGTTATAAAGGAAGGCACTGTGGCGGCTGAAGGAACTTTTATAGAATTATCAGAATCAAAAGATGAATGGGTAAGCTCATTCTTTAAATAAATCATCATGAAAAAATCATCAGGAAATAGAATAAGGCTTGGAGTATTAGTAACCATAAGTGCCCTTATATTTATAGTGGCCATTTATTTTATTGGCCAAAGACAACAATTATTTAGCGACACGTTTAAAATAAGCGGAGTATTTAGAGATATTAACGGCCTGCAAATAGGAAATAATGTTCGTTTCTCGGGCATTAACGTTGGAATTGTAGAAAACATACAACAAGTTACAGATACTACGGTGGAGGTTGATATGTTAGTGGAGGAAAAGGCACGGAAATTTATGAAGAAGAACGTTAAAGCAGTAATTGGATCTGATGGTTTGATGGGGAACAAGATCATATCAATTATACCAGGTACTCCGGATAAGCAAGAATTAGCACACAACGATTTTGTTGAGACGACTACGCCAGTGAGTACAGATGATATTTTATTAAAACTAAAAACTACTACTGATAATGCAGCAAGTATTACAGGCAATTTAGCCATTATAGTACAAAATATACGCGACGGTAAGGGTACTATTGGAGAATTATTTATGGATAGTACCTTAGCATTAAATGTTCGGCAAGCTATGGTAAATATTAACCAGGGAGCAGGCGGATTTAAACAAAACATGAATGCAGCTAGTCATAATTTCCTTTTAAAAGGTTATTTTAAAAAGAAGGAAAAAGAGGATGCTAAGAAAACTGAGAAATAGGAATCAGTAATCTATACTAGATTAAGATCAGCAAAGTCTATAGAACAAGCCTTCCCAGTGCCGTTTTGTTATAATGATCTTCAGATACTGCAATTGTATCTATAATAACCACCGCAACAGTATGCGGCGGCGGGTATTCCTTGCGGAAATGCTCGGTAATTTGCTTTTTTATAGTTATAGGACTATATACTTCCGATTCGATAACATTCCCAGCCGTTCTTGTTTGTTGTTCCCCATTAATAGCAACTATGAATGTTGTAATTAAGTAATTCATGTAGTGTCCGCTTTTCTTATTCTGTTCTTCTATTCTACAAATATAGTAAGCGCTTTTTTATTTGCTTCTATTTTATAACACAAATAAATAAACATTAAAACTCAAATTCTTCACATTCTAGCCTCCTAAATAAAAAAGCCCTACAATATGCAGGGCTTTTCAAATAATATAATTATACATTATTTATGGTCTTGCTCATAACGGTATCCAAGCGCTTCGTGAAGCGACTTGATAGCTGCTTTTGTATCAGCAATAGCTGCAGCCTTGTGGCCACCAAAATCATCCGGAGCTTTATCCATATACTCAACGGCATCTTTCATAGCATCGATTGCCTTTTCAATCCTAGGATGCTTTTTAGCTTCGCTCTTTTGGTAAGCTGTTGTAGCAAATACACCTGCTGCAAATGCAAGCAGTACACACATGGTAGTAACAAGTTTTTTCATTGGGTTTTTATTTTTTATGGTTATCTCACAAAAATAAAAAAGAAAGAGAAATAACAAATAATCTTTATTACTTATTAAAAGCTTTTAATCTGAGTTGGGTAATTACTCTTTTGGTTGAAAGCGGGAAGTCGCCGTCCATCATCCAATTATAATACGATGGTTCACTTTTAAAAATATCAAGTACAGGCTTGCCCTTATGTTTCCCGAAGTTAAAGACCTCTATGCCTTTCTTATCCCGAACTATGCGACCTGCAAGGTCAACATTATCATTCATAGATGAGAATGTGTGCAGAAAATTAACATTAGGTTGCAGGCTTTCATATTTTTGAAGTTGTGCCATCAACACATCAAACGTAGCCCTAACATCGGCTTCGGCGCTATGGGCATTCACAATTTCTTTATTACAGTAAAAACGGTAGGCAGCAGATAGTGTACGTTGTTCCATTTTATGAAAAATGTTCTGCACATCTACACACTTCCGGTTTTGCATTTCGAAATCAAGTTCTACTCTTAAAAATTCTTCAACTAAAAGCGGAATATCAAACTTGTTGGAATTGTACCCAGCCAAATCACAAGGGTCAATTATTTGAAACAGCTTAGGCGCCATTTCCTTAAAAGTAGGGCACTCCTTTATATCCTTATCGTATATACCATGTATTGCAGATGATTCAGCGGGTATGGGAATGGTTGGGTTTATACGATAGGTATACACCTCTTCATTACCATCAGGTAATAACTTCAAAATGCTTATTTCAACAATTCTATCGGAACCGATGTTTACACCAGTAGTTTCAAGATCAATGAACGCGATTGGCCGGTTGAGGCTTAGGTTTGTTTTTGTCATTAGTAGGTGTAGGTGTTGGCACTGGTTGCTGCGGCTGGCCTATCAGCGAATAATCTTTAACTGTTTCGGGCTGAAACGAGCTAAGATCCATTATTATTAATTTATCGGTAAATGTTGGTAGTCCGGGGCTTTCTATTTTCAAATCGTAAATACCCGGTACAAGCGCCATTACATAATGCCCATTTTTGGTTGGTTTAAAAGTAAGAGGGTCTACACTTTTATTTTTAGTATCAGTAGCGGTAATGGTCGCAATAACCGGTTTCGTTGAATCTCCTGTAATAATCTTTCCCCTTACAATTGCATAGCGTTGGTTATCGTGAAAAATAATCCGGTACAGATCAAAATCACCAAATCCATCAGGGTGAACTCTTGATATATAAGCAACATGATGATTAGATGTAAATGAAATACACCTGTCATCGCCAGAAGTATTAACAGGGAACCCAAGGTTTTGTGGTGCTGTCCAGTTATTGCTATCAGGGCTTATCCAATGGCTTTTAAAAAGATCAAAATCACCCATAGTGCTGTGACCTTGCGAAGAAAAATAAAGTGTTGTACCGTCTACATCAAGCCAAGGAAAATCTTCTTTATATGGCGAATTAACTTTGTCGCCCAGGTTTTGTGGCGTTGCCCATTCTCCACTAGGTAGTTTTTTAGTCATATAAATATCGGTTTCGCCATACCCTCCTGGCCTTAAGCTGGCAAAAAATAATTGGTTCCCATCTGGCGATAGACTTCCTGAACTTTCAAAGCCACTATTAATAACATCATTATATCTTATAGGTTTTGAAAATGTATTACCCTTTCTTTCGCTGTAATAAATATCGCCTAACTCATCAATGTGATCGAGGTATATTACCAATTCATTGGCAGTTGGGTTAAGTCCCACAGCTTCTTCATCATCAGGCGTATTAATTTGCGTACCTATTGATTTGGGTTTTTGCCAAACTCCGTTTACGGCATGAGATATGTAAATATCGGATGAATAATAGCCATCTACCTCAGGTTCCTGTGATGGGCCACCCGGACGACGCGTAGTAAATATTAGAATAGATTCGTCAGAACTAACAAAGGGATAATAGTCGGGGTATGGTGTATTTATAACCTTACCCAAGTTTTCGAAGGAAACGTTTACCGGATATTTACTTAACTGTATACCGCTATTACATTCTTCAATTTGCTTATCGGCTTTAACTTTTTCAGCAGCGTTACCGTGTTCTTTAAATTTATTGAGCGCCCAAATTGCACTCGTAAATTTATTAGCATAATGATATGCTCTACCCAGCTCATACCAAACTTCATAATCGAATTTAGGCTGTTTGGTTATCCATTCAAAGTACTCCACAGCCATTGCCTTATCAACATTACTATTCAGGTAACACATACCTAACTTGTAATGATATTCTACATTATTAGGCTCACTTCTTATTAGATCTTTAAAGCCTTTCATAGCAGCCAGATAATTACCATCTTTATAATAGCCACCGGCCTCGCGTGGGTCAATAAATTTTTGTGCAACACTGGTTACGGGCATTACAGAGAACAAGCTAATGCAAATAGCTACAGTTAACTTAAAAATTACTTGTATTGGGGTTTTCGGGCTCATTAAATTACTTACAGTGGTCTTAAAACATTTTCGGCCATAATACATATAACAAATTCATTTACAGAACAATACGCTTTTATATAGTTCAATAAAAATACTAATTTAATAAATATTGTCGCCTTGCTCCTTTTTTCTTACTTATTTAAATCAGTGGCCGTAGCCTTCATAGTTAAAGGAGACAATGTAAGGGCTTTGCGTATTTCTTTATATCCCGCGTCAGATGGCACTTCTATCACTTCAGTATAAAATTCTTTCCCATCATTTTGATACGATAATGTATAACTTTTGCCCGGCGGAACTATTATGGTATAATCTCCTGTGCTTTTTACCGGTTTAAAATCACCAACATTTTCTCCACTAGCATTATCAGTAGCAACTATATGAACCCCGTCTGGCATATTCCCGCCTTCTGATATTTGTATTTGACCTTTAATAACAGTTAATGGCTTCTCGCCCGATGTTGGCATAAATATTTCGTATACATCTACACCACCATTACCTGAAGGTCTGTCAGATGAATAATAAGCATGCTTACCATCGGTATTTAAGCTAAAATGTGTTTCGTTATCGGGTGAGTTAATAGGATAACCTAAATTAAATGGCTCTACCCATTTGCCATCATCAAGCAATTGGGTAAAAAAGACATCATATCCACCAAGGCCAGTATGTCCTTCCGAACTAAAAAAGAATGTCTTGCCATCAACATGCATAAATGGGGTTTCTTCGTTATAAGGCGTATTTATAGTACTACCTAGATTGACTGCAAGACTCCATTTTCCGTTAGGCAATTTCACGCAACGCCAAATATCTTTTCCGCCAAAACCACCCGGCCTGTTGCTGACAAAATATAATGTATTACCATCAGGCGAAACACACACATTAGTAGCAGTTTCTGGGTTATTTATGTCTCCGCCCGGATCTTGCGGTACATCCCAATTACTCTCTCCGGGAAAACTTGTAAGCACTAAATTGGTTTTACCATTATTGCCATTTACAAAAATCTGCTGTCCATCCGGAGTAATGAATGAACTAGAATTATCAATCATCCCATTAAGTGTTTTATCAAGAAGGTGTGCTGTTGACCAGGTTGTATCACTCTTACGAGTACTTATATAAATATAAGAATGGCCGTCGGAATTATTGCTCATAGGCCTATCAGATGTAAAAATAACCGAAGCTTCATCGGCGGCTACTAAAGGATTCCAATCATTATAAGTACTGTTAACACTATCTCCTAAATTAAATAACCGTGCGCCGTTAGGGGCCATAATAAACATACGGGCATTATCGCATTGTTCAATATGATGATCAACTTCGGCAAGCGAATCTTTATTTACAACGAAGGACCTGAATGTTTTAAAACTATTAATAGCCTCGCCAAACTTATTAGCCGAATTATAGGCAATACCCAGATAATAGTATGTGTTTCTTGGGGCTGACGTTTGTTGAGCGTTATTTGCATTATAAGACGGAGTAATATTCTTCAAGGCCCTTTCTAAATATGGTACTGCCTGGTCTTTTTTGCCTGCAATGCCTATATAACAAATGCCAATTTTATAATTGATGTTAGCGCTTGAAGAGTCTGACTTACAGGCACTTAAAAAGAAAGGCAAGGCCTTGGCATATTTCTTTTCAGCCAAGAGGGTATTCCCACTGGAAAAATCTTTGCTATAGCTCCCCTTATCCTGGGCTTTTAACCCACCGTGCATTAACATGCAGAGAAACAGTAAATATATATACCGCATACTACTACAAATGTACGGTTTTGGGCGCAAAAAAGGCAGGTATAGGTTAAAACTTATTTTAAATGGCTCAAAAGGCTATTGTTACGGCAATATAACATATCGCAAAAATGTTATTTTTGCTCCTCTTTAAAATAAGACTTAACAACCAACTTCTATGAAAAAGCATCTTTCTGTTATTTACAGCACACTTTTTATGTTTACCACTGTGTGCCTTAATGCCCAGGGACATGACCCACAAATATTAATGACTGTAGGTAACCAACCGGTAACGCTACAGGAATTCAGGTCGATGTATTACAAGAACCTGTCTAAAGACTCTATAAAGAGCAAAAAGGCGCTGGATAACTACCTCGCTCTTTTTACTGAATTCCGCTTAAAGGTAAACGCGGCAATGGATGCTCGCTTGGATACTACCCCTTCATTTAAACAAGAAATGAACGAATACAGGCAAAAACTTGCTGAGCCTTATATGCGCGACCAGACCGTTGAAGACCAGTTGGTAAAAGAAGCCTTCGACAGGATGCAGACTGATATTAAAACAAGCCACATACTTATAAAAGTTGCTCCAGATGCAGCTCCTGCCGATACATTGGCAGCTTATAACAAGATAGTTAAGATACGTGAAGACATTTTGAAAAAGCAGATAACTTTCGAAGATGCTGCCAAAAAGAATTCACAAGATGATCGTTCTGCCCAACATGGTGGAGATATTGGCTACATTACTTCTTTAGAAACCTACTACCCATTCGAAAACGCTCTGTATAACACTAAAGTGGGTGAAGTTTCAATGCCGGTTCGTACACCATTTGGCTATCACTTGATTAAAGTAATTGATAGAAAGCCTGATGCCGGAGAAGTTTATGTAGCTCATATTATGCTTCGTACTCCTCAAAAAATGACTGCAACAGATTCATTAAATATTAAAGCAAAGATCGACTCTATTTATGGCCTTATTAAAAAGGGACAAGACTTTAGCGATCTTGCAAAAAAATTCTCACAAGATCCATCATCTGCTAAAAAAGGCGGAACTCTTTTCTGGTTTGGCGTAGGCCGTATGCCAATGCCTTTTGAACAAGCATCATTTGGTCTTCAAAACAACGGCGATATCTCTGCTCCTGTTCGCACCCCATACGGATGGCACATTATTAAGCTTCTAGGCAAAAAAGGACCTGCTACCTTCAACGACTCTGTGAAAGAGGCGTTGTCGGCTAAAGTATTAAAGGACAGCCGATCGGAGCTGGCTGTTGATGCATTGGTAAAGGAAGTAAAGCAGAAGTATGAATTTAAAGAAGATGTTAAGGCTAAAGATGAATTCTATAAAGTTGTTGATGAATCTTTCTACAGCAATAAATGGACCGTTGATAAAGCAAAAGACCTTAACAAAACCCTTTTCACTATTGGTGGTGTTACTGTTACCCAGCAAGATTTTGCCCTGTTCTTATCACATAACCAACTTACCGGTACCGATAAAGGTGGCGAGTATGCTGTTAATAAAGTTTATCCAAAGTTTGTTAAAGAACAAGTGCTGAAGTTTAAAAACAGCAAGCTAGAAATGGAATATGAACCATTTGCTGAGATGCTTTCTGAATACAGGGACGGAATATTGCTATTCGATATTACCGACAAAATGGTTTGGACAAAAGCCCTTAAGGATACTACCGGCTTAAAGGCTTACCACGAAGCCCATAAGAACGATTATATGTATGGCGAGCGTGCAGAGGCTACCATATTTACCTGTGCAGATGAAAAAGTAGCCAAAGAAGCAAAGAAGCTTATAAAAGAAGGCAAATCTGACAAAGATGTGTTGGCAGTATTAAATGAAAAAGATAAAGATGCTGCCAGCTACCAAAGCAACAATTACGAGAAGAAAGAAAATGCGATGGTAGATGCTAATTGGAAAAAAGGCATATCTGATAATCAACCCGTAAATGGCAAGGTTGTGTTTGTGAATGTAAAGCAAATATTGCCTCCTGGCCCCAAGAAACTTGATGACGTAAGGGGTATGGTTACTACCGACTACCAGAACTATTTAATGGCCCAATGGCTTACCGAATTAAAGGCAAAATACCCTGTAACTGTTAACCAGCAGGCTTTGTCACAGGTAATGCCTCAATAAACCTTATTTTCTCTTATTTAGGCGTCCCCATAAAATATTTTATGGGGATGCTTTTTTTTTATATTTGTCTCGGAGAAGCTAGCCTATGAGTGAAAGAATACTAAGAGCCTTAATGCAGCTATTTGCAATTATTGCAAAAGCTGAGTCGGGCGAAAACATGAAAGGTACCGAAGTGGTACGCTCTTTTTTAAAGGAGCAACTTAACCAGGAACTGGTTGAGCAGTACATAGTACTGTACGAAAAGTACCTGGATGAACTTCACCAAACCTCTAAGAAGAAAGACGGTAGCGAAAAGAGGTTATCCCTTAACTCTGTGAAGGTTCTGCGTATTTGTAGTGACATTAATAAAGAACTGGCTCAAAAGCAGAAGATCGTCGTTCTTATACGTTTAATTGAGTTCGTAAATTCAGAAGCAGGTATAGCTCCACAAGAATTGGAGTTTATCACAACAGTATCTGAAAGCTTTAATATTAGTACTGAAGAATTTAGCTGTATTAAAGACTTTGTGGAATCAGCGGATGGTAAACCTGCCAATACCACCGAATTGCTTTTTATCGATAGTAAAACCGATGCTACTGAAAAGGGCATCAGGCATATATATTGCGAAGATCTGGAAGGCAAACTTTCTATATTGCATGTTACCAGTGTTAACATGTACATTTTCCGTTATTTGGGTACTGCCACTATGTACCTTAACGGACAGGTTATTAAGCCTTCTAAAGTAAACGTATTTAACCAGGGCGCATCTGTACGTAATCCTAAAATACGCCCTATTTATTATAGCGACGTTGTAGGTGCTTTCTTAAGCAGTAAATCAACCTCGAAGATCGTATTCGAAGTACAGCATATTGACTATTTCTTTAATAAAACCAAACAAGGCCTTCACGATATTAACCTGAAAGAAGAATCGGGTAAGCTTGTTGGAATAATGGGTGGTAGTGGTGCAGGTAAAAGTACACTGTTAAAAATATTGAACGGTTTATCGGTACCAACCAAAGGACAAGTACTTATAAATGGTATCAGCATCCATTCAAGCGACCGCACCATAGCAGGTCAAATAGGTTATATACCACAAGATGATTTGCTTATTGAGGACCTTACAGTTTTCCAGAATCTCTTTTATAGCGCTAAGCTCTCTTTTGGTAACCTTGATGATGAGGCTATTACTAAAAGATGTAATGAAGTATTGAGCGATATTGGGCTTTTTGAAGCACGTAACCTGAAAGTAGGTAACCCGCTCGAACAAACTATTAGTGGTGGCCAGCGTAAGCGTGTTAACATTGCTCTTGAACTTATTCGCGAACCGGGTATACTTTTCGTTGATGAACCAACATCAGGTTTATCATCCCGCGATTCAGAAAATATAATGGACCTACTAAAAGAGTTGACCCTTAAGGGTAAACTTGTTTTTGTAGTTATTCATCAGCCTTCATCCGACATCTTTAAGATGTTCGATAAGCTATTCATACTTGATACCGGTGGTTTCCCAATTTATTATGGTAACCCTATTGATGCAGTAGTTTATTTTAAAACCATCAGTAACCAGGTAAATGCTACCGAAAGTGAATGCCAGACTTGCGGTAACGTTAACCCAGAACAGATTTTCAATATTATTGATGCTAAGGTATTAGATGAGTACGGCGACCTTACCCGTAACCGTAAAATATCGGCTCCGGAATGGAACACACACTTCTTAAAGAACTTTAGTCCACCGCCCCACGAAGAGAAACACGAAGCTGTTCCGCCTGCAGGTTTTTCTATACCTAGCCTACTTAGCCAGTTTAAAACTTTTGTGGTACGCGATGTTTTATCAAAGCTTACCAATACTCAATACATTGTAATTAACCTTATCGAGGCTCCTGTGCTAGCAGCTATTTTGGCAGGCTTAATGAGGTTCCGTAGCAGTGATGCTGCAAAGGCAAGCGGTTATTTATTCAGGACCAATGAAAATATACCGACCTATATATTCATGTCGGTTATTGTAGCCTTGTTCCTTGGCCTTATGGTAAGTGCTGAAGAAATTATACGTGACCAGAAGATCCGTAAACGTGAAGCATTCCTTAACCTAAGTAAAGGCAGTTACCTTATTTCCAAGATATTGATCATGTTCACCATATCTGCCATACAAATGGTATTGTTTGTAGCGGTTGGTAATAGCATACTGGATATTAAAGGTATGTGGGGAGATTATTGGTTGGTATTGTTTAGCGTATGTTGTTTTGCGAACTTACTTGGCCTTAATATTTCGGCAAGCTTTAACTCAGCGGTTACTATTTATATTCTTATTCCTTTCCTAATTATTCCTCAACTTTTACTGAGTGGTATAGTAGTAAAGTTCGATAAACTGAACCCTGTTTTTGCATCACAAACCGAAGTTCCATTTGTTGGTCAGGCCATGGCATCGCGCTGGGCTTATGAAGCATTGAGCGTTGACCAGTTTAAGAATAATGAGTACGAAAAGAATTTCTACATCTACGATAAATATAAGAGCGTAGCCAACTTCCGTAAAAACGAATGGTTAACGGCCATGAGGAATGCGTTGAGCGATGCCCAAAGTATTTATAAGAATCCTCAGATGCAACAAAAGGTTAATGATGACCTGTTATTGTTGAGAAATGAAATATCAAAGCAACAGATTATGTTACCTTCAGTTGCTTACCCTTACATAGATAGTTTAACTCCAGGGCATTTTTCAGATAACATTGCTGCTAAAACAACTGCCTACTTCAATTCAGTTAACGATGCCTATGTTCAACAATACAATGTTGTAGATGGTAAAGAAGACCAGTTAATTCAATCGTTATCATCAACCGATGCGGCAAAAGCTTCATTTGATAAACTGAAAGACGATTATGAAAATGATAATCTTTCTGACTTCGTAACTAACCACAATGACTTTACACGTATTGCTGAAATTGACCATGAATTGGTTCAGCGCGCCGATCCTATTTACCTCGACCCGGTAAAATCAAGCATGTTTGGTAATGCACAATTCTACGCGCCTAATAAACGTATGTTTGGTGTATTGTTCGACACATACTGGGTTAACCTGGGCATAGTATGGTTTATGACCGTATTCCTTTCCATAACTCTTTACTTCGATGCATTGAAAGGTTTACTTCATTACCTTTCAAAAATTAAACTGCCCTTTAAAATTGGTAGGCGCAGTGCTAAAAACTGATGAGTTCAGCTCTGTCACAGAAAAAAGACTTTTTTAGTTACCTGGCCCAAACCAGTCCTGGTCCACTTTCCTTAGAAATTTCAAGTGCTAAAGGCATTTGGCTTAAAGATATTAACGGCAAAAAATACCTCGACCTTATTTCGGGTATTGCTGTAAGCAATTTAGGGCATAGCCACCCTGCTGTTGTAAAAGCTATTAAAAAGCAAGCCGATAAACATACGCATATAATGGTGTATGGCGAATATATTCAATCGCCACAAGTAGCTTTTGCAAAGAAACTCTGCAGCAAACTACCGAAACAATTAGACTCAGTTTATTTTGTGAACTCGGGTAGCGAAGCAGTCGAAGGCGCTTTGAAACTTGCCAAGCGTTATACAGGAAGAACTGGCATAGTATCATTCAGTAATGCATACCATGGTAGTACACATGGCGCATTAAGTGTTATGGGCGACGAAGCACTTAAGATGCCGTTTCGTCCACTTTTACCGGATGTAACCATTCTGCCTTTCGGAAACAATGAAGAGCTTATCAATATTACAAAAAGTACCGCCTGCGTTATTGTTGAACCTATACAAGGTGAGGCCGGAGTTAATGTGCCATCGAAAGCATTTTTAAAGGCTTTAAGGAAACGTTGTAATGAAACAGGCACATTACTTATAGCCGATGAAATACAAAGCGGATTTGGCCGCACAGGCAAATTATTTGCTTTTGAGCATTTTGGAATTACACCCGATATTGTAACTATTGGTAAGGCCATGGGTGGTGGCTTACCTATTGGTGGTTTTGTTGCAAGCAAAAAAATAATGTCCTCGTTATCTGATAACCCGGCATTAGGGCATATTACCACATTTGGCGGACATCCCTTGAGTTGTGCTTCAGGATTGGCTGCATTTGATGTTTTGATCAGCAAAAAACTTTATACCTCCGCTACTAAAAAAGAAAAACTATTCCGTACTTTACTTAAACATAAAGCAATTAAAGGAATTAGAGGAATGGGATTAATGCTTGCAGTTCAGTTTAGCAGTGAAGAGCTGAATAAAAAGGTGATAGAAAACTGTATTAAAAATGGTATAATTGCTGACTGGTTCCTGTTTCGTGCCGATGCGATGAGAATAGCGCCACCATTGATAATTACAGAAACTGAAATAAAATTAGCCTGTAAAAAAATACTTTTATCGATAGAACAATCTTTCTCTTAAAATTATAGCTATGAATATATTGATAGTTGAAGACGAAAAATCACTGGCAAAAGAGATGCAGACCTTTTTAAAGAAAGAAGGCTACATCTGCGATATTGCATATACCGGCAAAGAAGCTTCTGAAAAAATATACGTTAACCCTTACGATTTTCTTTTACTAGATCTTGGCTTACCCGATTATGAAGGATTAGACTTGCTGAAGGAAGCCAAAGAAGCTAACCAGGAAGCATCGGTTATTATTTTAACTGCACGTGGTAGCACAGACGATAAAATAAAAGGACTTGATCTTGGTGCAGATGATTACCTGGCTAAACCATTCTCATTGCTTGAACTCACATCGCGTATGCAGGCCATTATTCGACGTAAACATGGACTTAAAAAAAATACGATGGATGTTCACGGCTTTACTGTGGACATGACAAACCGTATCATTTCGTTCAAGACTACTGCCATTAGTCTTACTAAAAAAGAGTTCGACATATTACAATACCTGCTTATAAATAAAAACCGAGTGGTTACCCGTGTTCAGCTTACCGAGCATATTTGGGATAATGCATTGGAAGTAGATTACGATTCGAACTATGTAGATGTGCATATAAAGAATCTCCGCAAAAAGCTTGGCCAACATGCCGAAGTAGACTGGATAGAAACCGTGCGTGGTATAGGTTACCGACTTACACTTTTATAATTGTATTTGAAATACAAGACCAATGAAGCTCTACTATAAAGTTACATTCATAAATGCGTTCACACGTATTTTAATTATTGTAGCTTTTCTTGTATTTGTACCCAGCCTTATTTACCAAGCCGCTATAAAGCAGATAGATTCTAACCTTAAGAATAAGGAGACCACTATTTTTCAACGGGTAAGCAATAAGGGGATGAAGGAATTTATTGCCGAAGAATCTGACAGCACCTATGGCGACAGTAGCTTTGCCGATTATACTATCTTTAAAGAGAACTACGTATCGATTGAAAAAATAGCTGAGAGTGCTATTGGGAAAGATACCATTGTAAACTCCTCACGCGATATTGAAGAGGAAGTTCTTGAATACCGCATTCTTAAACATTACTTTGTATATAACCATACTAATTACTTATTAGAAATTGGTGAAAGCATACAATATGTAAGGGACCTTAACCTTATTCTACGTAAGGTAGCGCTTTATATTTTACTTGTTATTATTACGCTGACTGTATTGGTCGATCTATCCATAATACAATATTTGTTGCGGCCTTTGCAGAAGATCGAGACCAAATTAATTGCAACCAGGCATCCTGAAAAATTTGACTTCAGGCGGGTAAATACTACTACCACTGATTTCCGTTATCTCGATAATACGATAAGTGAGATGATGCGTAAAATTCAAAATGCATTCCACATTGAAAAAGAATTTATTGCCAACGTATCACACGAATTGCTTACTCCTATTTCTATATTACAGACTCGATTAGAGAACATGCTGGAGGCAGGAACACTGAATGAGGAATCGGAGCAAAAGATATTAGAATCTCAACGTACATTAGGCAGACTTAAGCAGATAGTACGCTCACTTTTACTTATCTCTCAAATTGAGAATAACCAGGCACCGAAAGAAGACACCATAAATAGTACGGAGCTTGTAAAAGAGGTGGCGGAAGAAATTGAGGTAAGGCTCGATGAAAAGAACATATCACTCGAATTAGATCTTAAAGATGCATTCACTTTTGCACCTTGTAATAAATCGTTGCTGTTTACTATGCTATTCAATCTGGTGAATAATGCAGTGAAATACAACAACCAAAATGGTAAAATATTTATAACCGTCAGCAATGTTAGGAATGAACAAAAAATAATTGTTCGTGATACCGGCAAAGGCATTCCACCTGAAAATATTGAGTCGATATTTTACCGCTTTAAAAAGTTCAATACCACCGAAGAGAGCTATGGGCTTGGCTTAGCCATGGTTAAAACCATTGCTGATTTCCACCATATTGATATTTCGGTAGAATCGAAAGTTGGTGAGGGCTCTACTTTTACCCTACTATTTAAAGGAGTATGAAACTAAAGTCATCTGAACTGAAAGAGTTCCTTGACGAAAAATATGAACTCTATAACAAGCCGAAGTTCATAGAGAGTGATCCTATTTCTGTTCCTCATCAGTTCACCAAGAAAGAAGATATAGAGATAGCTGCTCTATTTGTTGCTACACTGGCATGGGGGCAAAGGCCCACTATTATCCGAAATGGCCAAAGGCTAATGGAACTAATGGATAATGCACCTTTTGAATACATAAAAAACTCAACAGCAAAAGACTGGAAAGCATTTTCTAGTTTTGCTCATCGCACATTTAATGGTACGGATGCTATTTATTTTATTAAGTCGTTACAGCATATCTACACTAAAAAAGGCGGGTTGAAAAAAACGTTCGCCCACCCGAGCGACATGAAAAATGGTCTTGTGCAATTTAGAGAACTGTTTTTAGGCGAGTTTCCAGCAGGAAGAACTGCCAAGCATATTGCTGATGTGAATAAGAATTCATCCGGCAAGCGGCTGAATATGTTTTTACGTTGGATGGTACGTAATGATAAACGCGGAGTAGATTTTGGTATTTGGAAAAATATCTCTCCTTCCCTGCTCTACTGCCCTATAGATCTTCATTCTGGTAGAGTAGCCCGTAAACTTGGTTTATTAAAACGAACACAAGATGATTGGAAAGCAGTTGATGAACTAACAAAGAATCTCAGAAAATTAGACCCAAAAGACCCGATAAAATATGACTTTGCCTTGTATGGCTTGGGAGTGTTTGAGAAGTTCTAAGGACAGTGGCAAGTATCCTTCCTATTCAAATCCTTAACATAAATAATCCGAACAATACTGTCCTGCTCAATACAAATTACGTTGAGGGTATCACCTCTTTTAATTTGGCCCTTGAAATTATACATAGGGTGGCGCTGGTGGAAATCCTTACTCTTGTTATGATCTATCTTACCATAGGTAAATGATTCTATTACCTCATCAGGTGTAATGTGCTGACATTTCATTTGGCAAAGGGCCGTATCTGAATATCTAACAGTGTCCTTGGTTGCTAATTGATCGAGCTTAAGCATTCCCGGTGTAAGGCTTTTACAGCCGCGCGCACCAAAAACAAAATACATACCAATGGCGCCCATTATAACACCAAACATGTAAAGGCGTACCTTCCTCCAAATGTCCGATCCGCCTTCGTTAAGCATGTAGTGAAATTACTTCTTTGCCGTCAACACAATAGTGTTGGCAGGAACCGCGTTGATTTGTGTTGCAGGAGCCGAAATATGTGGCTGGCCCGACACTTTAAACAAAGGCTTGTAATTGTTCACACCAATATGCGGAGCAATAACCAGCGATACGATACTCATCAACTTAATTAATATGTTCATAGAAGGGCCAGAAGTATCCTTGAACGGATCGCCAACGGTGTCACCGGTCACAGATGCTTTGTGTGGCTCAGATTTTTTGAAGAATTTCTCTCCGTTGATCTCAACACCTTTTTCAAAAGATTTCTTAGCGTTATCCCATGCACCACCTGCGTTCGATTGGAAGATACCCATTAACACACCGCTAACGGTTACACCTGCCAATAAACCACCTAATACTTCAGGGCCGAAAGTGAAGCCTACAATTACAGGAACTAATAATGCAATAGCACCTGGAGCAATCATTTCGCGAATAGAAGCTTTGGTAGAAATAGCAACACACTTTTCGTACTCTGGTTTTGCTTTATATTCCATAATGCCCGGTATTTCGCGAAACTGGCGGCGAACTTCGTTCACCATATCCATAGCGGCGCGGCCTACAGCAGCAATACAAAGTGAAGAGAAAATAAACGGTATCATACCACCGATAAACAAACCAGCCAATACATCAGCATGGTAAATATCGATAGAAGTAATTCCTGCAACACCCACAAAAGCAGCGAACAGTGCTAATGAGGTAAGCGCAGCAGATGCAATAGCAAATCCTTTTCCTGTAGCAGCGGTAGTATTACCTACAGCATCCAGGTTATCGGTACGGTGACGAACTTCTTCAGGTAAGCGGCTCATTTCTGCAATACCACCAGCGTTATCGGCAATAGGCCCAAAAGCATCTATTGATAATTGCATAGCAGTGGTAGCCATCATACCGGCAGCAGCTATTGATACACCATATAGACCAGCAAAGAAATAAGAGGTTACGATACCAACAGCTAATACCAATATTGGAGCAACTGTAGATTCCATACCTACTGATAAACCACCAATAATATTAGTAGCGTGGCCTGTACCCGATTGCTTAATAATAGAAAGCACAGGGCGTTTGCCCATAGCTGTATAGTACTCAGTTATCATACTCATTAATGTACCTACAATTAAACCTGTGATGATAGAATAGTAAACATCCATTGATGTAAACTGTACACCACGGTGAATCATATCGGCAGGTAATAATATTTTAACCGCGAAGTATGATGCAACGGCTGTCATTATAATAGATGACCAGTTACCAATGTTCAATGCTCTTTGTACGCTGTCAGTTTCTTTAGTGATCTTAACAAACCAGCTTCCTACAATTGAGAATATTAAACCTATACCTGCAATAAACATAGGAAGGATAATAGGAGAAAGTCCGCCGTAATTATCTTTTGATGCATCAATTTCTTGGCCTAATACCATAGTAGCAAGTATAGTTGCAACATAAGAACCAAATAAGTCAGCGCCCATACCCGCAACGTCACCTACGTTATCGCCTACGTTATCGGCAATGGTAGCAGGGTTACGAACGTCATCCTCAGGAATGCCTGCTTCAACTTTACCCACTAAGTCAGCGCCTACGTCAGCAGCTTTGGTATAAATACCACCACCTACACGGGCAAATAATGCAATTGATTCAGCACCTAATGAAAAACCTGCTAATACTTCAATAGCTCTCTTCATATCGAGCCCGGTTACTGCTGTGCCTTTACCAACAAAAAATAATTGGTAGAACACTAAGAATAAACCACCCAAACCAAGGATAGCTAAACCTGCAACACCCATACCCATTACGGTACCACCTGTGAAAGAAACTTTTAATGCTTTTGCTAAGCTTGTACGTGCAGCTTGCGTTGTACGAACGTTAGCCTTGGTAGCAATATTCATACCAATATATCCGGCAGTAGCTGATAATATGGCACCTAAGCAGAACGCTATTGCTATAACAGGGCTTGAATCTGGCACTGTTGTACCTGCCCATGCTAATAAGCATGCAGCCATTACTACAAAAATGCTTAGTATTCTCCATTCAGCCTTTAAAAAGGCCATGGCACCCTTAGCAATGTAACCGGCCAGTTCGACCATGTTAGCATCTCCTGTTTCTTGCTTTTCAACCCATTTGGATGTTACAAATGTGTATAACAAGGCTAAAATTCCAATAATAGGGACGATGTACAGAACGTAATTCATAGTATATAAAAGTTAAAATGTGCTTTTTTAAAGGGCGCAAATATACATAATCAGTTGAAATATGCCATTTTAGGTTAAGATTTAGGTCGAGACTGAGAAAAAAGCCCCAGTTTAATCCTACATCTTAACCTTAGCCTCAATCCCGGTTATTGGCCTAGTATATAAGCAAACATAAGCGGAGCCACTATAGTAGCATCCGATTCTATAATAAAACGAGGGGTCTTATCACTCAGTTTACCCCAGGTTATCTTTTCATTAGGTACTGCACCTGAATATGAGCCATAACTGGTAGTTGAATCTGATATTTGACAGAAATACGCCCAGAAAGGGGTATCTGTCCTTTCCATATCCTGGTAAAGCATAGGTACAACGCAAATAGGGAAGTCACCTGCTATACCACCACCAATCTGGTAGAAGCCGATTCCTTTACCCTTTGAGTTCTTGGTGTACCACTCAGCCAACCACATCATATATTCAATACCCGATTTCATAATGCTCGGTTGCAATTCTTTCTTAATACAATACGAAGCAAAGATGTTACCCATGGTAGAATCTTCCCATCCCGGAACAATAATTGGGATGTTCTTTTCTGCCGCAGCCATCATCCAGCTATTCTTCACATCAATTTCGTAATGCTTTTTCATAACCCCAGAAAGCAATAACTCATACATATATTCATGCGGAAAATAACGCTTGCCTGTATCTTGTGCCTTCTTCCATATTTTATGAATATGTTTTTGTATACGGCGGAAAGCCTCTTCCTCAGGTATACAAGTATCGGTTACACGGTTAAAGCCATGCTCTAACAAATCCCATTCTTCAGCAGGCGATAATTGACGGTAGTTAGGAACCCTTTTATAATGGCTATGCGCTACAAGGTTCATTATATCTTCTTCGAGGTTGGCACCGGTACATGAAATAATAGATACCATATCCTGACGGATCATTTCGGCTAACGATATTCCCAACTCTGCAGTACTCATAGCACCAGCCAGTGTAATCATCATCTTACCCTTCTTATCCATGTGGGCTCTGTAGGCCTTTGATGCATCTACCAGCGTAGCAGAGTTAAAGTGCAGGTAATTTTTATCAATAAATGAAGAAATAGGTCCTTTTTTCATATCTTTTTTGTTGCTCATTAATTATCTTATTATTTATTAAAGTATTCGCAAATATAAATTTACAATCGTTATTTATTGAAAATTCAATTTTTGGTGCAGCAAAAATATAATCTATTTGATAAGTGGGAACATAAAGTTTTACTTCGGTTCATTAAATTACTGTTAAGCTCATTCTGGCATTAACATCTGACATTCTTCATTTTAGCTTCATAATCTTATTTTAGTTTCGCTGCCATAATTTAAAATCATACACAAACTGCCATGAAAAAAGTATTCGCAACTCTCGCATCACTGGTGTTATTTGCCGGTATTTCTTTTGCTCAAGAAAACCTGAACACATTAAAGCAAGACGCCACCACAAAGGAAGCTGCTGCCAAGACCGATGCTAAGCAACAAGCTGCAACCAAAGAAGCTGCTGCTAAAACAGAAGCAAAACAACAAGCTGCAACCCAGGAAACCGCTGCTAAACAAAAAGCCAGCACCGAAGGCAAGCAAGAAGCCGCAAAGGGAGAAGCTGCTGCCAAGCAAAAGGCAAGTGCCACAGCTACCAAAGAAGAAGCTGCCGCTAAGCAAAAAGCAAGCACTGAAAAAGGAAAGGCAACTCAAAAAGCCCACACTGCTTCGGCAAAAGGAATGGCTGAAAAGCAAAAAGCTGAAAACAAAAAAGCTGACCTTAACAAGTAATATATTTCTTCCATCACTAAAAGGGGCTGCTGTAATAGCAGCCTTTTTTATTTGCCCTATTTTAGCCTGATTGCCTTCACTATTTCTTCATTTTACCACTGTAGTTTTGCTTTCATAAACTAACAATTAAATTTTAATTATCATGAAAAAGTCAATCGTTATCCTGGCTGCACTGGTATTGTTTGCTGGTGTTACTTTCGCACAAGACAAGGCTGCTCCTGCAAAGCAAGAGCCTGCTAAAAAAGAAACCAAAGCTGCTGATAAGAAAGCAGACAAGAAGGACGCTAAGAAAGATGACAAGAAAGCTGACGTTAAGAAGGACGCTGCTACCAAGTAATTTTTCTTTCACAGCATGAATAAAGGCTCGCATTTTGCGGGCCTTTATTATTTCTGTACCTTGGTGTTAATTGAGCTTAAAAGTCGCCTTGTTTAATCCTTCTTTAATATTTAACCGCAACTATATCCAAAAATCCAATGAAAAGGGCTACTTTTGCAAATCTTTTTTAAGGCCAATGATATCATTAAATAGTATTACAGTAAGTTTTGGAGGCACTTCCCTCTTCGAAAATGTTAGTTTCCTTATAAACTCAAGGGATAGGATAGGCCTTGCCGGAAAGAATGGTGCAGGTAAAAGTACTTTGCTCAAATTATTGGCCGATCAGCAGAATCCAAGCTCAGGAAGTATTGGCAAACCCAAAGACCTTAAAATAGCCTATTTGCCGCAAGATATGGTTCACCAGCATGGTAAAACCGTGTTTGAAGAAACTGCTACCGCTTTCAGCGAAATACAGCAACTCGAAAAACGCCTGAAAGAAATAAACCACGAGCTTGAAACCCGTACCGATTACGAAACTGATTCATATTCGAACCTTATTACTGAAATAACCGACATATCTCACCGCTTAGAGGTAATTGGTTCGGGTAATATGGATGAGGAAATAGAAAAGAAATTAAAAGGACTTGGCTTTGACCGTGCTGATTTCAACAGATCAACATCTGAACTTAGCGGTGGATGGCGTATGCGTATTGAGTTGGCAAAACTATTATTGCAGAAGCCAGACGTACTATTACTCGATGAGCCTACCAACCACCTTGACATTGAATCGATGCAATGGCTGGAGGAGTTTATGGAAACTTATGAAGGCGCATTGGTACTTATATCTCACGATAAAAAGTTTTTAGATAACGTTACTACACGTACCATTGAAATATCGAATAAGAAGATATACGATTACAAAACGAATTACAGCCACTACTTAGAACTGCGCCAGGAAAGGCGTAACCAACAAGAGGCTGCTGCTAAGAACCAACAAAAGATAATTAACAAAACCCAGATACTTATTGATAAGAACCGTGCCAAGGCAAGTAAAGCTGCCTTTGCACAATCGCTTATTAAGAAGCTAGATAAGATGGAAATAGTAGAAGTAGATGACGCCGATAACTCTGCCATCTATTTTAAATTTCCGCCGCCTGCACATTGTGGTAACATAATACTTACTGTAGAACATGCAGCTAAAGATTATGGGCCAAAACACATATTTTCAGAAGCCAATTTTATTATTGAAAAAGGTGAACGTATTGCTTTTGTAGGCCGTAATGGTGAAGGCAAAACCACTATGATGAAAATGATAGCGGGGAAAACCGATTATACCGGCACTATAAAATTGGGTCACAATATATTAATGGGTTATTTTGAGCAGGATCAGGCTGAGAAATTAGACACTGAGAAAACCGTTTTCGATACCATTGATGAATTAGCTGTAGGTGAAGTGCGCAGCAGAATAAGAAACCTGTTGGGTGCATTTTTATTTGGCGGCGATGATATAGATAAAAAAGTAAGAGTATTAAGTGGTGGTGAACGCGGAAGGTTAGCATTATGCAAGCTATTGCTTCAACCATACAACTTACTTATACTTGATGAACCTACCAACCACCTTGACATACGTTCGAAAGATATTTTGAAACGCGCCCTACTCGATTACGAAGGGACTTTAATAATAGTATCTCACGATAGGGACTTTTTAGATGGCCTTGCTACCAAGCTTTATGAATACAGAGAAGGGCATGTGAAAGAGCATTTGTGCGATATAAATGAGTTTATGCGCAAGCGTAAATTAGAAAGGCTGAACGAATCGAAGGTGCAACAGAAGGCTAAGAAAGATGAAAAAGCTACTAAAGAAACACCTGCCGCAAGTGCCTCTGCTGAAGATACCGGTAAGAAAATAAAACAACTTCAGTCGAAGATAAATAAGATAGAAAGCGACATAGCTGAATTTGAAAAGAAAGTAGCCGAGGCGGACAAAGCTATTAGCCACCCCGACTTTTATAGCAAATCAGATTCAAACGCTTTCCTGGCAGAATATCAAAGCCTGAAAACAAAGCTTGAAGAAAAATTCAAGCAATGGGAAGAAATTTCTGCTGAGCTCGGTACGCTGGCAGAATAATTATTTCTTAGTACTATCAGCAGGGATAAATACCAGCGATATTGAATTTACGCAATGGCGTGTATTGGTAGAAGTAAATCCTTCGCCTGTAAATACGTGGCCTAAGTGAGCTCCGCAGTTAGCGCATTCAATTTCAGTGCGCATGCCATCAGGGTCAGGTATACGTTTTACAGCTCCCGGTATTTCATCATCAAAAGCCGGCCAGCCGCAATGTGCATCAAACTTATTATCTGATTTGTACAACGGCGCGCCACAACGTTTGCATACATAAGTGCCTTTTGCTGTTGTCTTTTCATATTGCCCGGTAAAAGGCGCTTCTGTTCCTTTATCTACAATTACACGTTCTTCTTCAGGAGTTAATTTCCTGTACTTACTTTCTTTGCCCGAACCGGCATGTTTGGTTGAATCCATAGTAGTTACGGTTTTGTTATTAGTATTTGGCTGTTGTTGTGAGCAGGCTTGCAGCGATGCTGCAATTAGTACTGCTGTAATTATTTTGTAGCTCATTTTGGCTGTTTACATTAACATACGGAAGAGTTATACTTCCGGTTTTGTTAAAATATGTTATAAAGCTACTCAATTTCATCATAAACGGTTTTATACATTTGATAGCATTATTTATAACTCTATGAAAAGAAGCCTGTTACTATTTACTATTCTCATTCTTGCAGCTAGCTGCAAACACGAACCGACAATTGAAACACGCGATGATTTTAAAAAGTATTATGATGCCAATAATGTAAAAGGCTGCTTTGCATTATATGACCTGAACAATGATAAGTATCTTATTTACAATCAACCTGAGTATACAAAACCCGACCTACCCTGCTCTACATTTAAAATTTGCAATACTTTAATAGGGCTCGAAACAGGAGTAATACCTGATGAGAACTATGTAATAAAATGGGATAGTGTAGTGCGATTTGCACCCGAATGGAACCAGGACCTTGACCTGAAGAGAGCCTTTAAGTATTCAGCCTATTGGTATTACCAGGAACTTGCACGACGCGTAGGCGGAAAGCAAATGAAACGATGGTTGGATACAATACCTTATGGGAATGCTGACACAAGTGGAGGAATAGACAAGTTTTGGCTGCATGGTGGCTTGCGCATTAGCCCGGAACAACAGATCGCTTTCTTAAAACGAGTACACGAGAATAACTTGCCATTTAAGCAACGCAATATTGATATACTGAAAAAGATAATGATATTGAAAGATTCTGCCAACTATACATTAAGAGGTAAAACAGGCTGGGGGTTTGTTGATGGACAAGAAGTAGGATGGTTTGTGGGTTATATTGAAGCGAATAAAAACACGTACATCTTTGCTAACTACGTTCATTGTGATACCGCACTTCATAACCCTACATTTGAAGATTGCCGCAGAGAGTTAGCACTTAAGATATTGAACAGCCTAAAATTATCTCCAGACCATTTATGACCTCATCGGGTTCGAGAAACCTATATGTTGATTTAATAAGAGGCATCTCTATTATTCTTGTTCTGCTTTTGCATTTTGCCCTCGCCTATCATTTAAGCGATAGTATACTGGGCACTATCTTTTCGAAAAAGGCCGTCTCATCTATTGTTTCGAATGGCAATTATGGGGTGACAATGTTTTTTGCTATTTCCGGCTTTTTGATCACATCCAAATCGGTTGAGCGATATAATGGGTTAGGTAAGGTAAACGCGTTAAGTTTTTATTTGATGCGCTTTGCTCGTATAGTACCCTCGTTAGTATTAGTGCTGGCAATTATTATTGGGTTTAGCTTAATACCGATTGCCATATTTCAAAATAGTCCTTCCAAGAACGTATCAATGTTCACCACGGTGCTTTCGGTATTAACCTTCTGGCATAACATACTCATGCAGAAGTTCGGCTATTTCAATTATGGCATCAATATTTTCTGGTCATTATCAGTTGAAGAAGTGTTCTACTTTACCTTTCCTATTCTTTGCCTCATATTCCGCAAAGAGAAATACATCATCCCTATTTGGATCGTGTTTATAATCATCGGACCGATTTACCGAAGCTATCATACCGATGATGAGATCATCTCTCTGTATGACTACTGGTCGTGTTTCGATGCTATTGCATTAGGATGTTGCGCAGCCTTGTTTGCCAAAAAGTATACTATAAATGGAATTAAGGGAAAACTACTCAGCGTTCTTGCGATTGCCTTAATAGCTGTTACTTATTGTTATTGCAACATTATGGATAATGTAGTATTCGGTGTATCGCTTGTAGCCCTTGGCACAGCAATCCTTCTTATTCAAACTTATAATAAGCAAGCCGGTACATTGTTTTCAAAAAATATCTTGGCAAAGATCATTTGTTGGTTCGGCAAATGCAGTTACGAACTCTATTTATTTCACATAATAATACTTGCCTTAATGAAAACATTAGTCAGTCGCGATCAAATGGGCCAATACAGCAAAGTACTTTGGCTTCTTGCTTTCTTATTAGTATCTGCATTGCTGGCAGAGATTATTTCACGTTTCTATTCAGAGCCCTTAAATAAAAAACTGCGTAAGCTTTACACACCTTCTACTTAAACATAATTACATTTGCATATATGATGAAACGAATCCTTTCAACCCGATTTATTCTGGCATGCACCATTGCCTTTTTACTGGCAGCATGTAATAATGATAGACTCAAAATAGATGTATCGGGTATAAAAATTGAGCCTGTAAAAGTCGACAGGCTTGAGAAGGATATGTTTAGTATGCCTGCTGATAGTATTAACCAATACACGCCTAAGCTAGAAAAGAAATACGGAAGGTTCTACGATCAGTTTGTAATAGATGTGGTGAATGATGGAGGAACAAGAGACTCTACCTACAATGCCGGGTTACGACGCTTTATTACCGATAAAGATATGCATGCCGTTTACGATACTTGCGAGAGGATGTACGCTGATATGAGTTTTCTGGAAAATTCGCTTACCGATGCATTCAAACATTTTAAATATTATTTCCCAAACCATTCATTGCCAAGAGTAGTAACAGCTATGAGTGGCTTTAATTATGCATTGGCTTATAAGGATAGTACATTGGCGGTATCGCTTGAAATGTATTTGGGGAAGAAATCGCCTTACTATATCATGCTACGTTTCCCCGAATACAAAATGTTGCACATGAGCAAAGAGTATATGCCGAGCGATGTGGTATATGGCTGGTTAGAAAGTGCATTCAAGCCAAATGAGGATAAGAATGATATGCTTGCCGTGTTAGTTCACGAAGGTAAGGTACGTTACTTACTTGACGCCCTAATGCCTGACGTGGCCGATACAACAAAAATGTGGTACAGCGGAAAACAATTGGCATGGTGCAAAGAGAATGAGTTTAATATGTGGGCATACCTTATTGAGAAACACTTTTTATATACTACCGACCAGACTGAGATCATTAAGTTTACTGACGACGGGCCCTTTACTGCCGCTTTCAATCATGACTATTGTCCTGCGCGTGTTGGTCATTGGCTAGGCTGGCAAATTGTGCGCAGTTATATGAAGAACAACCGCAAGGTAACTCTGGCGCAACTAATGGCAGAAACGAATGCAGATAAGATATTACAGAAGTCAGGGTATAAACCTTCAAAATAAATTTTATGGAATTTTTGCCTGAAGCACTCGAAACCTATATAGAGAACCACACTACACCAGAGCCTGAAGTTTTAAAAAAACTTAACCGCGAAACCTATGCGCATGTTATAATGCCACGTATGTTATCGGGTCATTTGCAAGGCAAGTTTTTAAAGATGCTTACCACAATGATACAGCCGAAACAGGTATTAGAGATAGGTACATTCACAGGTTATTCGGGTATAAGCATTGCTGAAGGCTTGGGAGAAGACTGCACACTGCACACTATTGATATAAACGAAGAGTTGACCGGCATGGTGAAGCAGTATGTACAAGAATCGGGGCAGGAGAAAAAGGTAAAAATTTATACCGGCGATGCATTACAAATAATACCAACTATCGATGTTGTTTTCGATATGGTATTTATAGATGCGGATAAAAAGAACTATTCTAATTATTACGATATGTTTTTTGATAAAGTGAGTAAAGGAGGATATATACTAGCAGATAATGTATTGTGGAGCGGTAAGGTAGTTGAGAAAAGCGCTAAACCTGATACCGATACCAAAAGCATACTGGAGTTTAATGATAAGATTACCAATGACCCTCGCGTAGAAAATGTGTTGGTACCCATACGCGATGGCATTATGATTGCCCGTAAGTTGGTTTAACTTACTCGGTAAACTTATACCCTACTCCGCGTATAGAGTGGAAGTGCCTAGGGTTTTTAGGGTCTTCTTCGAAATATTTACGAAAGCTTACTATATAATTATCTACCGTGCGGGTAGATGGAACCGTTTCATACCCCCACACTTTTTCAAGTATCGTATCACGAGGCACTACTTCGTTCTTATGTTCGATCAATAGCTTTAACAATTCTATTTCACGCTTACTTATTTGGTGGGTCATACCATCGGCAGTAATTATTTCATAGCTCAAGAAATTGATTTTGTTGCCTGCAAAAGAAAATGATTCATTACCCTGAGTTGGTACACTACCCGATGAAGTACGCTTTATTAATGCTTTTACGCGCAACAACAATTCCTCTAAATGAAATGGTTTAGCGAGGTAATCATCTGCGCCTAGTTTCAATCCTTTAATTCTATCCTCTGCATCACCTCTGGCGGTTAAGAATAATATAGGAGCATGTTTATCTACCTTTCGGATATTGGTGCATAATTCAAAGCCATCCATACCCGGTAGCATTACATCTAAAATAATAAGCGAGTATTGCGACCCTCTGAACTTCTGCCATGCTGTTTCTCCATTGTCAAAAGCAGTAACAGTGTACCCTTCCATTTCGAGGTTAAGCTTTATAACCGACAAAAGGTTCTTTTCGTCTTCTATTAAAAGTATGGAATCATTTACCTGCATAACACTGCTATTAACTCTGCTAAATTACCGTTTTACGGTATTCAAAAATGCGGACCTTATTATTTAGGGGCCGATTTGCCTATATTTGGGTATAATTTAACCTAACAATGCGTAAGCTTCTTCTTCTGTTCTTCTTTTGCCAGGCTTACGTTGGTTATTCTCAACAGCAAAGCGGCGCTTCGTTTAATGGTGATACCATTCGGTTAAACTATGGTAGGCCATATACCAGATGCGCTACTATGGAACATTTGGCCTGGATGGAAAAACACGATACAGGTTATAAGGCGAAGCTTATAGCATCTCAAAAGTTAATGGATGAATGGAGAAGCCGACATAAGCCAGATAGCACAACAATAGATACTGAATACACCATTCCAATAGTGGTGCACGTAATATGGAATACCGCCGCTGAAAAAATATCAGTAGCACAAGTACAATCTGAGATACCGGTGTTGAACGCTGCTTACAATCGACAAAATGCAGATACCACAAATACACCGGCTCCTTTTAAATCGGTTGCGGCCAATATGCACATTACATTTTGCCTTGCCACTACCGATCCTTATGGAAGTGCAACAGATGGCATCGTATACAAACAAACATCTTCCACAGGATTTTACGCAGGTTTCAATACTGTTAAATATCCATCACTTGGAGGAGATACTGCATGGGATGTGAACCGTTACCTGAATATATGGGTATGTAATTTGCAAGGAGGATCATTGGGCTTTTCAGAGTTTCCAACTACTCCGCTTGATAATACGTTTGGGTCGGTAATACTGTACACGGCATTTGGCACAACCGGAACGCTAATCGTACCTTTTAATTTAGGCGGTACTACTGCTCATGAAATAGGCCACTTACTAAACCTGCATCACCCATGGGGAGACGACGGAGGCCTATGCCCTGGGCAAAATGGAGGACATGATGATGGTGCAGCTGATACCCCGCCGGAAGGCAACGGCAACCTTGATAAATACACGAACAACGGTAACTCAAATGGAGCAACCTATGGATGCCCTACATTCCCCTATACCGATAATTGTTCTACTACGTACCCCGGTATCATGTTCAACAATTACATGGAATACACCGATGATTCTTGCTATAACTTATTCACCAACGACCAAAAATCTATTGTTATGGCGGCCTTGCACGGGCCTTTGGCTTATTTAATTAAATCAAACCGGTGTGGACCTGCCGGTATAAATGAATATTCATTCAATGCAGGAATATCTGTTTTTCCAAATCCTACCAATGGTAAGATCACCATTCAGTTTGCTGAAGACCGGCCGGAAGTATGCAGCCTTGATATATATAATGTATTGGGAGAGAAAATATACGCCACTAAAACAAATCATTCCACCGAAGTTGATATAAGTAATTCAGCTAACGGAGTTTACCTGTTACGAATATCAGGCAACAACGTTGCTTCTGTTAAGAAGATAGTATTGAACCGCTAATTAGCTTAGCACCTTTAGGTGTGCAAAACGCAACAGCAATTGTTTCTTCTCTCCGTTTTCGAACATTACAATGGCCTTACTATTTGGGTAATGTCCTTCCACAGTAATTACTTCGCCAATACCAAACCTGTCGTGTTCAACCTTTGCACCCGCGGCTAAGCCAGTTAAATGGCTATTATCAACAGGAGCACCCGCAGTTACTTTTTTCAAACTCACCAGTTTTTTATTGGTAAGCGATATTGGTTTTGAAACCGGAGGCGGAGTTACATTAAATACTTTAGGCCTGCGTTCGAATGAAGATTGTGAGTATGATTCATTTGGAGAATATGTTGCAATATTTTCAACACAGTCTGCCGGTATCTCTTCTAAAAAGCGGCTCGGTTCACAGCTCAATGCGTTGCCATAACGGTAACGGCTGATAGAATAAGATAGGTTAGCCTGTTTTTTAGCGCGGGTAATTGCCACATAAAACAAACGTCTTTCTTCTTCTAACTCTTCGCGAGACATGATTGCCATTTGCGAAGGGAACAAGTTTTCTTCAAGGCCGCCTATATACACATAGTTAAACTCAAGTCCTTTGGCAGCATGTATGGTCATCAACAAAACCTTATCGGTATGTTGTTCTTCGCCTTCATTAATATCTTCGCTGGTAAGCAAGGCCACATCCTCCATAAATTTATCGAGCGTGGGCATTTCTGCTTCCGGGTCTTTTTCAGTAAAGTCTTTTAAACCATTGAGTAACTCCTGAATGTTCTCCATTCGGTTAACTCCTTCAGGTGTGCGGTCCTGGTATAGCTCCTTCATAATGCCCGTATTCGATGCTATGTAATCAGCAAGTTTAAAAGCTGAATAATCAGGCAGCAAAGCAGTAAAGCTCTGAATAAGTGTAACAAACTCTTTTATCTTTTCAATAGCACGTGTTTGAACAGGCAAATTAAAATCTGCAATGTTTTCCATTACCGTCCATATGCTCACATCATTATCTGCTGCGGCCACAATCATCTTATCGAAGGTAGTATCGCCAATACCACGGATAGGATAATTGATAACTCTACGCAAGGCTTCTTCGTCATGATGATTGATGGTAAGGCGGAAATACGCCATCAAATCTTTTATCTCTTTACGTTGGTAGAAAGATAGTCCACCATAAATACGGTAAGGAATATTCAGCTTTCGCAAAGCCTCCTCTAAGGGGCGGCTTTGTGCATTGGTACGGTATAGTATGGCAAACTCTTTATTAGACGCTTGCTTAGAAATGCGTGTATCAAAAATAGATTGTGCTATTTGCCTGCCCTCTTCCGAATCGCTAAAAGCACGGCTCACACGTATCTTCTCCCCCTCTTCGTTCGATGTCCAAACCGTTTTCTTTAACTGGTCACGATTCTTTGATATAACCTGGTTAGCTGCATTTACAATATTCTTGGTTGAGCGGTAATTCTGTTCCAACTTAAATACCTGGGTATCGGCGTAGTGCTTTTGAAAGTTGAGTATGTTTTGAATATTAGCACCACGGAAAGCATAAATACTTTGTGCATCATCGCCCACTACGCAAATATTTAAGTGCCTTGCAGCAAGCTGGCGCAATATCATATACTGAGAAAAGTTGGTATCCTGATACTCATCTACCAATATGTAACGGAACATGTTCTGATACTTCAGCAATGATTCCGGATGATCGCGCAATAAAATATTGGTGTGATACAATAGATCATCAAAATCCATTGCACCTGATTTATACAAGCGCTTGTTATAGGTTTCGTATATCGCTCCGAAATGTTCGCGCCTTGCAGCACGATCTTCATTTTGGTATTGAATGTCGTTCAGGTATTCCTTTGGCGACATTAAATTGGTTTTTATGGAAGAGATGCGGCCCAGTAATGCTGATGCTTTATACGCAGTATCATTCAGGCCCATTTCTTTTACAATGCTTTTCAGCAGTGTTTTTGAATCGTCGGTATCGTAAATGGTAAAGTTGGCAGGGTAACCTATTTTGCTTGCTTCTCTTCTTAACAAACGTGCAAATACCGAGTGGAAAGTTCCCATCCAAAGGTCTCGTGCGCCATCGCCAATTAAATGGGCAATACGCTCTTTCATTTCGCGTGCTGCCTTATTAGTAAAAGTAAGCGACAGTATTTGATATGGATCAACACCCATATTTATAAGGTGTGCAATGCGGTAAGTAAGTACACGTGTTTTTCCCGAACCTGCACCGGCAATGATCATAACAGGGCCTTCGGTAGCTTCTACGGCACCGCGCTGTTCAGGGTTTAAATGGGCCAAAAAATCGTTTTCCATCAGCTAGTATAATCTCATTTTTTATAAGCATTCAAAGTTAGCACTAAAGATGCAAAGACCATAACCTTACTTATAATATGTTAATAAATCTTCAGCCATTTATCGGTCAGCAGTAATAGTTTTGTAGGCTGTAATTTATTATGTATTAAATGAAACGGTACCTGTTATTTATTCCGCTTATTTTTATTTTGGCCTGCAAGCATCGTACCGATTCGAAATACCCGGGCTATAATACCGCTAACGGAAAAGATTACTATAAGTATACCGACCTGGGCAACAGCCACAAAGCCCCCCATAGTGGAGACGTAATGGAAGTGCAAATGCGTTACGCCAAAATGAACGATTCTGTTTTTTGGGATTCACGCGATAATGGGTTTCCTTTTTCAGTCTACATTCCTTATGATACGTTACAATCGGGTGGCAGCTACCAAAAAATATTACTTACTGCAAACGAGGGCGATAGTATAAACTTTATTGTTCAGGCAGATGATGTTTTCAGACATATATTGCATTTATCGCTTCCTTACTTTTTGCATAGGGGAGACATGATGAAAGTTAATGCGCGCATTAACAGCATTCTGGATAAAACCCAATTTGCTGAAAAAGAGAAACAGATAAGGGAAGCAAGAAAAGATATGGATATTCAGGAGCAACTGAACTTGCTCAATTACGTTACGGTAAACAATATACCGGCTGATGCCAAGCAAGATAACGTATACTTTCTGCCCGAAAAACACGGTACCGGCCCCGAGGTAAAGAACCGAAGCCTGATAAGCATTGCCTACACCGGGTACTTTTTAAACGGGCATGTATTTGATTCTGTTTCAGTTAGTTCGCCTCTTCAATTCAGGGTGGGTGATACGGCCCAGGTAATAACCGGGCTCGAAATAGGCATAAAAAAGATGCGTGAAGGAGGGAAAGCGAAAATTATTATACCTTCGCAACTCGCCTTTGGAGAGAACGGGTCCTCCACAGGAATTGTTCCACCTTATACTTCAGTAATTTATGAGGTAACAATGCTAAAAGTAAATGACCCCGGAAAATAAATTTATAACTTAGAATGAAATACAACATGTTTAAATTAGGTACTTATGCGGCAGCAGCAGCATTATTACTTGCAGGCTGTAAAGGTGGCCCATCGAGCGATTTTTCAACCGACCAGGCAAGCGGTGTTCAATACCGTTTCTTTAAGCAAGCTACCGGCGGAACCAAAGCCGAATTAGGTGGTGTGGCTCGTGTAACTATGATCGGTAAGAACAGCAAAGATTCTATTATATATAACTCTACCAAACAAGGTGGTGATTCATTAGGTACTTTCAGAATACCGCTTAAAAAATCGTTCAATGGTTGCTTAGAGCAAGGTATTGCATTAATGAGTGTTGGCGATAGCGCTGAATTCAAGATCAATGCTGATTCATTATACCTGGTAACTTTCAGGATGCATAAACTTCCTCCTTTTGTTGCAGCGGGTAGCGCTATCCGTTTTTCAATTAAACTGGTAAGCTTTGAAACCGAAAAGCAAGCAGCTGACGAACGCCAACAAATGATGGCAAAGCGTATGGCAGATATGCAAACCCGCAAAGCAGCAGAACCTGCGGCTATTGCTAAGTACCTTGCAGACAACAAAATTACTGCTAAGCCTACCGAAGACAGTTTATTCTTTTTAATGCGCGGTGGCAAACCAGGCAAAGCAATTAAGGATGGTGACTCTATTTATGTTAAGTACACCCTTATGATGCTTGACAACACTGTACTTGAAACCTCTGACCACGGCCCTGGCCACGATTCTTTCCCATTACAATACAGCAAGAACATGAGCCTTATTAAAGGCTGGGTTGAAGCGTTGAGCACTATGCACGATGGAGAAAAGGTAAGGATTTTAGTACCTTCTTCATTAGCATACGGCCCACAAGGTTCAAGAACCATTATGCCTTATACTCCGTTAATATTCGATATGGAGATAACAAAACTTGTACCAGCTAAAAAATAACTTATGTAAAAAAGTCCCGCCCCGAATACTCGGGGCGGGACTTTTTTATTTCCCTTTTCCTCAAAACTATTTTACATGATGAACAAACTGAGCCCGGTATTTGCTTTACTTGGTTGTATGGCAATTGCAACCACCACGTTAGCACAAACAAAACCGGCAGCTAAGGCAACCACAAAAGCACCGGCTAAGCTTACCTTTACCAAAGACCCCGTAACAGGCGTAGAGTACCATTTTTATAAGCACGATAAAAAAGGTAAACTAGCTATGATGGATGAGTATGCAACCGTATCGTTGCAATACGAAACAGAAGGAGATTCTATTATTTTCAATTCGTACAAAAAGGGTGGTGATTCATTAGGGCATATTCACATGGTTTTGAAGAAATCGTTTAATGGCTGCTTAGAACAAGGTATTGCTATGATGGCCGTTGGCGATAGCGCTGCATTCCGCATTAATACTGATTCATTATTTATTAAAGCTTTCCACATCCGTGGTGGTGTTCCTCCACAAATGAAAGTATACAAGAACTTTGTGTTTAAAATAAAACTTGCGAAACTTCAAACCGAACAGGAAGTTAAGGAAGAACAACAGAAAGCACAAGATGGTGTACGTTTGAAAGAAAAATCATCTATTGCCAAGTATCTTAAGGATAGCAATTACAATGCTAAACCAACTGCCGATAGCTTATTCATATTAAAACAGGTTGGCACTTCTACCCGATTGATACAAACAGGCGATTCTGTTTTTGTTACCTATGTAGGTAAATTACTCGATGGACGCGTATTCGATCAATCGGCTAACCACCCGGGTGCACCTTTTGTTATGGTAAATGGCCAACCAACGTTAGCTATGGTATACAGCCAGTCAATGCCATTGATACACGCATGGGTTGAAGCAATTGGCATGATGCACGAGGGCGACAAGGTTACTATACTTGCACCATCAGCAATAGCATATGGCGCTCGTTCAGCAGGGCCACTAATTGCACCTTATTCACCATTAGTTTTCGATATGCAAGTATTAAAAGTAGTACCGGCAAAACAATAAGTACTTACCCTTTCTATTAAATAGAGAGGGGAAAGAAGATGTCATGTTGAGCTTGTCGAAACATCTTCCTATTTGAAAGTCTTCGACAGGCTCAGACTGACGAACATTGAATAGAAATAATAAACAATACTGTTATGACACCAACAGCAACACCAGAACAAGTAGCTATTGACAAGTATATTAAAGAAAATGGCGCAGGAGCGACCCATGTTGAGAACAGCATGTATATACTTAAAAGTACTCCCGGTACCGGCAAAGCCATAACCGATGGAGATAATGTAGAAGTAAAGTACAAAGGCATGTTCCTTGATGGAAAGATGTTTGACCAATCGGCCGATCATGGAGGCCCGGGCACTTTTAGTTTTGAATATAGCCAGGATGTGCCACTGATACAAGGCTGGGTAAAGATCATCGGCAACATGCGCGAAGGTGAGAAAGTATCAGTGCTTATACCATCGTGGTTAGCATACGGAACCCGCGGTGCAGGAGGATTAATACCTGCTAATACACCTTTGTTATTTGATATTGAAGTGGTTAAGGTAAGCTAGGCTTACTCTACTACAAATTTCCTCTGCATACTATTTGTGCCATCTTCTGTAACTAATTGCAGTAGGTAAACCCCTTTGCTATAGCCTGATAAATTTAAAGTAAAGGTGTTTTGACCTTGTATTAGCTTTAGGTTTTTCGTTGCTACATTTTTACCCAACACATCATACACATTCATTTTTACAGATTCAGCATCTTTACTGTTCACAATATATTCAATATGAGTAGAGGCAGGGTTAGGAAAAACATCAATGCCCTTTTGATCTAACGCATCCACTTCTTCAATAGCATTTGGTAAACTTATTTTATAGTCAAAAATCACTCCATTGAATTGCGGGTCAATATTTGTCATTCCATAAAATCCATTTCCCGAAAGTATTAATGAGCCATACCAAGGATCCTTTGCATTAACTCCTCCCCCTCCAAAATCGACTAATTTTGTGAATGTACTTCCATTAGTGTCTATCGAGAACATTGTACCTGAACTATAAAGCCCCCCAGCTGACGTCATGCCATATAATACACCGTCTACAAATGTAAGGCTGCCCTGTGGAAGCGCTCCATTTGTATCGTTTTGGAATACATGTAATGTTTTGAATTGACTGCCGTCTTTAAGCACAGAAAAAATAGTCCCGTAGTTGACACCTTCCTTAGTTGTTCCGTATAATTTGTTTCCTACAATAATAACCGATCCCCAAGGGTTATGCGCAGTACTATCAAAATCACATAATTCCTTATACGAACTACTATTGGTATCGATTGAAAAAATACGTCCATAATCATTGGAATCATCAGCTGAAAGTGTCCCATAGAGCAAATTACCTGATAGTAGTAATGAACTATATGGGTTTATGCCTGAACTGGTATTAAAATCGTAAATATCTTTATATGCTTTCCCGCTTGTATCAATAGAGAAGATGCAACCAAATTGATTGGCACCGCCATCATATGTCACTCCCCATAATCTATGTCCCACTAAAGTTAATGAGCCATACGGACTTGATCCATTAGTATCGTTGAAGTTAAGTAATACTTTGTAGTTTTTACCATTCGTATCTACAGAAAAAATAACACCATCTCCCCATCCACCAAAACTATATCCATACTTACCCCCACCCCAAGTCATTCCGTATAACTTATTCCTCGAAATTATTAATGATCCGTACGGCTCTCCACCAAGAGAATCATTAAAATCATACAATACTTTATAATTACTTCCATTAGTATCAATAGAGAATATTACACCATGGCTATACTTACCACCATTATAAGTCATCCCATAAAACCTACTACCCGAAACTATCAAAGAGCCTCTTGGGTTTCGCCCACTATCACTAGTAAAAGTATATAGGGCATTGTATTGAGCATTGCTCACCAATGAGCTCATGCAAAAGAAAACAACTAGAATTAGATAGTGCTTTTTCACGGGGTATATGTAAATTACATTTTAAATATACATCTTTTAAACTGAAACGAAAAGAGAAGGTTGTAGTGGAGAAGAAAAAAAGGGTAAGCTACTTACATCGCGCCGCTCAACCGTAATGCCCTTGCTTCCTTCCGAACCTGGGGGAGTTAAACAGGAGCTGGCCGTATAAGGCTTACCCGCCGCAAATGTATTAGAAAAATTGCCACAGATTCACAGATTACCTAATTAAAAAATAAAATTGCCGCAGATTATTTTTAAAACAAAAGCAATCTGTGGACTTAAAGGTTTGAATTTATAGTGGAATAATAATCTGTGAATCTGTGGCTTCTTAGAATACGTTGAGCCCCTTTGCATACCCAGCAATTACTTCTTTGGTAAAGGTTTTCTCCTCCCCTATTCTGCCAATTATTTTATAATCTGAGAAAGATAAAATTGCTTTTTCGCTTTGCTCATTAGGTGCGCCACTTATGATTATGCCCATAACATTAAGCTTGCGGCTCTTTAGTGCCTGCAAGGTTAATAAGGAATGATTTATGCTCCCTAAGTAGTGCCTCACTACCACTATAACTTCTGCCTGTAATTCTTCTATTAGGTCTATCACCAATTCTTTTTCACTTAGCGGGACCATTAGTCCGCCTGCCCCCTCAATAACTAATGTGTTATTTGTTTGAGGCACTTTAATATTTTCAATATTTATAGTAATACCTTCGGCTACAGCTGCCGCATGTGGTGAGGCAGGCATTTTTAATTTGTACGCTTCAGGATAAATTACTGTCTTTGAATTTGATACCAGGCTCTTTACAGTTTCCGAATCTGTCCCGTCAGCAAAACCTGCCTGCACTGGCTTCCAATAATCTGCTTGCAGCGCCTCGGTAATAACTGCTGCCGCAATTGTCTTGCCCACATCGGTACCTATGCCGGTTATAAATAGCTTCCTCATTTCTTCAACTCCTGTTTTATAACATCCAGTAAGGTATCTATTTCTTTATGTGTATTATAAGCATGCAAACAAACGCGTATACGTTCCTTGCCTTCAGCAACTGTAGGGCTCATAATGGGTCGCACATCCATATCTTGCGCTTGTATAGCAAGAGCGAGTCTTCTTACATTTTCATTACCCGGCACAACAAGGCTTTGTATGGCACTGTTGCTATCTATCCAGCCATCGTTATCATTTATCTTTCCCTGAAAATGAACAATATTGTCATTCAGTTGAGTTACCGCTTCAGCGCTCTTCTGCAACAATTTGTAGGCACATTCAATACTCACCAAACTATGTAGTGGTAATGATGTGGTGTAAATAAAAGAGCGTGCATAATTAACCAGGTACTGTTTTAATGCTGTGCTGCCTATTACCATTGCGCCGTGGCAACCCATAGCCTTACCAAAGGTATGCACGCATGCGTATGTTTTGTTCTGCAAATTCATTTGCTGAACCAATCCTAACCCAAATACTCCCGTAGCATGTGCTTCATCTACAATACATTGCGCAGAGTGTTTTTCACACAATTCAACGAGCTCTTTTAAGGGCGCAGTATCGCCATCCATTGAATAGACAGATTCAATTGCAACATAAACATTTCCCTTTGCCTTTTGTAGTCTCTCTTCCAAATGCGCTACATCGTTATGTTTAAATGGAAAACTATCGGCACGGGAAAGCCGTATGCCATCGTGTATTGATGCATGTATCAGTTCATCATATATTATAGTATCGCCGCGCACAGGAAGCGATGAGAACAATCCAACATTGGCATCGTAACCCGAATTAAAAACCAGTACAGCCGGTGAAGAATAAATCTGTGCAAGAAACATCTCCAACTCTTCAGCGTATTTTGAATTACCTGCCAAAAGTCTCGATCCGCCTGAACCATTACTTGCGTTCAATTCAGACATACGATGGTTTATCATTTCCATTAAAACCTTAGAACGCGCAAAACCTAAATAATCGTTAGAACAAAAGTCGATACCTTTATCAGTAACATATAGTTTGCGTAAAGCACCTTTGCTTTCTCGCTTAGCTAATATCTCGCTTATTGACTTTTCGGCAGGGAACATGTTTTGCATTTGCTGCAAAAATCATTAAAATTTCGACACATCGAACCTGATGCCGAAGGAGAGGATACCTGTAAATATATTATGCACAATAATACTCGGAGCTTCGTTCGGATTATTATGAAAGTATTTGTATTCAAGTTCAGGATTGATAAATATTCTGGCAAAATCTAATACCTGGTAATCGAGCAAAAAACCTGCACTAACTAAATAAGTGCTTGCCATTTGGTCGTTGCCGAAAAAATTAAGGCGTTTAATACCATCGTATCCATAAAAACCAGCATCCATTACATATTCCAACGAATAGGGCTTATTGGCACAGAAACTAAATGGCGCCTCGAACTTGGCATATATCTCATTGAACCAAAAGTTTTCGGTAAACAGCACATAACTGTTAGGGATGTTGCTTCTACCAGAACTATCGGATGAACTAATTGAAAGCTTGTCCATAGAAAATTTCTCAAACTTTATTCCAGCACCTATCCTGAACTTACCTAATGGTGCCGATACGCCAAAGTTATAATCGAACATCGGGTTGGAAGCACGTACTTTTAGATCGCCATATTTTAAAACGCTTCCGTCAAGATTATATAGCGGTGCATCATAGAAGTGTGAGTACCAATGTGCAGAACCAAAGCCGTAACTGAATTCAATAAAGTACTTCTTATCTTTTTTGGCCTTTTGAGTATCATAATAGGTTTGACCCAAAGCGAGGTTACCCAAAATTGAGCCGGTGAGAAAGAATAAAATAAAACTTGTAATTCTTTTCATTAAAACCAGGGTCAGGTAATTATATGCAATATAATAATAAATGCATGTATTTGACTATTCAAAGAGCCAGAAAAGTCAAAAGAAAAGAAAGATTTTTACGCTAAATGTAAGGTAATGGTCTAAAAATAGCTGGTACAAGGCTTGGTATGCGTGCGTAACCTTATAGAAAGAGTTATACCTGCAAAAGAATACCAATCGTCTTTGCCATTGCCACGCTGTTCGCCAACATCTTCAGCCTTATCAGTACTTAAGCTTCTATCAGCTAATGCTACGGCCATAGTACCATTTACTCCCCTGTTAGCCAATAATATGGCAGGGCTTACGTAGGTTCCGCTTACGTCATCAATATAGCCGGTAAAGGTTTTGCGCATGCCCCATTCAAGGGTAATGCATACGGTTTTTGAGAAGTTTGCCTTTATCCCAATTCCAAACGGAATGGCTGCTTGTGTTAAGCTATAAGGTTTTTTAGGGTTAGCAGAGGTTCCTTGTCCTTCGGTACCCAGTGGCTGCAATGCAACATATTGATTGTTACCTACACTAGCCTGAGGATTCATTTCAAACGCACCTATGCCGGCAAAAATATAGGGGCTAAAAGAATGCTTAGGATCACCCAATTCGTATTCTAAAAAATTAAATTCTGCCTGAACTGACAATTCATCTATAGGAGACTTGAAGTTAAGATTGCGTTCGCGTTGAGAAGCTGAAGGAGATTGAGAATCATCGGCAGTTACCGAGCCAAATAACAGGTTTCCCCTTAAAGCCAGGCGGTTGTTGATATTATATCGTACAATACCACCCGCAGCTATCCGGGTAAAACTGTTAAAGAACCCATCAGGGTTTAGTTCTCCTAAATAGAAGGAACCTCCCAAAAAGATACCAATTTCAAGCGACTTTTGCGCTACAACTGTAGAAGTATAGAGAACAAGTCCGATAAGTAACGCGAAAACCTTCTTCATAGGCTAAAAGTCTAAATAAGTGAGCAATCCATCTATTAACTCAACAAATGTATGAAAGCGGCCTCATATTTCATATTATTTAGGCCTTAAATGTGAAAAATACTTATTAACAAATATTTTTTATATCTTTGCGTCCGATTTGAAAATAGATAGGCTGAGTGGAGGAGGAAAAAATGACCTCCTTTTTTATTTATAGTAATGGACATTATAGAAGAAATACGACAGTTTTTTAAGGAGCAGGAAGGCCAGGGATTTTTCTTGGTTGAAGTGAAGGCTTTACCCGGCGACCAGATAACGATATTTGCTGATAAGGACAAGAACATTACGCTGGATGAATGCACTACCATACACCGCGGCTTAATAGAAAAGATACCCACCGCAGGAGATTACGAAATAATGGTTTCATCGCCGGGTATGGACCAGCCTTTTAAAGTAGCCGAACAGTATAAGAAGTATATGAACCGTAACGTAATTGTAATTACTACCGACGGGCAACGTTATACAGGAAAGCTTCTAGCATTTAATAATGATACTATTACTGTTGAAGAACAAAAGAAATCAGGACCGGTAGAACATAATTTTAATTTAAACAACGTAAAATCGACACAACTTTCTATATCATTTAATAAAACCATAAAACAATGACAAAGACAAGCAGCGAAGCAAAGCTAAAAGAAGCTAAAGAAACAAAGCTGAAAGAAGCCAAAGAAGCAACGCACCTTAACATTATTGAGTCATTTTCAGAGTTTAAAGATCTGAAGAGCATTGATAAGGCCACCCTTATGAATGTGATAGAAGACGTATTTAAGGCCATGTTGCGTAAACGCTACGAAACTGACGAGAACTTCGATATTATTGTTAACCCTGATAAGGGCGACGTGGAAATATACCGTAACCGTACCATTGTTGACGACGGCCAGGTTGAAAACTCGAACACACAAATTGCGTACAGCGATGCAATTAAAATAGAGCCTGACTTTGAAGTTGGTGAAGACGTATCAGAACCGGTAACGTTCAACGATTTCAGCCGCCGATCTATTTTAGCAGTTAGGCAAAACCTTAGCTCACGCATTTCGCAATTAGAAAAGGAATCGCTGTTTAAGAAATATAAAGACAAAGAAGGCGATATAGTAAGCGGCGAGGTTTACCAAATTTGGAAGAAGGAAATTCTTATTATGGATGACGAAGGCAACGAACTTATTATGCCACGTACCGAACAAATACCTTCTGACTTCTTTAAGAAAGGCGACAGCATACGTGCCGTTGTAGCTAAGGTAGAAATGAATGGTACCAGCCCAAGCATTATACTATCGCGTACATCTCCATTGTTCTTAGAACGTTTGTTCGAAATGGAAGTACCTGAAATATTTGACGGACTTATTACTATTAAAAAGATCGTTCGTGAGCCTGGCGAAAGAGCTAAGGTTGCAGTAGAATCATACGATGACCGTATTGACCCGGTAGGAGCTTGCGTAGGTGTAAAAGGATCTCGTATACATGGTATTGTTCGTGAGTTAAAGAACGAGAACATTGACGTTATTAACTACACCAGCAATTCAACCCTGTTAATTACAAGGTCGTTGAACCCTGCTAAGATCACATCTATAAAGATTGACGAAGAAAAGAAACACGCTGACGTATTTTTAAAACCTGACCAGGTGTCGTTGGCAATTGGTAAAGGCGGACACAACATACGTTTGGCTGCGAGGTTAACCGGTTACGAAATTGATGTATACCGCGATGCTGAGAACTATACCGAAGACGTTCCGTTGGATGAATTTGGAGATGAAATAGAAGGATGGATACTCGACGAGCTCAAGTCGATTGGTTGTGATACTGCAAAGAGCGTATTGGAACTTAGCATTGAAGAGCTTGTGAAGAGGACCGACCTGGAAGAAGAAACCGTTAACGAAGTACGCAGCATATTGCAGAAAGAATTTGAATAAGCAAATTTGGATAAGCAAAGCAGATAAAAAAATCGCATAAAATTAATATGGCAGAAGGCAAACATAGATTAAGCAAAGTAGGAAAAGATCTCGGTGTAGGTATTGGTACCATTACTGATTTCCTGAAGACCCAGGGGCACAGTGTGGAAACAAATCCCAATGCTAAAATTACCGATGAACAGTACGATGCTGTATTAAAGGAATTTGCAGGCGACAAAAAGGTAAAGGAAGAAGCTAAGCAAATGCAGAGCGAAAAAGCTGCTGCTGCGCCTGCACCAACACCTGTTGCGGTTGTAGAAGAAAAACCGGTAGCTAAAAAGAAGGTTGAAGAACCGGTAGCGCCTGCTGCACCTGTGGCAGCTGCACCTAAGGAAGAACCTGCAACTGCAGCGCCTGAAGTAAAAGAAAAAGCTAAGGGCCCGCAGATAATTGGCAAGATAGAATTACCTGAGACCAAAAAATCGAAGGATAAGAAAAAGGCCGACGAAGAAAAGAAAAAAGCTGAGGAAGCAGAAGCTACAGCTAAGGCCGACAAAGAAGCCAAGAAGAAGAAAAAAGATGAAGAGGCAGCAGAAGCACCTAAGGCAGAAACTGCACCTGCAGCGCCTGAAGTACCTGCAGCACCGGTATCGTTAAAGCCTAAAGAAGATTTTGTACCTACCCAATACAGCAAGCTGGGTGGCCCTACTATTATTGGTAAAATTGAACTGCCTCAAAAACCGGTTGCATCATCAAATGCAGGCGCAGCAGCTAAAGATGCCAATAAAAAGAGGAAACGTATATTTAAGAAAGAATACAGCCGCGAGGATACACAGACAACCAACCAAACAGGCACAACGCCACCGCCACGCAAACCGGGCAGCGGGCCACACAGGCCAAGTAATGCTCCTCGCGCTCCGTTAACCGACGAAGAAATTCAGGCACAGATAAAAGAAACCCTTGCACGCTTAAGTGGTCAGGGTAACAAATCGAAGGCTGCAAAGTACCGCCGTCAGAAGCGCGAAATGGTTAGCGAAAAAATGCAACAGGAAGCGGAACAGTTAGAGCAGGACAAAAAGACACTGCGTGTTACCGAGTTCGTGTCGGCAAACGAGCTGGCCAAGATGATGAACACACCTATACAGAATATTATTTCTACCTGTATGAGTTTAGGTTTGTTTGTATCTATCAACCAACGTTTAGATGCTGAAACCATTACCATTGTAGCACAAGAGTTTGGTTTTGAAGTTGCCTTTGTAAGTGTCGATGTACAGGAAGCTATTAAAGTAGAAGAAGATAAACCGGAAGATCTGTTACCACGTTCGCCAATTGTAACCGTAATGGGTCACGTCGATCATGGTAAAACATCGTTACTCGATTATATACGTAAAACAAACGTTATTGCCGGTGAGGCGGGTGGTATAACCCAGCATATTGGTGCATACAACGTAACCTTAGAGAACGGAAAGAAGATCACATTCCTTGATACACCGGGCCACGAAGCGTTTACCGCTATGCGTGCGCGTGGTGCACAAGCTACCGACGTTGCTATTATTGTGGTAGCGGCCGACGATGGTGTTATGCCTCAAACTACGGAAGCTATTAACCACGCACAAGCTGCGGGTGTACCAATGGTATTTGCCATTAACAAAATAGATAAGCCGGGTGCTAACTCTAACAAGGTTAAGGAAGCATTGGCAGGTATGAATATTTTGGTGGAAGACTGGGGTGGTAAATTCCAGTGCCAGGAAATATCGGCAAAGAAAGGAACAGGCATAAATGAACTGTTAGAAAAAGTATTGTTAGAAGCTGAAATATTAGACCTGAAAGCCAACCCTAACAAGATGGCCAACGGTATAGTAATTGAATCGGCATTAGATAAAGGTAAAGGCTATGTAACTACCGTGTTGGTAGAAGGCGGAACCCTTAAAGTAGGCGACGTAATGGTGGCCGGTTGCTTTAGCGGTAAAGTAAAAGCTATGCACAACGAACGTAGCCAGCCTATTGAAGGCGCTAGCCCTGCACAGCCTGCATTAATATTAGGTTTAGATGGCGCACCACAAGCGGGCGACCAGTTTCATATTGTAAACAGCGAAGCAGAAGCAAGAGAGATTGCCAACAAGCGTTCTCAACTGCAACGTGAGCAAGGCCTAAAGACCAAGAAACACATTACGCTTGATGAAATTGGAAGGCGTTTGGCAATGGGCGACTTTAAAGAACTGAACGTTATTGTAAAAGGTGACTTTGACGGTTCTATTGAAGCGCTTTGCGATTCGTTACAAAAATTATCGAGCACCAAGATACAGGTGAACATTGTACACAAGGGTGTAGGTGCCATTACCGAATCGGATGTGTTGTTAGCTTCGGCATCGAATGCAATTATATTGGGCTTCCAGGTAAGGCCTTCGCCAAGTGCGCGCAGGCTTGCTGAGGTTGAACAAATTGATATACGCCTCTACTCTATCATTTACAATGCTATTGAAGAAGTGCGTGCAGCTATGGAAGGCATGTTGAGCCCTGAAGTGGTTGAAAAGGTTACCTGCAATATAGAAGTACGCGAAGTATTTAACGTATCGAAGGTGGGTACAGTAGCAGGTTGTATGGTGCTGAACGGCAAAGTAACACGCAACACCAAGGTACGCGTGATACGCGACGGCATAGTATTGCATACCGGTGAACTGGGATCGCTGAAGCGCTTTAAAGACGATGTGAAAGAAGTAGTATCGGGTTATGAGTGCGGACTGAACCTTGTGAAATACGACGATATTAAGATTGGCGATATTATTGAAGGATACGAGCAGGTAGAAGTAAAAGCGAAGCTGTAAGCTTAGGTTAGATACCTGAGATTCCTCACCGCCAACCCGCGGTTCGGAAAGACAAAGTTCAATGATTTTAAAAGAGAAGGGGTTGCGGGCTTCGCCCGCAACCCCTTCTCTCTATTAACGGACTCCACAAATGTGCACTGTACATTTGTGAATCCCGAACGGAACGAAGTGCAGTGAGGGATCTCTAGCAAAACCTGTGAATGAAGTTTAACAGTTTGTTATTTTTGAATCTTAATCTCATTCAATGGATTCCTCTGCGCTACTAAAAAATTATAAAGCCGTCTCTGACGGCATACCTGCTTCTGTTATTTTAGTGGCAGTCTCAAAGTTTCAACCGGCAGAGGCGCTGCAAACCATTTACAATGCAGGGCAGCGCATATTTGGCGAAAACCGTGTGCAGGAAATGGTGGAGAAAAAACCGTTACTGCCCGCCGATATACAGTGGCACTGCATTGGCACACTGCAAACCAACAAAGTAAAATACATTGCTCCCTTTGTAGCACTCATCCACTCGGTTGATAGTTTAAAACTGCTGACCGAAATAAACAAACAAGCCCAAAAGAACAACCGTGTTATTGATTGCCTGTTAGAAATATTTATTGCACAGGAAGAAACCAAACATGGCCTCAGCTTTGCAGAAGCTGAAGAGATACTGGCACTGCAGGCCACCCTACCCCATATACGCATTACAGGTTTTATGGGTATGGCCAGCAACACCGCCAACAAAGACCAGGTGCGTGCTGAGTTTAGAACTCTCTCTGCCTTTTACTTGAAACTTTCCCCACTTTATAAACTTTCAACTCTATCTATGGGTATGAGCGGCGATTACAAAATTGCTATTGAAGAAGGTAGTACCATGGTAAGGGTTGGGAGTAGTATTTTTGGGTAAAGCAATAGAACACGAATAAAGCTAATCCTATTGATTCTTCCCAACGAATAAGGCAATCAATAATTGACTACAATGGATTATTTCCCAACGCCACAATAACAATGCCTGATTTTTTCATGCAATTCAATTAAATTCTGGGTTTGGACCTTTAACATTATATATGAAACGAAGAACAAAATAGTTGTACTTGATAACAACCATAGTAAAGTGTTAAATCTTGAATTTTTAATGTTCCTGATATAGCTTACTTTCATTAGTTCAACTATTAATGTATCTATAATAACCTGCTGGCTAGAAGAGTCAAGCACATTCTTGTAATCTTCATAGCTCTCATCCAATTTAAACTCACTTGAATTTGAAAATGGGTATAATACACTCTTATTAAAATTCATTTTCGCCAAAAAGAATTTGAGCTTGGGTGGAGCAGTTTTACCCATATTAAGGTTTTCAACCGGGTTATTTGTTGGGCGAATAATCTTTGACGTAACCACAATGCATAGGAATAGCAAAACCAAAAAGAAAATGAAAAAAAACCAAAAAGAAAAACTAAATTCAGAATAGTATTTAAGCATAGCATCGAACGAAGCAAAGAAAACAACTATATACGCGCCCAAAACAGTAATAGCTATTCCTGTTTTCGTATCAGTGAATCTTATTAGCTCTTGCGCGTCATTTATTGCGCTATATAAAAAACTCGATTTCGCTGTAAAATCTTCATTACTCATCTTTCCTATGCTTTAGTTTATAATTAAATTCAAAATTTTTTCAAATTTATCATCATCGCATAT
>JABDHI010000017.1 GCA_013285655.1 Bacteroidota bacterium
TCCGGTACCATTCCTGAAAAGTATGGCGATCTTCAAAATCTTCTCCGACACATTTTTTATGCCGAAGTAATTCCGGAGCGACGTAGAGCTATCTATCTTAAACGCCCACAAATTGGTTCCGGTGTTTGTAGCCTGCTCCCAGCTTGCAGTTGTACCCCAAACTGTGCGAACATATTTCCAGTCGTTTGCCGAAGTACTTAATGTGGTTATAACACCCATTTGTACGTATACATCCGTTGTAGGCGTATAGTTAAGCAGGCCCTGGTTACCATAATTGGCATTCATGGTAATAGTTACGGGCAACGAACTTTCCTGAACAAATACAGGAGACCAGGTTAATAATTGTGCTTTTGCAAAAAAAGTCAATAGTAAAAAAATGGGAAGAATAATTTTTTTCATTGCCAGGAAGAATGAAATTTATAGTTATATTAACTACAAACAAATGTATTAAAAAAAGAGTGCCTTCCAGGCTTCAGTTGCACTGTCGCTTCTTCAGGAAGCATATATAAACACTACGCTTCCAGTAGCTTAACCGATACAGATATTAAAAAAATAAAATCCAAATAATTGTGCGTAACCTGCTATTAAACCAAATGCGGTTCGACAGAAGGGTGCTCTAATAAATATTTATTGAGCATGGCATGTAACGAATCGTAATAGGCCTTTAAATTTCTCAGCGTTACCTGCGGTTTTACATCATCAGGGATAGTTTCCTGCATTTCCTCAATATATTTCGATAATTCAGGGTATTTCTCCATTATAGTCATGGTTATTTTAAGAATCCTGGAATTAAACTCCTTTTCCATGCTATTCTTCAATATGTTTTGTATCCGGATTAGGGCTGTTTCGGTTTTTACCACATAATCATAGGCACCATTTGTAATACAGTCTTTAGCAATTTGAAGCTTATCTTCGCCAGACAACATTACCACAATTGTCCAATAATTGAGCGCTTTTATTTTTTTTAATATATCTATCCCATTCAAGGCATTTTCCGAATCGGTATTTAAATGATAATCCAGAATAACCATATCGGCTGCAGTTTCAGGGCTCTCTTTTATTCTGCTTAAACATGCTTCGCCCGTAGAAAACGATTCTATCCGAATTTCTGACTTAAACTGCTCAGTAAGCGATAGTTCCAATGTCTTTATAAATAGATCATTGTCATCTACCAGCATTATTTTTATAGCGTTCTGCATTTCCATTTTTTCTTCGTTTAGTATTGGATTAATGAATCTAATCGGTATTGCAAAATTGGGTACGCCCACCTTTACTTTACTTATATAAAGCCCTCTACGAGTTACATCATTCACTCTTTATCACAATTGAAACCACTACTCGCGAATTCTCCTCAGGCAGTGATATATGTAAGTCACCTCTTTAATTATGTAACGCTTTCCATAGCGCGCATTGCAACTTTTGCTACCCCATAATACAGGCATGAAAGGTTCATTTGAAAAAATACTTATCTTCTTTATTTCGTTTGCAACCATTGCATTGCTATCGGTATTCATTGTTTCCTACTACAACACCAAAAAAGTAAAAGAAACCGGAGATGTGGTTGAACGCACCCAGGAAGTAATAAGCAAGAGCGATAATATTTTGTTAGATGCCTTAAACCTGGAAACAGGCGCCAGAGGTTATATTTTAACCGGAGACGAAACATACCTTCAGCCGTTTAATAAAGCCAGCAGCCAGATAATTACAGATATAGATACCCTTGCATTGGTTACCCGTGGCAGCCGCAATCAGCAAATGCGCATTTCGGCATTGAGAGTTATAGTAGACCAAAGATTAGTCTATTCGAAAAAGATAATTGATGAACGGCGCCAGAATGTGGATTTGACCGAGGTAGAAAAAGCAATTTCGAACGGAAGAGGGAAAATTATTACCGACGAAATACGCGAAATACTTGCCGGCATTAACTTAGAAGAGTTTAGTTTACTAAGACAGGGAAAAATAGACAATGGAAATAGCAGTAAGTATTCTCAATTACTGTTTTTGCTATTGGCGGCTTTGGTATTTGTAATACTAGGGCTTATTATTGCTCTTAGCCGCGATCAGAAAGCAAAGAAAAAAATTGCCCGTGAACTGGAGGGGTCAATATTAATAGCTGAGCAAGCAACCCGGAAAGCTGAAGAAGCAAATAAATTAAAAGAAGCTTTCCTTGCCAATATGAGCCACGAGATACGCACCCCCATGAATGCTATCATTGGTTTTTCAGATATGCTTTCGAAAGAGAAACTGGAGGACAAGGGAAGGGAGTACGTTAAAATTATTAAATCGGCCGGAGAGAATTTACTTACCATTATAAACGACATTCTTGATATTTCGAAAATAGAAGCCGGCATGATGGCCTTTGAAGAATGCCCGTTTAGCGTGAAAGAATTATTTAAATCGTTAAACGTAATGCTGATGGGCAAAGCAACAGAAAAGAAGCTTGGCTTAACTTTTACCTGCAACGATAATATACCTGATCATTTACTTGGCGACCCAACACGTTTAACTCAGATAATAATTAATATAGTTGGCAATGCCATTAAATTTACGCAACATGGCAGTATTACTGTTCATGCAAGCACATCTAGAAAGGAAAATGGAAAAACCGTTATCGATTTTACAGTAACTGATACCGGCATAGGCATACATGCTGATAAACTCGAACATATTTTCGAAAGGTTTCGCCAGGCAGAAACTCAAACCACACGCAAGTATGGTGGCACAGGCCTTGGGTTAAGTATTGCAAAACAATTGGTAGAACTACAAGGCGGAAAAATATCAGTTACAAGTGAACTTGATAAAGGCTCTGTATTTTCATTCTCCATTCCTTACACAGAATCGGTTAGTGACCTTATATTAAAAACCCGCTCGCGAGAAAAGTACGATATGCAGGATCTCTCTAAACTGAATATTTTATTAGTTGAAGATAATCAATTAAACATACAACTGATCTTGAGTCTCTTTTCAGAATATAATTTAAAGGTGCAAGTAGCAGAGAACGGAAGTATTGCAATTGAAAAGATGAAAGAAAATACGTTCGATATTATTTTGATGGATATGGAAATGCCTGTTATGAACGGATATGAAGCAACCGCGATAATCAGGAATGAGCTAAAAAGTAACATTCACATTATTGCCATGACCGCACATGCTATGGCCGGCGAAAGAGAAAAATGCCTGGCACTCGGCATGAATGAATATGTATCAAAACCAATTAACGCAACTCTGCTATTCGATAAAATATACGACTTAACCTTAACCGATAAAAATTATGCATCAGCTTAACATCAATAAAAACGCCGCAAATGTTTGCGACCTGGCTTACCTCACCGAAATAATGGCAGGTAAAAAAACTCTAATAAAAGGAATTATGGATCGATTCCTTATTCAGATTCCTGAAGAGTTGAGTAATTTAAAAAACGCTATAGCAGAGGAAAAATATGCCAGCATACAAAGCTATGCACATACAATGAAATCTTCCGTTTCTATTATGGGTATTACTACGCTTACGCCTATTTTAAAATTGATGGAAGACCTGGCTAAGCTGGGGTTAGATATTAAGAAAATTGAAGAGTTAAACAAACAATTGAATACCATTTGTAATAAAGCCCTGAGCGAAATTACAAATGAGAGTGTCGGTTATTTATAAAAGAAATTAAGAGTGTGGTATCCGCAAGTTTTTGCTGTAACTGTGTAATACATTACTATGCAAGTTGCGACACTTTTGTTCGGTACTTATTTACAAATGTTCGCGTAAAAAAGATTACAAATGCCAGTAGAGAAAACGAATATATTTATTGTTGACGATAACTACTTAATGGTTACCGCTCTTAAACAATACCTCCAGAACAAATTCGGAGAAAGTGTGGAGATAACCACATTTAATGATGGTGAGAACTGCCTTAAAATGCTTCATAAGGAAATACACATTGTAATACTCGACTATTTAATGGCAGGCAAAAATGGATTAGAAACTCTGAAGTCAATTAAAATAACTAACCCCAAAACAACCGTAATAATGCTGTCGGGCAACGAAGATATAGCGCTTGCTATAGAATCTTTCAGGGCGGGTGCTAAAGATTATGTTGTTAAAGGAGTTGATTCGTGGAAAAAACTTACAAGCCTGTTAACTGATATTATTAAAAAACCTTTGCATTTTATTGTCAAAGGGTTTGGCGGATCGAATAAAAACTAGATATACTTTAAATGAATACAAACAGGCTTTCGAAAACACTTACCGCTGCATTAAATGCACAAATGACAAAAGAAGCACATGCTTCGCAAATTTATTTGGCATATGCTGCATGGGCCAGTAGCCAGGGTTTTGGCGGCGTTTCTAATTTTCTCTTCAGGCATGCACAGGAAGAACGCAACCACATGATGAAAATATTAGAATATATTTTAAAACGCGGCGCCGAAGTACATGTAACTGCAATACCTGCTCCGCCCGAAAATCCTGCAAACATAAACAGCTGTTTCGAAAAAGTATTTGCACATGAGGTGGATAATACCGAATCGGTTTATAAATTGGTAAAGATGAGCCTTGAAGAAGAAGATTGGGCTACATGGAGCTTTATGCAATGGTTTGTAAAAGAACAAGTAGAGGAAGAAACGCTCGCACTTGAACTGATGGATAAAATAAAAGTAGCAGGAGGAGAAAAGATAGGCCCCGACGCCCTATATCTATTAGATAAGGATATGGAAACTACATCGGGCGAAGTAAAATCGGCATTGGAAGTAACAGCTGTAAATCCGTAAACAGAATTATTAATGAAAACCCCGATCAATATTTTTATAGTAGACGACAACCAGTTATTCGCCATGTCGTTAAAGGCGGATATAGAAACAACTTTTGCTGACAGGCCCATTAAAATATCGTTATTTGAAATTGGCGAAAAGTGCATGGATAGGTTCAAAAGGTCTACACCACAGCTCGTTATACTCGATTACTATTTGAATACGAACCACCCGTCCGCTGCAAATGGCATTAAGGTGCTAGACTGGATAAAGAAAGAGAATGCAGATACTTATGTAATTATACTAACGGGAGATGATAATATAGATGTCGCTGTAAAGTCATTTCAACACGGCGCTTCTGATTACATAGTTAAAACAGAAACCACTTTCAAAAAAATAAATTACTCCTTATTGAACATGTTCAATGTAATGGAGGCCCGAAATGATGTAAGGCGTTACAAACGCTTACTCAGACTGCTATTTCTTTGTGTAGCATTTTTTATTGGCGGTGTAACAGCCATTTTCATTTACGCGCGTTAACACTTTTCTGTGCATTCCTTGCACAATACCCCCTATTCCCTTAATACATGTAAGTATTTCAAATTAATGTGTAATGCTTTAGGAGGCATGCGGTATCACTTTTGTGCCCTAATAATTAACTAACAATTAAAATAAAAACATGAAACATAATTTATTAAAAACAACAAAAATTGGCTTAGCCCTGCTAACCGCAACCATGAGTTGCAGTTTGGCATCTGCCACAGCCTTCGTAGCTAAAACCACCGGACTATGGAGCAGTGGCTCTACATGGACAGGCGGAATTGCCCCTGCATTTAAAGTAAGCTCACTCGATCAGATCACTATCGGTACAGGAATTGTGATTACTATGGATAGCACGATTGTAATGACCGGCGGAGCTGCTACATTAGCTCTAACTGGGCAACTCACATCAACTACTAATTCAATTATAGTTGCCGCGGGTACATTTTCGGGTTCAGGCACCATAAGTGCTGACAGTTTAATTTTGGACGCCGGAGCTATTTTCTCTTTTTCGGGTTCACTTACTGCTAACGTAGTAAACAATGCAATTGCCACACTTAGTACTCCTGCTGTAATTATGGTAAATTCAGTACTTACAAACAGCGGTGCATTTACAGTAATGACCAGCGGTAGCCTTACTATGGGAGCCGGTTCAGTCATTAATGTAAAAGGTGGTACAATTTTAGCTAGTGGTGGTACACTCAATTTGTCATCTCCTTATTCTGTTAATTACATATCTCCCTCTATTATAACAGGGCAAGAGTTAAGCGGTACAGGTTTAAAGAACGTGACCGTTAATGTATTAACAGGCAACACCGTAACGCTATCATCAAGCATACTATTAACCGATTCGCTGAGAATGGTTAGTGGCTCTTTGGTATTAAGCGCACATAAGCTTACTGTTGATGGAACTATTTCAGGTTCGGGTACTATTACCGGCGATGCAAAGGCAGATATTGTTCTTGCAACAACAACCGGATTATCTTCTACTATTGCCTTTCTTAAAGGTTCTCAGGTAATAAATGGGTTGACCTTAAATATTGGTTCAGGTAATTATGTTACCCTTTTATCAAACTTGGTAATCGACAGCACATTAACTCTTTCGGGAGGAAGTAATCTTGTTATGAATGGTGATATGGTTACACTTACTGAAGGTTTTGCAGGTACTGGTTCATTTACAGTAAATGCTCAATCAGCACTTATTGTAAACAATACTACTTCAATTGTTCCTACTCTATCCTTCATTGGTACAAGCATCGGGAAATTTACTTTAAACGTAGGTGCAACAAACACTGTTACATTAAATACTGACTTAAACGTAGATACTCTTAATCTTCAAACCGGAACACTTGTTTTAAACGGTCACAATCTTTCAATTGACGGTAATATTACCGCACCCGGAACCGGCATGGTATTTGCTACCAGTGCATCCAACGTTTCTGTTACCGCGTCTTCTTCTACTTCCGATTCACTTACATTTACTTACCCTGGCAACACGGTAAATAATTTTACAGTGAATATTGGCGCAGCAGGTTCTGTTATGTTAGGCTCTGACCTAATAGTTAACGGAAAGCTTAAGTTAATGAATGGTCACCTAAATACCGGTACTAACAATTTACAAATTGCATCTAGCGGTTCTGTAACCGGTGCAAACAGTAATTCATATGTAATTACCAATGCCGGTGGTTACTTAACCATGAATGCAGTTGTATCAGCAATTGATACTTTTCCTGTAGGAACACTTACCTCATACTCTCCTGCAAGCATTATGCTTAACACCGGTTCTTCTACCGGTACAGTTAGTGTAAATGTGTCGCCGGGTGTTTATTCATCAGGTACAACAGGTACATTATTATCTGCAACCCAACCTATGGTAAGTTCAACCTGGTTATTTGAAACCAGCATTACCTCGGGCCTTAATGCAAATATGCAGTTAACCTGGTCTCCGGCTAGCGAAGTAAATGGCTTTGTACACACAGGTGATTATATTGCTCACTACACTGCAGGCGCTTGGGATAAAGTATCTGATTCTCTAAACGCATCTGTTGTTGCAGGTGGTATGTTTAGTATTGAAAGAAAAGCTATTACTTCAATGAGTCCTTTTGCTGTGTTTAACAGGAAGGCTGTTACCGGTATAAGTGAAGTAGTTTCGAATAGTTCATTCGAAGTGTACCCTAACCCAGTATCTCAAAATCTTTACATAAAGAATGATGCGGGTATTACCGGTTTACTTAATGTAAGTATTTACAATGTACTTGGCCAGGTAGTAAGTACCAGCACAATTACAGGTTCTAACGCTGCTATATCAGTAAATGGATTAGCACCGGGTAATTACTTTGTAAAAGTTAACAATGATAAAATGACCGTGATTAAGAAGTTCATCAAGATCTAGTAATTTTTTTATAACAAATTCAAGGCTGATATAGAAATATATCAGCCTTTTTTGCTTAACAAAGTCCAATAAAATGAACTATTAATACTAAAATAAATACTAGCACCAATGAAAGAGTCGAAGCACTATTCCTTCAGAAAAAGGAGCGCTAACTAATAGTACGCATATAAACATGCATGTTATAAAAAGATGTAAGATAGTCACGAAATTATGTAATACATATAAGGACGACTTAGACAATCTTTGTAATATTAAATTGATAGCCCTTATGAAAACACAAACCAAAAATTCTGCTACAAAGACTGACCCCAATAAAATGAAGTCAACTAACGTGTTGGACGAGAAAAAGGTTTATTCAGAAAAGGATCTGGTTCAGTTCAAGATAGTGATTATGGAAAAATTAAATGAGGCCATGCAGGATAACGAGCTTCTGAAGAATACTCTTACCCGTGCAGGAGAAAATGGCACAGAAGACACTTCACCTTCGTTTAAATCAATGGAAGATGGCTCGGATTCAGAAGCAAAGGAAGAAACCGCAAGACTTTCCCAACGTCAGGATAAATTTATCCGCAATCTTCAAGATGCACTTGTACGTATTGAGAACAAAACATATGGAATTTGCAATGTTACAGGCAAGCTTATTCCCAAAGAACGGTTACTTAGTGTACCCCATACTACTCTTAGTATTGGTGCCAAATTAAAACAGCAATTCAATTAGTTACATGCACTTCATTACAAATAAATTGCTTTAAAAAAATTTAGACCCCTTCCTGCGCCAAACATTTCTAATCTAATCATTGGCGAACTGAGCAACAGGAGGGGGTTTTATCATCTACTAAAAAGGCCCGTATAATACGGCCTTTTTATTTACGTGAAATTAAATTTGCTCATTGCCCAAACATTAGGCCTTCAACCTCAACAAGCACAGCATATACAGTTTAATTACAAGCCAAAAATTACGATACTATAAATGGTTCGTAACCAATAGGTTTTACTCCCTAATGCATTGTGGTTTTGCTTGTTAGCGGTATTTTCTATATTATTGCAATACTAAAAACCAGAAGGGGGATCTGATTTTTGTTGCTCTTTTAAATAATTATTCTGCTACAGGGAATAAATGTTGACTTGAAAACCCAAATTCAGTTAAATAATGAAGAAAACTCCGAGCAAAATCATTAGCGCCATAGGTATGGTATGTAGTACTCTAAAAGAGAATAATTCCCAGAAAATTAACTATTTGTAAGTTTTAAAACAGATCCACTCTGTTTTAAAATGCCTTTTTTAAGCCTTGCGTTAGCTTACTGTGCTTTTAGCACACTAAGAATTACTTACGGCATTAGTAAGTTATAACCCCCAGTAATTCAAAATAAATAACATGAAATTCAGTCTTGACAGAAAAATTTTAGCAGGCTTCGTTTTTACAGCCATTGTATTGGTTGCCGTTGCCTTGTATTCGTTTAACAATAGCGAAAAGGTTATTGCATCTGACCAATGGGTGGAGCATACCCAGAAAGTACGCTATGAACTCCACCAGGTATTAATTTCAACTGTTAATGCAGAAACGGGTGTACGTGGCTATGCCATTGCAGGTACTGATAATTACCTGGAACCGTTTGAACAGGCTAAAACAAATATTGCTTCGTATATAGATAGCCTAAAGGGCTTGGTAGCTGATAACCCTGAACAAGTTAGGAATATTGACACCATCAATCACCTTATTGCCAGAAGCATTCAATATTTATCTCATAGCATTGACTTGCGCAAAACAAAATCGCTCGACAGCGCCAGGGCATGGATAGGCAATGGGCATGGTAAAGCACTTGAAGATTCTATACGTGCTGCCATAGCAAAATCTGATGGAATAGAAGAAAAATTGCTTGCATTACGCAAAACTACCAGCGAAGAAGACACCCGAAATTTCAATATTGTTTTTATTGTTCTTCTTTTCATAATTGCCATTGTACTTATAAGCGTATATATTATTATCAGCACCAATTTAAGAGCATTGCGTAAAGCTGAGAAAGAAGCATCTGATAAAAATGTATTACTTGCTGGTAACAGTGAATTGAATGATAAAATGCGCGGAGAAAAGGAACTAAAAGAACTTGCACAGGATGTTATCATTCAGTTAGCTACAACTATGAAGGCTCAAATAGGCGCTATTTACCTTAAAGAGAATGGCACGTTTGATCTCGTTGGAAGTTATGCTTTCCAATACAGGAAAGATAATGCAAACAGCTTTAAAGTTGGGCAGGGCCTTATTGGGCAGGCTGCTTTAGAGAAGAAAGCAATTCTGTTCAGCCAGGTACCGGAAGATTATATCCGCATCAATTCAGGGCTCGGAAACGTTACACCAAAAAATATAGTAGTACTTCCGTTTATGTACGACAACGAAGTAAAAGGAGTTGTGGAGATTGGTTCTGCCCATGAATTTACTGATCTTAACATGCAGTTTTTAGATATGATAAAGGATAATGTGGGGATTGCGTTTAATACTGCACAATCTCGCATGAAGCTTAAAGAGTTGCTGGAGGAAACACAAAGGCAGGCTGAAGAACTAGAATCGCAACAGGAAGAGCTGAGGCAGTCGAACGAAGAATTGCAGGAAAAGACAGGCCTGCTTGAAAGGTCGGAAAGCGTACTAAAAGCCCAACAAGAAGAATTGCAACAAACCAATGAAGAGCTGGAAGAAAAAGCAAATCTGCTCGAGGACCAGAAAGAACGACTGGAGAATGCTAAAATAGATATTGAAACAAAAGCCAAAGAACTGGAAGTAACCAGTAAATACAAGTCAGAATTTTTAGCAAACATGTCGCATGAATTGCGCACTCCGCTAAACAGTATTCTTATTCTCGCTCAACTATTATCTGAAAACAGGAATGAAACACTGGCCGAAAAGGAAGTTGATTTTGCCAAGAACATTCACAGTTCAGGTAACGATCTTCTTAACCTGATAAATGAGATCCTCGATCTGTCGAAAGTAGAATCGGGTAGAATGGAACTGGATATTTCGCAGGTCTCTTTCCGCGAGATCGATAGTGATCTTACATCTATGTTCTCTGAAATTGCCAAGAGTAAGTCAGTAGATTTTAAGATCGATATAAATAATAAAGTTCTGTCTGAAATAATAACAACCGATAAACAACGCCTTGAACAGATATTAAGGAACCTTTTATCAAATGCATTTAAGTTTACTGACAGAGGTGGTAAAGTGACTTTACACATTGATAAAGCAAGCCCTGATATAGCTTTTAAGAATAAGAAACTTTATGATGTGCCGACTGTTATTAGCTTTTCGGTTACCGATACAGGCATTGGTATACCTGAAGATAAATTCAATATCATATTCGAGGCTTTCCAACAAGCTGATGGTTCTACTAAGAGGAAATATGGAGGAACCGGCCTTGGCCTTTCTATAAGTCGTGAATTGAGCAATGCATTAGGCGGCGAAATAACTTTATATAGCGAAGAAGGCAAGGGAAGCAAATTTACTTTATTCATTCCGCTGGAGTTTGATGCTTCTACAATGGCCCCTCTTGAACGCAAGGTAGATGTAAAAGAAAAGAGAAACCACCGTGCTGAAAGAATTGCCCCACCGGAAAAAATCACAGCTTTAGAAGGTACTGCCATCGACGACCGCTATAACATAAGCGAGAACGATAAGGTAATTCTTATTATGGAAGATGAGCCTGAATTTGCAAAATTACTGCTGGGCTTTGCGAGAGAAAAAAATTACAAAGGCATAATAGCTTATGAAGGAAATACCGGCTTAAGTTATGCCCGCCACTATAAACCCGATGCTATTATACTGGATATGAAACTACCCGTATTGGATGGGGCCGAGGTGCTGAAACAATTAAAACGCGATCCTAACCTCAGGCACGTACCTGTGCAAATTATATCGGGTTACGATATGCGTAAAGAAGGAATGGAGTTGGGTGCATTTGACTATTTACGCAAACCTGTTTCTAAAGGTGATGTTAGAAATGCCTTTGATAAAATTGAAAACTTTGTAAATAAGAAACTGAAAAGGCTTCTTATTATAGAGGATGACAAGAAGCACAATGAAGCCATACGGGAGCTGATAGGCAACGGTGATGTGAAGTGCTTTTCTGCATACTCGGGCAAGGAGGCTTACGACATGATGATAAAAGAAACCTACGATTGTGTAGTGGTTGATCTTGGCCTGCCTGACATGTCGGGCTTTGAGTTGCTCGAGAAAATAAAAGCACATGATGAGTTGAAGAAAGTTCCGATAATAGTTTACACCGGAAGAGATCTGACCAAAGAAGAAAGTCAGCTTTTGAATAAATTGGCAAACACGGTTGTACTTAAAACAGCCGACTCGCAAGAGCGTTTGTTAGATGAAACAACCCTATTCCTGCACAGAGTTGAAGCAAGGTTACCGAAAGAAAAACAAAACATCATCCGCAAACTTCATAAGACCGACGAAGTATTGAAGAACAAAAAAGTGTTGGTGGTAGATGATGATATACGAAACATCTATTCATTAACCAATGTACTTGAAGATGAAGGTATACATTGCCTTACCGCTGAAAATGGCAGGGCTGCTATAAATTTGTTGAAAGAAAATCCATCTATCGATATTGTGTTAATGGACGTGATGATGCCCGAGATGGATGGCTACGAAGCCACAAAAGAAATACGGAGCATCAATAAATTCAGTAAGCTGCCAATTATAGCACTAACGGCAAAAGCTATGAAAGGCGATAGAGAAAAATGCCTGGAAGCAGGCATGTCAGATTATGTTGCAAAACCTGTTAATGTAGAACAACTATTATCTCTTATGAGAGTGTGGTTATATAAATAAAGAAAATGGACAAATTAAAGAACAAACTTATTTTACTGGTCGACGACGAAGAGAGCAACATATTTGCTCTTGGTAGCTACCTTGAAGCCAGGGAAATGGAAGTGGTAGTGGCTAAGAATGGAGATGATATGATGTTCTTATTAAATAAGGGTGTACGGCCCGACATCATTTTGTTAGATATTATGATGCCAGTAATGGATGGTTATGAAGCACTGCATATACTAAAAAATAATATCTCATTCAACAAGATACCCGTAATAGCTGTAACTGCAAAAGCCATGAAAGGCGATAGAGAAAAATGCATTGAGGCAGGTGCCTGGGATTATATAGCAAAGCCTGTCGACCTAAAGGTTTTACTCGATAAGCTAAATCAATGGGCCAGCTAAATGAGCTCCGACAGTAAGAAAATAAGAGAGCTGCTCGAATCAATACGGTTGGTATACGGTTACGATTTTACCGATTACGCTGAAGCATCTATTAGCCGGCGAATACAGCATTTTATATCAACCCGGAAGATCGAGACCATAGATGAATTGGCCAAGATCGTTTTAAAAGATGAAAAAGCCTTTGAAGAGCTGGTGCAGGAAATATCGGTTACTGTTACAGAATTATTCCGAGACCCAAGTTTCTATAAAAGCCTGCGCGAAAATGTTGTAAAGCGCTTAGCCACCTACCCTTTTATTAAAGTGTGGATAGCAGGTTGCGCTACAGGCGAAGAAATATATTCGGTTGCTATATTACTAAAGGAAGAAGAACTATTGAATCGTTCTGTAATTTATGCAACAGATATAAATCAGAAATCGTTGAAAATTGCCAAAGAAGGCTTGTACAATATAGAGAACATGAAGAGCTATACCCATAACTATCAGCACGCAGGGGGTAAAAGATCTTTTTCAGAATACTATATAGCAAAATACAATACTGTATTGTTTGATAAATCACTGAGGCAAAATATAGTGTTCTCGCCTCACAACCTTGCTGTAGATAAATCCTTCAACGAGTTTCAGCTGGTTATTTGCCGTAACGTTCTTATTTACTTTAACCAGCAACTTCAAAACAGGGCTATTAATCTTTTCTACGATAGTTTATGCCCTTTCGGTTTTCTGGGCCTGGGCAGTAAAGAATCGTTACTGTTCTCTGATAAGCAAAAACAGTTTGAAGATGTAGACAAGAAGGAAAAAATATATATGAAATCAAAATAGGGTTGACTAAAAATGCAAAATACGAAGCTATTGTAGTGGGTACCTCCGCAGGTGGCCTTAACGCCCTATTTGTATTGCTCGAAACGCTTCCTGCTAATTTCCCGCTTCCTATTATTATTGTTCAGCATCGGTCAAAAGACAAGAATGATTTGCTGGAAGAGGTATTACAGAACAAATGCAAAGTAAAAATAAAGCAGGCCGACGAAAAAGAGAAAATAGAAAAAGGCGTAGTTTATATTGCTCCGCCTGACTATCATGTATTGATTGAAAATGATCTTACTCTTTCCCTATCAGCCGATGAATATGTTCAGTTCAGCCGCCCGTCAATTGATGTTTTGTTTGAATCGGCCGCAGGCGTATATAAGGATAAACTTATAGGCATAATATTAACAGGAGCCAATAGCGATGGTGCATCGGGCATTCGGCTTATTAAAGCAAATGATGGACTTACTATTGCCCAGAAACCGGAAGAGGCTTTTTCGCCGGTTATGCCATCGGCTGCTATTAAAACAAATGCTGTAACTCACATTTGGCCACTTTCTAAAATACGCGATTTTTTACTTACTCTGAATAACTAATGGACAATAAAAACAAAGCAACTATACTTATTGTTGATGATAAGCCCGGCAATATACTGGCGCTTGAAAATTTATTAGTAACTAAGGACAGGACGATACTTAGCGCAACAAACGGCAAGGAGGCTTTGCAAACTATTTTAAACAAAGAAATTGACCTGATAATACTTGATGTGCAAATGCCCGGTATGGATGGCTTTGAAGTTGCACAGATATTGAACTCCAACAAACGCACAAAAGACATACCTATAATATTTGCATCTGCCGAAAGAAAGGAACATAAATTTATGCTGAAGGGGTTTGAAGAAGGTGCTGTTGATTACCTGTTTAAACCACTCGACCCTGACATAGCGAAGGCAAAGGTTGCAGTATTGCTAAAAGTGCAATTGCAAAAGAAGGAGCTTATTGAAAAAAATAGTTCACTTCAAAAAAGCGCTTTATTAATAAACAATTCGGCTGATATAATTGGTATCATTGATGCAACAACTTTTAAAATAGAAGAGATAAACAAAGCCTTTACTGATATAGTTGGATATTCGAATGATGAGGTTAGAGGAAAGCCATTGCCATTCTTCCTCAGCACAGAAGACAAAGAGTTTATAGAGGGGCTTGGTAAAACTGAAAAAGACCGGCTTTCGTTTGAACTGCGCATTCATTGCAAGGATGAAAGTATTAAGTGGTTACACTGGAAGATAGTTATAAAGGACGGAAAGTGGTTTGTTAATGCCAGTGATATTAGCTCGCAGAAAAAAGCTGACGAACAAATACAACAACTGAATAATGAACTGCAAACAAACATTGCTCAGCTGGAAGTATCGAATAAAGAATTAGAGTCATTTTCATATTCCATTTCACATGATCTTAAAGCGCCGTTAAGAGCATTAGGTTCTTACTCTACTTTAATGATTGAGGACTACATGGATAAATTGGATGATGACGGTAAAAAGATGCTGAGCAGAATTGGTGATAATGCAGCGAACATGACCACTATGGTCGACAGCCTCCTGAAATTCTCGGGCTTGGGTAAAAAAGAAGTTGAAAAAGTTGACATTAATATGCGATCAGTTGTCGAAAAATGCGTCAACGATATAAATTCATCAACTGAGCATAAAGCAACGGTTAACATTCATACTATACTGCCTGCAAAAGGCGATCGTTTATTGATTACTCACGTGTGGATGAACCTAATATCAAACGCCATAAAGTATTCGGGTAAAACCGAAAAGCCGCAGGTAGATATAGGCAGTACCGAAGAAGAAGATGATATTGTTTATTATGTAAAAGATAATGGCGCCGGGTTTGATATGGCTTATGCCAATAAACTATTCGGCGTGTTTCAGCGCTTGCACCGTAAAGAAGAATTTGAAGGTATGGGTATTGGCCTGGCAATTGCGCAACGCATTATTATAAGGCATGGCGGGCGAATTTGGGCCAAAGGCGAGCCATCGAAGGGTGCTACATTCTATTTTTCCTTAAAGAAGAACTAGGTAAAGGAGTGCGTTATTCGTTTTTATCACCATTTACTACCACATTGGCAGGCATAAAATAAATTGCCGGTATTAAAACAAAAATTACCAACGAAATATATACCGAAATGAAACCGCTGAAAATGGAAATAAAGTAAAGCGATGAGCTACTCATTAATTTTCTCCGCTGTTTCTTTCTAAGTTCCAACGATAACCCCTCAATAAATAGTTCAGGATTTCCATTCACATACTCACGCATTAGCAAAAAGGCGAATGCGCACATAAACATTACAAAACCATACAGTGCGGTAATTTCAGCACGGTGATAGTTTTGCCCCAGTAGGTTTGTCGGTATGGGCAGTATACTCATCCAAAATAACAAATGCAGGTTATACCACATTATATTACGGTCGGCGTGTTGCAGTTGCTTTATAAACTGATGATGATTAACCCAAAGCACCCCTATCATTACAAAACTTAATAAATATGCAACAAGCGGCTGAAACATAGGATACAGCTTATCCCAAATACCGGATGCATTTACATCGCTATCAATAACAGGAATTTTAATTTGAAAAACCATTAGGGTAATAATTATTGCAATTACCCCGTCGCTGAAAGATTCTATTCGATATAATGTTATTGGAATGCTTTTGCTCCTCATGTGGTTCAATATAGATTGAAGTATGCTAAAATAGCTTAATCTATATACCCGAGCAAATCTCTGAACTTTATGTTCGAGCTATTCCTAAGAGAATTATTCCCAGAATTTCCACTTAACAGAACTTTCAGGTTCTGTTTCAGAATCTAATATATGTGGGTTATACCTTGGGCGCACGGTCATTAATGATATTTCGGAATTGTTAACCAACTGCTCTAATACAGGGCCAATGATATATTCTGTTACCGATCTCTTATCCAGATCAGCCATTACTATTACTATATCCGCATTATATTCCTTGGCGCTGCAATCTATCTGTTGGGCATCGTAATTTCCCTCAACTACTTCCGTAGTGTTTTTAACTTTCCTTTCTTCAAGTATATGTTTTATCTGATCTGCTTCCAGTTGCATTTTTTTCACACCTTCTTCCGAAGTATCGTAACTAATACCCAATACATTCAGTGTTGCATCATATATCTCAGCTAAATGTATACCGTATTCAATACTTTCCCTCGAATGAGGCTTATCCTGGAATGGAATGAATATATTTTTTATTCCATCTTTAGAAGGATGATTTTTAATTGATATTACCGGGCACGGAGCTTCAGAAATTACTTTAAACACATCAATATGCTTTGATCCCTCATCTTGCTTACCCTTATGATCGATCATAATAGCATCGGCCTCAATTCTCCTGGCCACAGCTGCAACTTTTTTATAAATATGTCCGCGCTCTATAATATAACTTACAGTAGGTAATCCCTTACCCAAAAGCACGGTTTTACAACTATTAAGCTGGTTGATGGTATCAAGCACCTCGGTACCGTCAAACATAATATGGTCGTGCGTCGATGGATCAAAACGTTTTTCTTCAGGCTTAAGATCAGCACCATCAATTACCCCTAATAGTATTACTTCAGCTTTTGTTTTATTTGCCCAAAAAATAATATTGTGTTGCAAATTCTCAGTAAACGCTGCACTATTTATAGGGACCAATATCTTCTTTATATTAAATTCTTGCGATTCCATTTTTATTAAGGTTTTAACTATTATTACACTTATTACGATTAATATGATAACCGTGTTTAGGTCTATGTATTTCTATGCAAAGATGGTAATAGCGGCAGCATGACTTGTTGTAATAATCTCGGTAAAAGTTGTATCATTTCCATAATCGAACGACCAAGGCAAACAACAAAGCCTGTAACTTATTCAATTACAGGCCCATTTCTCTTAATATCTATCAGCCCTGTCAGAGCTATTATACAGCCTTAGTTCCCCCTTTAAAATTATCTATTCCTTCGTTGTTCTGCCTAATGGCATTTGGTAAATCCCCATCCAAATTATTCGAAATAAAATCCACTATCTTTATTAGAATTTTAAAATTTTCGGGCTTAACACAAAAACTTACGGCACCAAATTGCATGGCCATATCAATATCTCTTTGGTAACTTGATGTAGAATACATAATTACCGGGATATCCTTATACGTCTCGTTTTCTTTCAAATTCTTCAAAAGCACCCAGCCGCTCATTTCAGGCATATTAATATCAAGAAATATAACCTTAGGCAAAATATTATCTTTATTCGACATGATCTCCAGCGCCTCTTTCCCGCCTTCGGCCAGGTAGCACGTAATATCAGATCCTACTTTCTTAATAGCTTCTTCAAACAAGCCTCTCTCCGATCTGTCATCATCTATCATTAAAATTACTTTGCTCATGTATGCTTGAAGCTTTTAAATATTATTTCCTGGCTGTTTTAAAGGTAATACAATTATAAATATTGCTCCTTCATTTATTATGCCACTAGCCTCAATTTCACCTCTATGGCGTTCTACTATCTTTTTACACAATGTTAAACCAAGTCCGGTTCCTTCATACCTGTCCTTTGAATTTAGCCTGACAAATGTGTCGAAAATTTGTTTCGCATATTTCTGTTCAAACCCTATGCTATTGTCTTTCACCAAAATCTTCACGTAGTTCCTATTCCCTTTATCCATAAGTGAAGATGTAATACTAATGCGTGGAGCAATTTCGGGCTTTGAGAATTTCAAGGAATTATTAATAAGGTTATAAAATAACTGATATATCAATATTTCCGCTCCTTCAATATCCGGCAGGTGCTCAGAAACGATCTCAGCATTTTTTTGCCCGATTAATATCTCCAGGTCACTTTTTACATTTTCAATTACCTCATTCAAATTCACCTTTTGAATAGGCTGCTCTGTTGAATTAATTGAGGAAAAAGACAGAACACCATCGATCATCATCTGCATCCTTGAACTGGCGCTTGTTATTTGCCCCAAAAAGTCCATAGCCGTATCGGGCAGGATATTTGAATATTCATCATCAATACGGTTAGTATACATTTTAATTTTACGTAGTGGCTCCTTTAAATCATGACTCGCTACGTGGGCAAATTGCTGAAGATCTTCGTTTGAACGCTCCAGCTGCATGGTGCGGTCTTTTACCAGACTGTCTAATTTCTTTTCGCTTTCCAATAACTCTTCTTCACGGTATTTTTCTTCCGTAATATCCCTTATTGTGCCGACTAATTTTATTGGGTTTCGCGCTTTATCATAAAACACCTTACCCTTAGATTCTATCCAATGTATCGATCCGTCATTCCACACCAACCTGTGCTTGTGATGTATAATACCACTTACATATGCTTGCGCCAAAGTCCTTTCTCTGTCTGGCCTGTCTTCAATATGTACCCGATCAATAAGCTCTGCATATTTTACCGAGCTGCCTTTATCGTATCCAAATATTTCCAGATATCTATCAGAGTAAGTGACCTGCTCAGTTTTCAAATCAAACTCCCACATGCCTAATTCACTCGCATTAATTACAATACTTAGTCTCTTTTCGCTATCCAGCAATTCTTGCTGGCGCTCTTTTTCCTCTGTTATATCTCTTATTGTACCAATAAGCTTAATAGGGTCTTTTGCTTCATTGTATAATACCTTCCCTTCTGTTCTTACCCACCCTATTATATTGTTGGGTTTCACAACGCGTGCTTCGTATGTAAGTACACCGTTCTTTAAGGCTATTTCGAATGCTTTAACAATATCACCCTGGTCTTCATCATGTATGGAATTACGCAGATCTGAGTGGGTATATTTCTTTTCTTTATCGAGCCCATATATTTCCGACAGGCTAAGCGAATAAATGATAGCATCGGTTTTCAAATCCAAATCAAACGTGGCTACGCCGCCGGCTTCGGTAGCTAACCTTAATCTTTCTTCTGCTTCTGCTATTTCTTTCCTGGCAATAACCTGTGGGGTATTTTCAAGGACCCAGATAGCCACTTTTTTTACTTTACCCTCTTCATTCTTTAATGGCGCATAAACAAACGTCACATAAATTATTTCTTCCTTGCCATGCCTTATCAACATCAACTCTACTTCATTGGCATAAAAAGGAACTCCCTTTTCTATAACATCATTAAGCGCACTTTCGTAATAAGGTTTAGCCTCAGCAAATGCATCCCAATAATGCTTGCCTGCTATTGCCTCATAAGGTTTGCCTGCCACTTCAATAAAACTATCATTTACAATTTCAGCAACTAATGAAGCAGCATCAAGCACACAAATACCTATAGGTGCTTGTAATACCATGCTTCTTATATCATGCTCTTTTTCCTCTATTTTTTGCTGGGCAATTACTGTTGAGGTTATATCCTGTGCAATACCGAATAACTTAATTGGTTTTGCTTTATCATCATAGCTTATCCTTCCTGTAATTTTTACCCAATGTATAGATCCATCAGGCCTAATTACCCTGGCAGTATATCTTAAATGTCCTGTTTTTAATGATTCTTCGTGCGCTTGCCTTCTATGTTCCAAATCATCCGGATGAATAGCATCAACATATTTTTTCCTCTCTACAAAATTTTCAGCGCCCCATATTTCTTTAAAACGGGCATCCGTCTCCATTCTGTTTGTTGCATACGTTATTTCATACACGCCTAATTCAGCCGAATGAATGGCAAGCCTTGTTTTTTCTTCCGCCTCTTCAATTTTTTTGCGTGCAACTACCTGTAGTGTAACATTAGTGGCTATGGCCAATACACCAATAATTGTGCCTTTGGTATTTCTATATGCCTGGTATATTACATCTACATAACCCGGTTCGAGCTTGCCATTACGCTTAAACATGGTAGGAACCGATTGCGCCGAAAAAGTTGTTCCCGTTCTATAAACGCCTTCAATCATTTCCTCGAAGCCTATATTGCTTGCTTCTTTAACGCTTTCAAATAATGGCTTATTAACCATTTCCTCCGCAGTCCTGCCCCACATTTCGAACATTAACTTATTAGCCAGCTCAACTATAAAGTTTGGGCCTATTAATATACACATGGCTACCGGTGCTTGCAAAATAGTGTTGCGCAGCCTTTTTTCACTTTCTATTAATGCTTCTTCGGTTCGCTTTAGTTCTGTAATATCTGTGCTTGAACTTATGTATCCCGCAAAAGAGCCATCCGGATTAAAACGGCATTGCCCACGTGCCAATAGCCATCTGTAGGCACCATCTTTATTAATTATCCTGAATTTGCCTGTCCACGGTTTTCTTTCTTTAAATGCTCCCTGATAAATATCTAAAAATTCCTGGCGATCATCCTGGTGTATCATGTCTGTCCAGCCAAAGTCAAGCAATTCCTTTATAGGCCTTCCGGTAAGTTCGCCCCAGGGTTTATTAAAATAAGTAGCTTTTGAGGTTTCATCACTTGTAGCAATTAATATATCCGAGCTTTCCGCCATTGTACGGAACCTCAATTCGCTTTCTTCAATTTTTTGTCGGGCTACAACCTGTTCAGTTACTTCTATGGCCACAGCCACCATCCCCGAAATACTTCCGTCAGGCTCTCTTAGTGCCTCATAAGTAAAATTAACATACGTTGTTTCAATCTTACCGTTTCTTGGCAGGTCTACAGGCCGCTCGTTGGCTACAAATTTTTCACCAGTACTGTATACGTGATCAACCAATGCCTCCAAGCCCTGTCCTTTGGCTTCCGGCAACCCTTCAAAAATAGGTTTGCCAATTACATCTTCACTTTGTTTTCCCCACAATTCAAGCATCCGTTCATTGGCAATTTCAACCACATGGTTTTTACCCTTGAATATACACATGGCCACAGGCGCATGCATAATGTTATTGAAAAATCTTTTGTTGCTTTCTTCCAGCTCCTTTAAGAGTATCACCTTTCCTGTAGTTTCAGTACAGGTAACAAATACGCCTGCCCTTTTACCGGCATCATCCATAACAGGGCTATAACTAAAAGTCCAATACACATCTTCTACATGGCCATTACGGTAGATGGGTACAAGTTGATCTTCGAACCATGTCGCTTCTCCTGTTTCTAAAACCTGGTCAACAAGCGGCTTTATAATATGCCAGGCTTCCGACCACGCCTGCTCTCCGGGCATACCTAATATAGATGGGTGTTTGCCATCCTTTCCTAAACTGGGCCTATAGGCATCATTATAGAAACATATCAATTCTGGTCCCCACCATAAAAACATGGGGAATTTAGAGTTCAAAAGCAGGCCAAGTATAGTTTTTAAACCTGTTGGCCATTCTCCAAAATCTCCTAATGAGGTCTTACTCCAATCTTTCGAACGGATAAGCTCTCCCATTTCTCCGCCACCGGAAATAAACTCAGATGTGTTTTTCTTTGCAATCATTAATTTCTATTTTCTCTGAGCTGAAAAACCGGTTACTATACTTATTTGGCTATTAACCGTTGCTTACATACCAAGAAAAACCTATTTATATTAAAACTAAACCACACTCTCCAATCTCTATTTTCGGTAAACCTATTCTTGCTCCGGTTGAACACCATTATTTAATCGATGAATAATTTGTCTAAGGCTTCCGATAAATTTCGAACATGTAAACTATAAAAAAAAATGTTTCAAATCATTCTTAACTATTGCATTTAGAATTGTTTTTGTTTTCTATCTATCTGCATTAAGCTATATCTTTTGCCTAGCAGGCTTGTTGAATGGCAAGTTCACCGAATAAACAATGCCCTCCGCACAATAGCAGGATACCTTTGTTTCATCAAGATTATAAAAATTAACCCATTAAAAATAAAATTATGGAAAGGAATGATGTAAGAACGGATGGTATGGTTACAGGAATGTTCCCTGATCGTGAAAGCGCAGAAAGAGCTTATAACACAGCTGCTGAACGCGGTTACACAAAAGATGATGTGAGTGTGATCATGTCTGACGATACAAGAAAAAAATACTACACAGGAGCTGTAAAAGAAACTGTGATTGGAACAAAAGCTGCAGAAGGAGCCGGTAAAGGTTCAGCTATTGGTGGTACAATTGGTGCAGCCATAGGTATAATTGCCGCTGTAGGAACCAGCCTGGTTATTCCCGGCCTTGGTTTAATTATCGCTGGTCCGCTTGCTGCAGGTATTGCAGGGGCAGGAGCAGGAGGTGTTACAGGTGGCATTATTGGCGCCTTAATTGGTGCAGGTATACCTGAAGCACGTTCTAAAATATATGAAGAAGGTGTGAAAAAAGGACATATTGTACTTGGCGTTCACCCACGTAACCATGAAGATGCTGAGCATTTCGAAAGGACATGGACCGCGAATAACGGCCGCGAAATACACAATGGATCTACTGTTGATGTAAGATAGATAAAGAAACTCCGGAATATCTCTCCTGAGAAATTTAGAGAGAAAGCCAATTACTAAAATAATTGGCTTTCTTCTTTTATACAAGCAGTAATACTATGACAGATAAGGTAACCATATCAGGTAAGGCGAATATAATTATAAAGCCCAACGAAGTAAAGAACTGTATTCTGCGTGACGGGTTATTTTATTTAACCTTGATAGAATTGGAAGGGTTAAATAAAATTGCTCCAAAATCTGCCATAGTATATGTAGGTGAAGAACCCGTTAGCCATTATAGTACACCCAGTGGAATATTATTTCCCGATGGGGAGAACCAGGCCCCATTCCATATTCCTAACCAGGAAGTAGCCATTCGGCTGGAATTAGATGCGGATGAATTTTCTCCTGAAGAATTATTAAAAATAAAAATGGTGCTTTCTGTTATTGCCCATCAATAAAAAGAGAATTACTTTTTTCTTACCCTCTACACATCCTACATTTTACCTTTTATTCTTTCACACGTAATATACGCAAGCTTCTCATGGAAAGTTGTAATACTTAGCAGAGTGAACACATATAGTTTTGTCGTAAATAATAAATAAACAAACAAATGAAAAACTTAAGGACCTTATTTGCCTCAATTCTACTTATCGGCATAGCTACAACATCTTGTAAAAAAGCGGCAGATGCCAATTTTACATACACACAAAATGGTGCAGGAGCCGTTAACTTTATTAACACATCTTCTGGTGCTTCTTCTTATAATTGGAACTTTGGTGATGGAACATCTTCTACCGTGACTTCTCCATCCCACACATATCCAATCTCAGCAACTTACACCATTTCTCTTACTGCAGATGGTTCAGGAGGCAACAGTACAACCAGCCAAACTATTAGCGTTCAGTAAAATAAGCACCGTTTTATTGGTTTGATAAAGAAAATGATGAAGCCTGTAGCACAACTGTTACAGGCTTTATTATTTCAATAAAATTCAACAAAGAAAATTAAGCGTGCTTGGTTGCACTTTTACCCTCATGGGTGTAAATCCAATAAATTCTCCGTCCAGATCAATTGGTTGAGGTGCCGATAAAGAATCAATTGCAATTTCTTTTGCCGTTTTATATATAACCTGTGGGTGTGTTACCTTTTTACATTTTTTGAATGTAACTGACAATCTCAAAAAATCTATCAAAGAAACCTCTCCTAAAATTACAACAGAAAATCTTCCGTTGTTTATTTCAGCATCCGGTGCAATACCTATTCCGCTTCCAAAATACTTTCCATTAGCAATTACAAAATTTTTCACTCTGCCTTCAAATGCAAAGTCATCTGCTACTGCTTTAACAGGTTGGTTCCGGTAAGATAAAAGGGTATTGAATATAGCTACCAGGTAACCGACGTTAGCACCCAATGTGTTTGTGTATTTACCGATCTTCTGTACCACTATTCCACCAATTCCAATATCGGTAATATTTATAAAGTATCTTGAGCTATCTACACCTGCTTTATTTTTAAATTGAACAAGGCCCAAATCAATCTCCTTAAAAGAATTTTCGTCTATTAATTTTTTAATCCCCGAAAGAGATTGAGTGCTATTAGTTGTCTTTATAAAATCGTTGCCCGTTCCAAAAGGAAGCACCCCTACCTTTACATTAAGATATGGGTTTTGTTGTTTTGCCTCCATTACTCCGTTCACAACCTCATTTAAACTTCCATCGCCGCCCAGGCATATTATGTAATTAAACCCTTCTTGTGCAGCGTTAAACGAAAGTTTGATTGCCTGCCCCGGATATTCAGAACTTAAAAATGAAAGACTATAACCATCATGGAAAGTTGATTCAAGCCGATGAATTACATCCTGCTTTTTTTTGATTTTGCCATGAATAATGAAGGCGATCCTTTTCATTTATTGAGCTTTCGCCGACAAACTTATAGAATAAAAAATAACGTTAAAAGAACTTATCTGCTGATCTACTGGTTATTCCAGTTAATCACTGTACCCATGTTACTTTTAATAAAGTTAAATAACTGTTAATTTACTTCTGTTTTACTATTCAGTTGTGTAACTTTATTGGAATTATACTTCTATTATAAATCCAAACACAATAACTAATAGTGAGTCCATGCAAGAGCTTGGCGTTAATATTAGTGTAGCCTTTAGTATGACTGTTACATTTTAATAACTTAATACAATTGCTTATGAGAATCTTTTTGATCGTTCTTAGTTTATATTTTTTGCCTGTTAGTGGCCAGCAAATCAACAATACATGTATGTGCCACGTTAAGGACATTACATTAAAACAGAGTTGCCGGAATGATTACGCAATATTTATTGATATGTCACGCCCTTCCAATGAAAAGAGATGGTATGTAGTCGATCTTAAATCGGGTAATGTGGTATATAAAGCATACGTGGCGCATGGAAGAGGTAGTGGAGAAGGTAAAATACCCACTACTTTTTCTGACAAACCAGGAAGCCTTTGTACTTCATTGGGAGTTTATAAGATCACAGGTACCTGCTACGGAGAGCATGGGTTAAGTTATGTACTCGACGGACTTGAACAGAATAATAAAAACGCATTGAGCCGCGGTGTTATCATTCATTCTGCCTGGTACGCAGATGATAAATTTATTGCTAGTTATGGCCGTTGTGGCAATAGTTGGGGATGCCCTGCAGTATCGGCTGAAGCCTTAAAAGACTGTGCGCCTTATTTAAAGACGGGCACATTGGTTTGCATTTATAACTAATCGCTAGTTAAGGTTGCGCGCCTCTGTGTATTTGAGGGCTGCATTTATGCAGGTCATCATTTAAGCTCTGATCGTAGTTGTAAATATCGGGCACAAAAGAAATCTGTCCGTTATCATTTACCCAGGCAGTCCAATAACAAATATAGATATCGACCGGCTTTTTCAATATTATCTTCACGTCTTTCTCGTCAGAAGCAACCACTTCAGAAATATGGTCTTTTGTCCACCCTGTGTTTTCTTTTAACAGGTATTCAGCCAGATCTAAAGGCTTTTCAATTCTCATACAGCCATGGCTGAAAGCACGCGCCTGCTCTGAAAACAGATTTTTATTAGGAGTATCGTGCAGGTAAACATCATACGTGTTAGGAAACATAAATAAATATCGTCCCAGTGAATTCCATGAGCCGGGTGTTTGCCTGAAGTGGTACCTGAAATTTGAGGCGGTTAAAGTATTCCATTTTATTTTAGATGGCGATACCTCGGGTGCATTTGGTTGCAAACTTGCATACACTTTTATATTTTTCTTTTCTAAATAATTTCTGTCCTTCTTTACTGCGGGCAACATTTCTCCGGTGGCTATACTTTCTGGCACTATCCACCAAGGGTTTAATGTAATATAGGTTATGGTAGAAATAAATAAAGGCGTTTGCTTATACGGCTTGCCTGCAATTACCTTCATAGTTAAGGCAGGCTTATTACTATCAACAACAACTAAATTAAAACCAGCAATATTTACCATTACAAACGTTTGCGGCATTTTGCGGGGTAGCCACCTCATCCGCTCCATGTTTAGCTCTATCTGGTTTATGCGTTCATTAATATCTTTATTAAGTTCTTTCGCTTCCGGATCACTGATCTTTCCGGTAATTTTCAAACCATTCCTGGTTTGATACCGCTTTACAGCTTCCGCTAAACTATCGTCGTAAACAATATTTGCAGCGTTATGGTTATCTGTAATATCACCTGTAAGCAGTAGGTGTTTGTACAATAAGGTTACACGCGCACCTGTATCACCTTTCTCTAAATGTGTATCTTCCGGTAAAGTAGTCCAGCTTCCTTTGTTCCTAAAATCTAAAAAGCGACTAAGTACTTTTTTTAAAGCAATGTACTGAGGTTGCGTACAAACAAAATTCTTTAATATGTTTCCAATCTGCCCACTTTCACTTGCCTTTTGCAGCGAATCAGTTAATGAAATAGATTTAAAATTTTGGGCCCAATCAACATTTTGGGTTGGAGAATGTATACAGCCTGCATATTGTTGTGCAGCGTATGTAAAAAATGCATCTGTAAGCAACACATCAAGATGGGCTATTGAACGGCTAGGTTTTGTAATCTTTTTATTAGCAAATGCCTTTTTACACAATGCATCAATATCGGCAAGATGATATTGTGCAGAATCAAGCCCGTCTTTATAACAATTCCTGATAACAGATACAAGTGTATCACCCATTGCAGATAATCCATTCGTCCCAAGCCATATTGGATTATAATTTGTCTTGGTGTAATATTTAAGAATAAGACTTGGTGATTGCAGGTAGTCGCAATAAATAATTGTTGTATCTGCATGCACTATGCTGTCCATCTCACCTTTAATCAATGGGCTTATCTGTTCGTTCAATTCCGATTGAGCTTCACTATTTCCCTGTTGCTTATTGCTTCTGATTGACTTACATGCAGTAAATGCAATTACAACAATAAACAAAACAGAAAGGCTTTTTTGTCTCATACTTAGTATGTGATGCAATTAAACTTTCCTGCCTTGTATAAGGCGAAGGATCACTGCAATGAGCGCAATTACAAGTAACAAGTGAATAATTCCGCCCGCTCCATAACCTACAAAACCTATCAACCAACTTATAACCAGTATTACTGCAATTACGTACAAAAGATTTCCCATGACATTTTAATTTTTTATTATTTGTACAAAGTTGCACGTATACAGGCATTAACGTGTTGTACAATTTTCACAATAACCTACATCTTTCCCATACTTCCATTCAGAAGGGCCTCTGCTCTCACTTTCTATACCCGTAAATGACCTTGTTTAACCTTTATTATTTAATGAATACCGAAGCTTTTGGGCTGCTTATCTACTAAACAAAACCTTCCTGCATGGCATACGTAAATTGGGTTGTAACAAGAAAGCAATGAATTATAAATTCCATATAAAAATAAAACATCATGAAAACATTTTCAATTAAACGCATACTGGTGCCTGTCGATTTTTCTCAAACAGGTATGTTGGCTATTGATCACGCAGCTTCTATAGCCAAATCATTCTCGGCACACTTATATCTTCTTCATGTTGCAAAATCTATAGAGTATGCATATACCGGAGAAAGGCATGGAACAGAGGCTGAAAATGTGTCAGAAGGTCATCATACAGCATCTGAAAGAATTGATAAGGTAGTAGAAGATTTAAGGAGCAGGTATATTATAAATGTTAGCCCCTTAATTAATGTTGGTAAGCTGGCACAGGGAGTTAACACTATCTGCAAAGACGAAAATATTGATCTGGTGATTATGGGTACCCATGGGGCGAGTGGTTTTGAAGAATATGTAATGGGTAGTAATGCCGATAAAGTAGTTGATGCAGCTCCATGCCCTGTTATTACCATACAATCTCCGGTTACAAAAACTGAATTAACCAATATAGTTATGCCTATTGACAACTCTTTCCATTCGAGGCAGAAGATTGATTATGTTATAGCATTGGCAAAACACTATAACGCTACCATTCATTTACTGGGCCTTTATAATAACCTGGTTAACGAAAAGAAATTCAATATTAAACTTGAATCGGCTGAAGATGCTATTAAGAAAGCTAAACTATCTTATGTTAAAAAAGTAGTTAATTGCCATGATGTTGCAATAGAGGCAATGAAATATTCGTACGAAGTCCGGGCCGATCTGCTTGTGATAATGACTGATCATGAAGAATCAAGGTATTCAGGTTTCCTCTTGGGGTCTAAGCACGTTATAAATCATTCTAAAGTACCGGTTATGAGTATTAAGCCTACTGAGTATTACGTTACAGGAGGCATGTATTCAAACTGATAATACCCGCAAAAACCCGTGCAAAATAAATAGTGTTCAATATAATACGTTCCGCATTCCTACGGAACGTATTATATTTTACAAACGCTAGATTTATAGATTGATTTCGTTATATTTGGTTTAGAATAATATTTCTTTTGAAACCACTTCTTACATCGGTTGTTTTATTTTTTCTTTTTGAATCTACATTGTACGCCGCATGGACTGCTGATACAAGTATAACTAATGGTTCATGGAATAACCCTGCTATCTGGAAGACAGGCAAGGTGCCTAATGATACTGATAACGTAGTTATTAATACTACTGTTTTATTAACCCAGAATGTGACCCTCAGATATCTTGAGATAACTACAAAGGGAAGCTTGTGTGGTGACTTTTCATTATATGGTACTTTTCAATTTTTTGGCCCCGTAAGCTGTAAGTCTATCACCTTTAACGGCCCTTCTAATAGTACTTCTAACGTAATAGTGACGGACCAAATCACAGCCACCCAATCGGGATTTGAGTTTGTAGGGTCATACTGCGTAAACATTGGTACCGGGGTGCCTGCCTCATGCGGTTCTTACACGGTTCCACAAGCTAATTTTACTTCCTCTACCGTTTGTGCAAACCAACCCATAACGTTTGAAGATAAAAGCTCAGGCTCTTTTTTATGCATACAATGGCTTTTCCCCGGTGGTTCACCTTCTTCATCAAACTTGGAAGATCCTACAGTGATTTATAATTCTCCGGGATATTATACTGTAATTCTTATTGCATCAAATCCAAAAGGAACAGATACACTATCACGTACCATTTACATAAATCCATTACCTGATGCGTGTTGCAATTCAACTATTACTATTGGTCAAAGTATTCAATTAAACACTATAAATTCCATATCATGTACATGGGTACCCTCCTCAGGCTTAAACTGCACTAATTGTTGCAATCCAATAGCTTCGCCTGATGCTAGTACAACCTATCTGGTTTCTATGATAAGCGATAGTGGCTGCCGAGTAACCAACCCAATTACAATAGATGTAAATTGCAATGTATTTATCCCAAAGGCATTTTCTCCAAATGACGACGGCCAAAATGATAAGCTTTACGTTCGCGGCGATTGTATTAATTCTATTGATTTTATAATATTTGACCGTTATGGGAATAAAGTATTTGAAACAAATAATAAGAATATCCCATGGGATGGAACCTATAGAGGCGAACCTATGAATGAGGGCACTTATGTGTATTATATGAGTGCAACCATGTACGATGGCATTTCACAAACCCAAAAAGGGAGTGTAGAATTAATCAGATAACTTAGAAAATAATGATAATAGCACTTTGGATTATTGAAGGTTTACTCGGACTAATATTTGTAATGACAGGCAGCTTTAAATTTTTTCAAAGCAAAGAAAAAGTTATAGCAAGCGGTGGTACCTGGGCAGAAGATTTTAAACCCGGTGTAATTAAAACAATAGCCGCCCTCGAACTAATCAGCGGGCTTGCGGTAATAGTGCCACGGTTATTAGGCCATGGGCATTACCTTACTTTTATTAGCGCAGCATGTATTGCAATTATCATGATAGGTTCCATTTACGTACACCTCAGGCGTAAGGAATTCCAACATGCAAGCATAAATTTGTTGTTTCTGCTTATGGCATTGTTTGTGGCTTATGGCAGTAGGCCTTTTTAATTATGGAAGCCGATCGCCACACGTAATCGCGGCATGGTTACAGCACTTTTAGTTTAAGGATTGATTCTCATCAAAAACAAAATTGATTGAGTTTTTGCTGTCAAACTTCGCGAAACTTGGACTATATTTGCGTTAACCCCATTATAATGCAACAGCACAATAAAGCCCAACGTTCTATTACAGTTTGTGGCGAAACCTTAACCGGATCTCACCACATTTGTGGTTTCTTCGATTCACGTGAAGAACAATTTGATGTGATATTGCCTTTCTTCAAAGAAGGGCTTACTAACAACGAAGAAGTTATTACCATTTGGGAGAGTAACTTGCATACCAAATTGCGATCAAAACTTTCGAATGCAGGGTTACCCGTTAACGAATCCTTATTAAATGGCCAATTAAAGATACTGGCTTCAGAGGATACTTATATTCAGGATGATGTTTTTGTAGCACAACGCATGCTCGACAAACTCGAAAAGGCCTTAGCAACTTCTCAGGATGGACCGCATGGGCATGTCAGGGCTTGTGGCGATATGGTATGGGCTCTCAAAAACCTACCCGGGACAGATGAGTTGATGGAATACGAAGCAAAGATTAACCTGCTGACTCCGAAGTATGATTGTACATTAATCTGTATGCATAATATTAATACACTCAGCGGACGTGCCATTGCGGACCTGCTTGCTTCACATCCTTACGTTATTCTGCATGGTAAAATACATGTTAATCCTCATTATATAGAACCTACTGAGTTATTGAAAAAGTTCAGTGGCCGCCGTAAAGATCTACTGTCTAGTGATCTTAGTGTATTCTAACAGATTAAGGCCTTAGGTTCTCTTATCTTATATCTCCTGTCCGGCAGAGCATAGCTATCGTTTCGTCAAGCCTGACAGTTGTATTTAGGTCAGGAGACGATTTCAGGTAATGTGGGTTTATACGACTTAAGGTTTCGTTAATAACAACACCTGGGTGCATTAACAAACCCTGACGCATTGCATCTTTCGGTAACGAATCGTGATGATACTGGCAGATGCCCGACAATTCCTTTCTTCGGTTGAACATTTCTTCCAGCTTCAATTCGTATTCCATCAGCTGCGAAAAATCCTGCTTCGGCCCGAATTCCCACGTCATATCTCCTGAAGCCCACAAGCCTTTATACCCATCTTTAATTGCCTGATCTAATGAATCCTCAAGTCCGGCCAACATTACATCGCAATTAAATTCTCCTGTTGCTGAAACAGGATCGGAAGACATTACCAGGCGAGTTTTTGTTATCTCTTCTTCCACATCAACACCTATAGCAGCCAGCGTAGAACGCAGGCCGGCTACCATTGGTGCACTGTTCAAATAGAGACAACGATATCCTTCATTTAGCTTGCGTTTTATTGTAGCAGCTAAGAGAGGTAGTTTTTGAGAGGGTGATCCCTCATAAATTAAGCACTGGTGTCTGGGTTCCGGTTCCATGTACAATTACGCAAATCTTTCATCTGCTATGTTGGTTATAATGCAAATTTTAAGAATTATTCTCGAATTAAAATGAAAAATTGGGTGTCCTTTTTTTCATCTATCCTTATGCTATTAATTATCAGTTCGTTGCAAATTCTATATTTACAGTGCATGAAAAAAGTTTCGCTATACCTAATGTCCTTATTATATGTGCTGGCAGGGATAAATCATTTTTACAATACTCATTTTTATGAGGCAATAATGCCCAATTACATTGGCTATCATACTGCACTTATTTATACAAGCGGTTTATGTGAAATAGCACTCGGACTTTTATTATTACCTCAATACACACGCAAAACTGCGGCCAACCTCATTATTTTAATGCTTGTGGTTTTCCTGTGGCTTCATGTGCAGATGTTTATTGATTATTGGCACAACCACGACAAATACTTGTGGCTTGCCACTGTAAGAATACCCTTGCAGTTTGTTTTAATATACTGGGCGTTTACATTTACAAAGCCTGTAAATAAAGGTGTCTGAAGGCCTATGTGGTAAAATGTACGCACCATTATCAATCTTCATTTTTATGATCATACTGTCTAATTAATAATAAAATCGTACATTGCGGCGCGGTTAAGGCCGATACACAAGTAATTAAGAATGAAATATTAATCAACAAATAAAAATAATCATGAAACAACTTGTAAAGAAAAATATAAAAAGAAAGAAGCGGATTGTTAAAAGAGAAGAGAAGATGAAGGCTATGAAACTTCAATCGGCGAAGAAAACTAAGACTTCTAAGGCTTCCTAATATAGAAGGCTCTCTTTTGACCTAAAAGTCAGAAGTTAATTATTGCAAAGGGTGGAACGTAAGTTCTCACCCTTTTGCTTTTTTACACCAAAGCCATTTTTATAGCTATTTTAAATGCACTGTTATTCGCTCCACCTTATCTTCCGAGTCTACCCACAAATAATATAACCCAGCAGGCAGGTCAGTTACATCTACGCCTATTCCTTGGTTTATATACATGCACTTGCTTCCTAGTGAATCTATCTTAAACAAACTAATGCCTGTAGGTTTGTCATATGGTGGCAACCGAATTATATCCACACCACATTCATTGCCTTTTTTAAAGGTAGTATCTGCTTTTTCAACAACTTTCTTATTCTTGTTTTTTACGAAATGTATTTCAAATAAACATGTATCTCCACTATGAATCTTTGTAGTATCTATAAACATTGCTCTATATTTTCTCTTAACCCTCCAATATCCCGCGTTACAGTCGTCACAGTACTCGTACCTTATAAAGTGCAGTAAAGTATCTCTTGCTATTCTTTGTTCTTGTTTATGAATCAAGTCCATAGCCTTAACACTATCAATACAACCTGACTTAATACATTTTTTCAGAAATGATATAGCACCACTACTTCCCATTTGCAACTCACAATCTGTCATCTTACTAATAAGCTGGGGTTTCGTCACAATATTATTTGACTTAGAATCATCCAACTCATTATAAACTGACTTATAAAGTTCCTCCGCATCAAAATACCTTCCCTTCATATAGTCTTCTTCCGCCAAGTCATAAGCTTTCTTGTATTTCTGTGCAATAAGAAAATAGGGTATCGCGGTAATCAGCAATAAAAGCAAATAAAATTTCTTATATACTTTAGTGGTTATCATAAAGTAAAATTACCTGTTTTCTATTAAATAAAAAAAGCCCCGCATTGCTGCGGGGCTTTTTTTATTCTGAGTGTGGTACCAGCTGGAATTGAACCAGCGACACAAGGATTTTCAGTCCTCTGCTCTACCAGCTGAGCTATGGTACCATAAAACAGGGGCGCAAAAATAATAAATTTGTTTTATTACCCTAGTTTTAATTTAAACTTTAAAGCCCACCACCAAAACATCGTCGGTTTGAGGCTCCTTTTGTCTCCAATTTAACAAAGAATACTCTAAAAAGGACCTCTGTACCTCCGGTTCCATATCATTCACTGATAACAAAAGGTCCTTCAGGTTCTTTTTATTGAATTTTTTACCCTCTTCGCCCCCAAACTGGTCAGCATAACCATCGCTGAATATATAAACCTGGTCGTTTGGCTTAACAGCTATAGTTATCTGCTCAAACTGCTTAACCACGTTGTGGTAAAAGCCTATCGGGTAGCGAGATCCTCTGTATTCAGTTAATACGCCGTCGCTTACTAAAACTATTGGCCTGAAGGCCCCTGCAAAGGTTATCTGGCCCACACTTTTATCATACTTTACAAAGGCTATATCCATACCATCGCTGGCCTTTACGCTCTTACCCTGGCCGTTTATTATCTGTTGCAACTCTTCGTCCAATGCGCTTAGTACATCCTTTGGCTCGCTTATCTTCCTCTTTATCACTATATCCTTAAGCATTGCATTGGCCATTATGGTCATAAGTGCACCCGGTACGCCGTGGCCGGTACAGTCAACCACAGCTACATAGCTGATGCCAGCCCCATCCCTACCTTCCCCATTGGGGAAGGAGCCCGACATTGAATTTGAAGTCTTCCCTAATAGGGGAGATTTAGAGGGGGCCTCATACGCCCAGTAAAAATCACCACTCACCACATCTTTAGGCTGGTAAAAAGTAAACACATCTGAGAAACCACCTTTCAGCTTCTCGGCCGATGGCAATATAGCTTGTTGTATGTTCCGTGCATATTCCAGGCTTTCGAATATCTCTTTGTTCCGGTTGGTCAGCTCTTTATTCTTTAATAGTATTTCCTGCTCCTTTAACTTACGCTCGGTTATATCATACCCTATCTGCACCAACGACCCATCGGGCCCGGCAGAAAGGTTCCATGAGAACCAACGAGCATCACCTGAAGATGTGTTTATCTTATGTTCTACAGGGGCCAAAATAGGCTTGCCTGCTGCTATTTGCTGTAGTATATAATTCACCTCGGTTTTACGCTGGCCTGCATCAGCAATATTGTGGCAGGTTTTCGTCCACCACTTGTCGCCAAGCAATTCACCTGTTTTAAAACCCAGCATACGTTCTGCCGAAGGGCCAACGTAAGCAACTTCTCCATCGGAGCCAACAACAACCACAAGGTTGTTCAATTGTTGAAGTACAGCATTAAATACACGTAACATAAGTAAAGAATTTAAGAATTAGTAAACCGGGAAAACCTTAAAAGGGTGCGGAGGATTTATTGCTTAGATGCAATAGGTAAAGCAGTGCATCATGCCGCAAACGGAAATAGACTTCCAGCCGATGTATCGGTTGAAGTTATTGGTTTGTGTATGTGTTGTTATCTGCTTCACTTTACTTAATGTGAGGGCGCAAATGTATCATTTTTTCCTTTGTCCCGCCACTATCTGCAAGCTATTTAGTACTTTGGTGCTCCATTTAATATGAATTTAACAATAGATATAGGCAATACCAGTGTAAAAACTGCTGTATTTAAAGGCTCCAAAATATCTGAGGCTACTGTGCATAAAGCTTTTGATAGTAAAGCACTTAAAGCTGTGGCGCACAAGGGCATTGAAAATGTTATTTTATGTACGGTTACAGCCTACCCTATTGAATGGAAAAAGTACCTGAGCCAGCATTTTAACTTTATAGAATTTGGTGACAAAACGGTTGTTCCTATAAAGAACAATTACCAAAGTCCCGCTACTTTAGGCAAAGACAGGCTGGCTTGTGCTGTAGCTGCAAACGCAATGTTTCCGGGCAAAAATGTACTTACTATTAATGCCGGAACCTGCATAACCTACGATTTGATTGATCAGAAAGGCGTCTATCAGGGTGGTGCAATTTCACCGGGCTTAGAAATGCGCTTTAAGGCCATGCATACTTTTACCGACCGTTTGCCGTTAGTTGAGGCTGACACAAAATTTAAGGCATTAGTGGGCAAAACTACAGAACAAAGCATGCGCATAGGCGCTCAACAAGGCATGTTGAGGGAAATTGAGGGCACAATAGCAGCCTATAAAGCCAAATACCCCGGTTTACAAATAATATTGTCGGGAGGGTCGCACCAGTGGCTCAAAGCAAGCCTTAAGGGAAAAATAAATACACAACCTTTCTTGACGCTTAAAGGACTTAATGTAATTTTGGCGTCCAATCTTACAAAAAGAGGGTTAACTAAATAAACGGGCAGCAGCATAATTATGATAGCATTTGTAAAACGTATTTCTTTTTTTGTTGCATTGCTCGGCATACTTTCTGCTGATAATGGCTTTGCCCAGTCGGCTACTGTATCGCCTTATTCGCGTTATGGCGTAGGTGACCTGCAAAACCAAAACGGAGTAGAAAGTTTCTCGATGGGTAATACAGGTATTGCTTTACATAACGATACGCTTACACCTGATTTTATAAATCTTAAAAACCCGGCTTCTTACTTTTATAACCGTGTTACCACATACGAAGCTGGTGTACTAACCAACAATATTGAATTCTCGACCGAAGGAAGCAGGCACTTTAATAACAATACCTATTTCGGATATTTCGCCATTGCCTTCCCTATTGGTAAACGTTTTGGCGGTAGCTTCGGCTTGCGGCCTATGAGTAGTGTTGGATATAATATTAACACACTTGGTAATATTGATAGCGCCGGAACCAGCATTGGTAATACCGATAACCAGTATGTGGGCAGCGGCGGTATTAATCAATTACATTTTGGACTGGCATATAACGTGCCGCACACCCGCCTTGTATTGGGCGCTAACCTGTCCTTTTTGTTTGGCTACCTCAATTACCAGCAAAACGTAATATACCCGGATAATATAGCTGCATATAACAGCCAGGTTACCGAAAATATTAACATACACGGATTTACCAGTGATTATGGTTTTATGTGGACCATATGCAAAACACGCGATAGCGGATGGCAGGCTGTAGTGGGTGGAACATTATCGATGGGTAGTAGCCTCTTTGCCAATTATAACATGCTAGCAATTAATTACCTGTCGGCTAACCCTCAAACTAATGTTGATACTATAGCAGATAGCAGCGCCAGCGGAAGGATAAAACTTCCTATGACCTATGGTGGAGGTATTACTATTATTAAACGTGATAAGAACAATAACGACATGTTTACCTTTACTGCTGATTATTCATTGCAGCGCTGGAGTCAGTATTCGGTATTAGGTGAGGCTCAAAATCTTAATAATACTACACAAATGAGTTTTGGTGCACAATATATTCCGGCTAAAAACACAACTTTTTTCAGAAGGATGCATTATCGCATAGGCTATTCGCAAACTCAAACTTATCTTAACCTGGGTACTCCTATTATGGATCGTTGTATTTCTTTTGGCGTAGCCATGCCGGTAGGTCCTCCGTTTGCGCCGCCTATCAGCAATCAGCTGGGTGTATTAAATATTGGCTTCCAGTTAGGTGTGCTCGGCACAACCACTAATAACGAGCTACGGGAAGAATATGGTAAAATCCTCGTTGCCTTTACATTCAACAGCAAGTGGTTCCAGAAACACCTGTACCAATAGGTTTCTGTATATTTGCCCAAGTACTTTTTAACCGAGCAATGAATTATTCCCGTCTTATTGCTTTTATCTTTTTTATCCTTGTCTCCACTTGCCTCTTTTCCTGTGAAAACAACCTGAGCAAGGTCGATCTTTTAACCGCTCCCGATAAAACACCTTTGCTGGTTGAACAAAATGCCAATATTGTGTACAACGACTCCGGCAAAACAAAGATGCGTTTGGTTGCGCCTTTAATTGCACGATATGGCGGTACCGAACCTGTTGACTCCTTTACTAAAGGCATGAAGGTCGATTTCTACGACGATTCAATGCACGTTACCAGCCATGTAAGTGCAAACCAGGGCATAATGCACCACTATAAAAACAGCCAGCTTATGGAAGCCAATAATAATGTGGTGGTGGTAAATAAAAAAGGCGAACAGCTGAACACCGAACAGCTTTTTTGGGATCAAACAAAACACTCCATCTATACTAACAAGTTTGTAAAGATCACTACTGCATCCCAAATATTATATGGCGATGGCCTGGTATCGAATGAAGACTTTAGTGATTATAGAATCAAAAATATTAAAGGCGAAGTAATGATCAATAATAACCAGAAGAAATAAAGTATGGTTACATTTTTTGTTATACTTATTGCGGTATTGTTTTCCTTCTTTTTCTCAGGGCTCGAAATTGCATACGTATCATCTAACAAATTGCAAATACGGGTAGAGAGTCAAAAGGAAAGCCTTTCGGGACGTATATTTTTACGCATAACACAAAGCCCGGTACGTTTTTTAACCACCCTATTACTAGGCAATACGTTAGCTATAGTAGTGTTTAGTATTTTCACTGCCGACCTGTTACAGGAGGTGTTTTCGCCATACATTCATTCGCGAGTAGAGATGCTGGTATTACAAACCATAATACCAACCGGAGTTATTTTGGTGGTAGCTGATTTTATTCCAAAAAATCTGTTCCGCTCAAACCCTAATACCATCCTCAAACTGTTTGCCTTACCATGCATGATCATTTATTATTTGCTTTTGCCGCTCACCACTTTTGTGCTTAGCATTGCGCATTTTATAATGAAACATACTATTAAAACCAACCTGTTCCGCTACCAGAGTTCTTTTACAAAAACAGATCTGCACGAATATATTGATGAGCACACTATTACCACCACCGGCAAACAGGAAGTAGAGAACGAAGTGCAGATATTCCGCAATGCCTTAAGCTTTCCTGATGTAAAGGTGCGCGATTGTATGGTGGCATTGGTTGATGTTATAGCCATGGATATAAATGATGGCCTTGCTAAGATCAAAGAACGGTTCCAGCAAACACGCCTTTCGCGTATACTCATATACAACAACAATTTAGACAGTGTACTTGGTTACATACACTACCACGAAATGTTTAAACAGCCCGGCGATGTAAAAAATATTCTGCTTACTGCACCTGTTATACCCGAATCGATGCCGGCCCGTGATGCATTGCGTATACTTATGCAGCAACATAAAAGCCTTGCACTGGTGGTTGATGAGTTTGGCGTAAACGCAGGCATACTTACCACCGAAGATGTGATTGAAAAAATATTTGGCCAGATAGATGACGAGTACGACAGAGAAGATCTGCTGGAGAAAGAATTATCGCCCAATGAATATCTGTTTTCAGCCAAACTTGATATTGATTACCTGAACCAGAAATACCAACTGGATATACCCGATCGTGATGATTATAAAACACTGGGTGGTTTCATTCTGCATTCAACCGGCACCATACCTAAAACAGGGGAGAATCTTAGCATTGATAATTTCGACATAAAAATAATTTCCTCTTCGGCCACACGAATAGAACAGGTAAATATTAAGGTAAAGAAGAACAGCTGATATTTGCAATACCCACAGAATGGAGCAAGCTGTTCAATCAAAAAATACATTTAATAAACAGTTACTTTTTATAATACTGCTTTATGCTGCAAGGCTTATTTATTGCTATGCTGGTTATTTAAAAAATTACTGCTGGTTAGATAACCAGGATGAATCGCACGTATACCTTTTAGGCCTTAGCTATTACACCACAGGCCAGTTTCCGCTTTGGGGACCCGATGTGGTTTATACCAATTCGCACCTGGCAGGCGGTTTACAGGGCTTTTTAATTGGGGCACCACTATCTGTTTGGGCAAACCCTTTTGCACCTTATTTGTTCCTTTTTATTTTAGAATCTATTGCACTCATTTATCTGTCGTGGTATGTAACTAAGCTATTTCCAAAAATGCCGCAATGGGTGGTTTACTCCATAATTGCATTTGCGCCATTTGCCGTGCATACAGGCTTAAAGGTTATTAACCCTGCATATGTATTGATACTCTCAGTGCCTTTTACATTATCGGTATTTGAATCGTTCGAGTTATTCGATAAGCAACTTATAAAACCCGAATGGCGTTTCTTTTGGATGAGCTTCAGCATCATTTGTGCTTTTCAAATTCACCCATCTTATATTGTATTATTGCTGCTTTGGTTTGCTGTTCTGTTTTATGTTTTAAAGAAAAAGCAATTATCACTTTCGAGCTGGATGAAAGTTGCGGGGCTAAGTATCCTGGGCTTTGCAATTGGCTTTGCTGCTATTGTTCCCGCACTGGAGCATTATGGGTTAAGTGTATTTGTACAGCAAGGCAAGAACCTCGATTTCAGTTTTAGCCATATTGCAGATATAGGTTCGGTGTTCTACTTTTTCGTAACACTCGCAGGGTATGATATGAATACCTTTTCTCCGGCCTACACCTTTAACAGCCTGTGGAAATATTTACCAAAACCATTTGCCATTGTGTTTGGCATATTACAGGTAATGGGTCTGCTTATTGCTGCTAGTCAAATTATCATTTACTTTATAAAAGGTGCAAAGGCATACATGGCCCAGTACAAGCGCTTTCTATATGCATCTATAATACTAACTGTTGCGCTGGGAATACTTTATATGTTCTCGTTTGTGCGGCCCGGGCAGCATGCGCTTATCATCTTCTTCCCGCTGTCGGTTATTTATATATGCATATGCATACAATTTTTTATTGAACGGAATTTTTTAAAGCCCCTATACATTGGCATCTTCTTTTCATTAGCAGCCATCTATTATATCACCGTAAGTATTGCCACTTACCGATTACCTGATCTGGGTTATAGGGAAAAAGCATTCACTGCCCTGCAAGATAAAAACTCAGACTTGTTTGAAACACCAAGGATTGCTGACCCAAGCACAAACAATACTCCGCCGCCACCTGCACCTAAAGTAGATACTGCAAATCATCCATCTGTTTCATCTGCTCCTCCACCACAAAAAACAGCATCCTTAAAACATCATAAACGTCGTCGCCGCAAACATCATAAGCGCAAAAAGCACCGTACGCATAAAACAAAAAGCACGAAGACAAAACCCACAACAACTCAATAGCTTTTGTAAATTAGCCTTATGGGATTGAAAGATTATTTTGCTTTTAACAAACGGCAACGCAATGGTATTATGGTTTTGCTAACCATAATTGCGGGTATGATGATATACCTAATTGTGAGTGATTATTTACCACCTTCCCCCGCTACTGAAGATTTTTCTGCCTTTAAGGCCGATATGACCAAAGTAAAGTTTAAGGCCCCTGATACCACAAAGCAGATAGTTAAGCAAACGGATACCCTTGGCCGACCAAAAAAGCTAAAACAGCTTACTACCCTTGAACTAAACACAGCAGATTCAACCGACTTTGAAGATTTCCCTTTAATAAGCCCAAAGGTTGCCCGGACCATAGTCAGGTTTAGGAATGCTTTAGGAGGATATTATGACAAAAAGCAGTTATTAGAGGTATATGGAATGGATACAAGTGCCTATAATTCAATGATTAACCATATAACTTTAGATGTCAGCCTGGTAGAAAAGCTTAATATTAATAAAGCCACTGAAAAAGCGCTAACACACCACCCTTATATACACAAGGTACTGGCAAAAGCCATTTATAACTACCGCAAAACCAACGGACCTTTTAACAAGGTGAGCGATATTATGAAGGTGGAAGGAATAGATAAAGAATTGTACCAAAAACTATCTCCCTACCTAAGCATTACCAACTAATGCAGCGAAATATTACATTTGCACAAAACAAGAACATATGAGTACTGCAGAAGCAACTATATCTACCGGCTTAGATTTTGGCATTACCGAAACACAAAAGATGATTGCCGATACCATTCAAAAATTTGGAAAGGATCATATCCGTCCGAAATTGATGGAATGGGACGAAGCGCAAATTTTTCCTGTAGAAGTATTTAAGAAATTAGGTGAGCTTGGGTTTATGGGTGTGCTTGTGCCTACCGAATACGGTGGAGCAGGTTTAAGTTATTTCGAATATGTTACAACCATTGTAGAAGTATCGAAAATATGCGGCTCTATTGGTTTATCGTTAGCTGCACACAACTCACTTTGCACCGGGCATATTTTGCAATTTGGTAGCGAAGAACAAAAGAAAAAATATTTACCTAAGCTCGCTACTGCTGAATGGATCGGGGCATGGGGCTTAACCGAAGTCGGTACCGGATCAGATTCGGGTAACATGTCGACTGTAGCGAAAAAGGATGGAGACTATTATATATTAAACGGAGCCAAGAACTTTATCACTCACGCTATTTCGGGTGATGTCGCTGTGGTTATTGCACGTACCGGAGAGAAGGGAGATTCGCACGGAATGAGTGCTTTCATTATTGAAAAGAGCACTCCGGGTATAAGTGGTGGCAAAAAAGAAAACAAGCTTGGCATGCGCGCATCGGAAACAGCTGAGTTAATTATGACAGACTGCAGAGTACATAAGAGCCAGATGATGGGTAAAGAAGGCGATGGATTTATACAAGCTATGAAAGTATTAGATGGCGGTAGAATTTCAATTGCTGCATTGGGTGTGGGTATTGCTAAAGGCGCGTTTGAAGCCAGTGTAAAATATTCGAAAGAAAGACAACAGTTCAATAAACCAATCAGCGAGTTTCAGGCTATTGCCTTTAAACTAGCTGATATGGCAACCAAAATAGAAGCAGCAGAATTGCTTACCATGCAAGCTGCCGACCTGAAGAACCGTCACCAAAAGATGACCAAAGAAGGTGCGTTCGCAAAATATTATTCATCGGAAGTAGCTGTAGAAGTATCGACCGATGCAGTACAAATATTTGGTGGCTACGGCTACACCAAAGATTTCCCTGCTGAAAAATATTACCGCGATTCGAAACTTTGCACCATTGGTGAAGGAACATCTGAAATTCAGAAATTGGTTATTGCAAGAGAAATATTGAAGAAGTAAGCTTCTTAATTATTTAGAATACGCTCTCTATGCAAAAAATAAGAGTACATAACTTTTCACTTTCTGCAGATGGTTTTGGCGCAGGACCAAACCAGGACCTCAATAACCCTTTAGGGATAGGTGGCATGGCTGTGCATGAATGGTTCTTCCCAACCAATGTTTTTCAACGGATGATTGGCAATGCCGGCGGAGAAACAGGACTAGATAACGATTTTGCATTAAAAGCTTTTATAAATGTGGGTGCCTGCATAATGGGCCGAAATATGTTTGGACCAATTAGAGGAAACTGGCCAAACGATGAATGGAAAGGATGGTGGGGCGAAGAGCCTCCATATCACTGCCCTGTATATGTTCTAACCAACCATGCCCGTGAGCCTATTGTTATGAAGGGCGGTACAACTTTTTATTTTGTTACAGAAGGAATAGATATAGCACTTCAACGTGCAAAAGAATCGGCAGGCTCAAAGGACATACAGATCTGTGGTGGTGTGAAAACTATTCAGCAGTATTTGAAAGCGAAATTAATAGATGAAATGCACCTTGTAATTTCCCCAATCATTCTGGGTTCAGGAGAAAGACTTTTTGAGAATACTGATCTGGTTCAATTGGGATATAAAGTCATCGAACATAAATTCTCAGGAAAGGCGATGCATTTAATAATTTCAAAAAGCTAATTAGAACTAATTTTTAGCCCACTATTCGCAAACAATCTGACGCCGGGGTAAAGAAGTTTTTCCAGGGATTAAAACAATATGCTGAAAGAACATAAATTAGCTCATGGCATTTAACGAGAAGTTAGCGGATAGAATAAGAGAATCTTTGGTGGATATACCAAAGGTTGAAGAAAAGCAGATGTTTGGTGGAGTTTGCTTTATGGTTAACGGAAAGATGTGTATTGGTGTGGTTAAGGATGAGATGATGTGTAGAATTGACCCAATACTAAATGAGAGCGCTCTTGAGAAAACCGGATGCAGGCCAATGGATTTCACAGGAAAACCAATGCGAGGTTACTTTTTTATAGATGAAAGTGGTATGAAAACAAAGGAAGCATTTGAATATTGGATATCTCTTTGCCTTGAGTTTAATTTAAGGTCAAAAGCTGCGAAGAAAAAAGTAAAAAAGTAGCGAAATCAACTATTTTTATTCTGCATCACAATTTGAACCGTATAACGACTCTTGTGTTCGAGTAATATCTTTTTATCAATGCATACCCTATCGACAGTTGGTTGATCGTAGTACCTTATGGTTACCAGCTCAAGCTTGGTATTGTATAGTACCCTGAAATCTTTTTGCAATGCTTTTATCAATGCCGGTATTTTATCCGGGTCATCATCTATACACAACGAAAAATTAATGGCCGAATTTTGTATTACATTGGTCTTTACTTTGTGCTTAGCCAGTATTTCGAATATGTGGCTGAGGCTTTCTTCTACTATAAATGAAAAGTCCTTAGGGGATACAGATATAAGTACCTGGTTGACCTTAAAAATAAAACAAGGTATAGGCAACTGGCTGTTTTCATTATCAATCCGTGTTCCTTCAGCTGCAGGGTCAACAAACGATTTTACAAAAAGCGGAATATTTTTATTCTGCAAAGGCTTTATCGTCTTTGGGTGAATGACCGTTGCACCGTAGTATGCTAACTCAATAGCATCCTGGTAACTTAGGTGGTCTATCTTCACGGTATTATCGAACCATTTAGGGTCGGCGTTTAATACACCCGGTACATCTTTCCAAATGGTAACCGATTCTGCACTGCTGCAATACGCAAGTATAGCTGCCGTGTAGTCAGATCCCTCACGCCCGAGTGTAGTGGTTTTCTTCTTAGGTGTTTGTCCAATGAATCCTTGCGTAATGACAATCTTACTTTTCTTTAATGCTGGAATTATATGCGCCTCTACTTTTTCTTTTGTCTTTTCGAAATCTACTTTAGCATCGCGGTAATTATCATCGGTGCAAATTATTTCACGGGCGTCTATCCACTCGTTCTTAATATGCTCCAATTCTAAATATGCACTAACAATGCGGGTAGAGAGTATTTCACCTATCGATACTACCTGATCGTAATGTTCGTGGTAATCTTTCGATTCAGCCTCAGCATTCTTTTGTAGCTGGGCAATATCTTTTTTTATCTCTGTAAATATGTCTGCGTTCTTATCGGCAAAAAGTTCTTCGGCAATTTTATAGTGGTAGCTTTCTATTTCTTCGAGCGCTTGCTTTGCTT
>JABDHI010000018.1 GCA_013285655.1 Bacteroidota bacterium
CGAAAGATGCTGAACCTCTGTGAAAGTCTTTTTAAGATGGGTAGCTATACGCTCTGCCACATGCTCTATCAGGTGTGAGCGGATTTTCATTTCAAGTTTAACTATTTCGTAAACCTTAACGTAGTCGGCGGCATCGCTAAGTTTATCACTTGCTGATGCCACAGAGAAATCTCCTTTCAAAACTACATTCACCACATAGTCGCCACCAATGCGGGCTTCTTCTTCAAGGCATCCGTGGTGTGCCCGTAAATGTATTCCTCTAACGTTGATTACTTGCATTATTTTAAAATTTGTAATGCTCTATCCAATCTCTTTACCACTTCATCTTTACCCAATGCTTCAATAGTATCGAACAATATAGGACCGGCAGAAAGGCCTGTTATAATAACCCTGAACAACTGCATTACCGAACCCGGTGCAATGCCACTTTCTTCAGCTGTCTTTTTAAACACAGCCTCCACATTAGCCGATGAAAAATCAGTAGTATTCGCAAGCACGTCTTTTACTTTAGCAAAGAATGCAGGGGCTCCGTCTTTCCATTTTTTTACAATCACGCCTTCATCATACTTTTCAGGAGCAATGAAAAAGAAACTTCCCATATCCCAGAACTCACTTACAAAATGCGCCTTTTCTTTTATCAGCGAACACACACGCTCTACATAGTTTTCGGTAGTCAGTGATATATGCACGCCCTTATCTTTAACAGTCGGCATAAATAATGCAGCCAGTTCGGTATCGGTCTTTTTACGTAAGTATTGCTGGTTGTACCATTTAGCTTTATCCGGATCGAACTTAGCACCGTGCTTACTTACACGGTCTAACGAAAAAGCACCTATCAATTCCTCCATCGAGAAAAGCTCTTGTGTTGTACCCGGGTTCCATCCTAAAAATGCTAATAGGTTAACCACTGCTTCCGGGAAGTAACCACGCTCTCTGTAACCCGATGATTGCTCACCGGTTGCAGGGTCTTTCCAATCGAGCGGGAAAACAGGGAAACCAAGCCTGTCGCCATCGCGCTTGCTTAACTTGCCATTACCGTCAGGGCGCAATAAAAGAGGCAAGTGAGCGAACTCAGGCATAACTTCTTCCCATCCCATAGAACGGTATAACAATACGTGCAACGGTGCCGATGGTAACCATTCTTCACCACGTATTACGTGAGTAATCTTCATCAGGTAATCATCTACCACATTAGCCAAATGGTAAGTAGGCATACCATCTGATTTAAACAAAACTTTATCATCAAGCGATTGGGTATGTACTACCACCCATCCTCGTATCACGTCATGAAAACGTACTTCTTCGTTACGCGGTATTTTCATACGTATCACGTAAGGCATGCCTGAATCCATTAACTTTTTCACCTCATCTTCCGACAGGGTAAGCGAGTTCTTCATGGTGCCACGTGTAACCGCATTGTATTGCGGAGCAGCCACTTTAGCAGCTTCTAAACGCTTGCGCATAGCTTCCAGTTCTTCGCTGGTATCAAACGCATAATAGGCATGTCCTCTTTCAACTAATTTCTCAGCATACTGGCGGTACATAGCCTTACGCTCTGACTGGCGGTAAGGTTCATGCGGACCACCCACACCAATACCTTCCTCTACCTGAATACCACACCACCTGAGGGCTTCAACAATATATTCTTCGGCACCGGGTACAAAACGGTTCTGGTCGGTATCTTCAACACGCAGCAAAAAAGTGCCATTGTGCTTTTTAGCGAACAGGTAATTATATAAAGCCGTGCGAACCCCGCCAATGTGCAAAGGGCCGGTCGGACTAGGAGCAAATCTTACGCGTACTGGTCTGTCTGACATAGTTCTTTTTTTAAAGAGAGCAAATATATTAATTAGTGGTCAGTGTTTAGTGGTCAGTGCCCAGCCATTTTAGGTCGTTTTTTGATTTAACTGATGCAATTACTTTAACTTAGGGATTCCTCACCGCCAACCCGCGTTTCGGAATGACAGGTTCACTGTCTGTCCTGAGAAGAGGGAGGGGTGCGGGCGAAGCCCGCACCCCTCCCTCTCAAAAAACCAAAATCTCTGTCATTCCGAACGAAATAAAATGTAGTGAGGAATCTCAGCTACTACTTATTGCAACGTTCTGGAAATGAAATTTAGAGAGCTTTCTCATTTAAAATTCAAAATTTAGAATTTAGAATTCCTTTTTAATGTACGTTTGCATCATGGCTACACTCCGACAAAACAAAGTTGCCCGCCTTATACAAAAGGAAATGGGCGATATATTTCAGAAAGAGGCAAAACACCTGTTTACAGGTGGGCTTGCTACAGTTACCGGTGTTGAAATAAGCCCCGATTTAGGTATTGCCAAGGTTTTTATCACCTTCCTCAACCTTGACCCTAAAAAGACCATAGAACTATTGATGGAAAAGCGCCCCGAAATACGCAATCATTTATCTACACGGGTTAGGAGCCAATTGCGCATTGTACCTGACCTGCGCTTCCATATCGACGACTCTTACGAGGCCATTATGCATATCGACAAGTTGCTGAAAAAGTAACCTGATTGCCGATTTCGGTATTTAATGCATATTTGCATACTTTTTTACGATAGCTATCCATGGAATACGACCCGATTAAAAACAAACTAGGTGTGTTTTTCAACATGTCGCCAGCGTTGCGCAAGTTGTTCTATAACCTGCTCGACCTATTATTATTACGCACCTGGCACATACATAAGGAACTCCGCATTTGGGAGAAAACCGCTCCTGCTAAAGCAGATATTTTAGATGCCGGTTCGGGCTTCGGTCAATACTCATGGTATATGGCGCGCAAGCACCCAAACTGGAACATTTTCGGCGTTGATGTAAAAGACGACCAGATTGCAGACTGCAACAACTTTTTCAGCAAATGTGGCGTTACCAATGCCAAGTTCGAAATAGCAGATCTTACCAAATTCAGCAAGCCAGAAAGCTTCGACTTTGCTTTGTCGGTGGACGTAATGGAACATATTTTAGAGGACGTAGAAGTATTTAAGAACATACACGCTGCACTGCGTAAAAATGGCATGTTGCTCATCTCTACCCCATCGGACCAAGGCGGTTCTGATGCAGACGGTTCTGAAGATGGTTCGTTTATAGGTGAGCACGTGCGCAATGGCTATAACATTAACGAGATACAAGACAAATTAAAGACAGCAGGCTTCTCTAAAATAGAAGCGCGTTATTCGTACGGTGTTCCGGGTCACATTTCATGGGTGCTTTCTATGAAGTATCCTATGAAAATGCTTTCGGCCAGCAAGGCATTGATCATTTTACTGCCTTTCTATTACCTGATCACTTTCCCTTTCTGCTTAATACTTAACCAGGCCGATACCAATGGCAACCATGCCAAAGGCACAGGGCTGATAGTGAAAGCTTACAAATAAAGCCCCATCCCGACCTTCCCCATTGGGGAAGGAGAAAAGAATATCCCTTACTTCTTCATTAAGTCCTCCCTTATGGGGAGGATTTAGGTGGGGCTGTTATACTTTCTTACTTTTGCATATATGAACCTGCCTTTATTTATAGCACGCCGGTACTTAGTATCTAAAAAGTCGCACAACGCCATTAACATTATTTCGGGTGTGGCTCTGGGTGGTATTGCCTTGGGTACAATGGCACTTATTATAGTGCTATCGGCATTCAATGGCATATCTAACCTGGTTCGTTCGCTTTACAATTCGTTTGGTGCCGACATACAGATAACGGTTGTAAAAGGGAAAGTATTTATACCCAAAGGGCCAAAGTTCGAAAGTATTAAGCATTACGAAGGAGTAAAGAATTTTAGCGAAGTATTGGAAGATAGAGCATTGTTAAAATTCAACGACCAGCAAACGCTCCCAACCATAAAGGGCGTAGATAGCAACTTCTTAGCCATGACCCATTTTGACACCTTGATGCGTGGTGGCAGTTTTTATTTGCAAAAAGGCCAACTCGATTATGCAGTCTTTGGCCGTGGTATAGGTTATCAGTTGGGTATTGCACAAACTAATGCCGACTATTATTCCATTTCGTGTTATGCGCCTAAACGTGGCATACAACAAGGCTCGGTTAACCCCGGAGATGCCATTACCGAAGAACATATTTACCCGGCAGGTATATTTTCTATTAACGAAGATTTTGATTATAACTATGTAATAACATCTATTGGCTTTGCACGTAAGTTGTTCGACTATAAAGACAGTTCGGTAAGCGCCATAGAAATTGGCTTGGCAAAAAACGCAGATGCCGAAAAAGTAAAACAACATATACGCGAAGTATTAGGCAGTGATTATAAGGTACGCGACCGTTACGAACAAAATGAAACACTCTTTAGAACCTTAAAGACAGAAAAACTTTTGACCTTTATAATACTGGCTATGGTATTGGTCATAGCCACGTTTAATATTGTCGGCTCTCTCTCTATGCTCATCCTCGACAAGCAAAAGGATATGGATATCCTCTGGAAAATGGGCCTGGATAATGCAACCATTCAAAAAATATTCCTGTACGAAGGATTGCTCATTAACTTTATTGGAGCCTGCATAGGGCTAATACTTGGTACGTTTATTTGCTGGTTGCAAATACAATTCCACTTAGTGCGTTTTAGCCAGAACTTTGTGGTCGATGCCTACCCTATCGACTTGCAGGTTATGGATTACGTTTATGTATTTGCATCCGTGCTTGTTATAGGCTTTCTGTCATCATGGTACCCGGTAAGGGTGTTTGCGAAAAATGGGATAAAAACATAATTACATGACTAGAAAAATAGTAATATTTGGATTTATTACACTGCTGGTTATTGCCTTTTTTTTATCACCAAAACTAAAAGGTGGAGGGCAGTCATCTGCAGAAATGTACGATTATATTTACTCTTACTCAACTCTTAAGCAAGATATTTCTTTATTAAAGAAAAACGATTCTAGCTTTTCCTTGCCAAAATTATATTCTGCAATTAATGGGAGCCCTATACCACCTAATGATCCAATATATAAGGACCCAAGCATATCCTGTGACTATTATTTTTATGACAAGAAAGAAGATAATATTATGTTTTTTGAAGTTCAGATAAGAGATACTTGTAGTGGTATATTTTTCATAGGAATTAATCATGGTAATAAGTTGGGGTATTGGAAAGATATTAATAAAGATTTCTCTAAAGAAGAAAACAAAGAAGTAATGAATCGCTTCGAAGAGCTGGTCATCAATAAATTACCTGTGAAATACAAGAAAAAATATAACGTAAATTCGTTATGGGAGATTTTTTTTAACTAATGTCAATCGTATTTTCATTACCCCAAAAAGCATTTTAGGGTTTTACACATCCTAACGTGAATAAAATCAAGTCTGCTTCGTTATATATTGGCAGCTCTATCCTTATTTTTGATAGATTATAAGTATTATGCCTAAGCGCCAATCAAATAGACTTAAAGACGACACCAAGCCCCTCGACAAGGAGCTGGAAGAAGTTGTTGTGGAGAAAGAGCCGAAGAAAGAGAAAAAGGCTCCTCCTGCTCCAAGTGCTTTTATGCAACGCTTTAGGGATGGTTTAGAAAAATATAAAATAGCACAACTATCAGGTCTTTTCCTCATACTGTTTTCTATTTGCCTTTTACTGGCCTTCACTTCGTTTCTGTTTACCTGGCAGGTAGATTATGATAAAGTAACAGGTTCACTTACATCATTGCTCTCAACAAACGTAAAGACCGCCAACTGGCTGGGCAACTTTGGGGCAAGGTTATCTTACCAGTTCATCAACAACTGGTTTGGTATTGCAGCGTTTGGTTTTGTATTGGTATTTGCTATACTTGGCGCAAAACTGTTACTCAATATTGCGTTGCTGCCCATAGCAAAAACAATGCGCATTACTTTATTTGTAATGCTTTGGACCTGCCTGATGATGGGTTATATATTCAACAAAAATTATTTATTTATGGGTGGTGGCATCGGCTACTTCTCTGCCAACTGGCTCGATGGTATGATTGGCCGGATAGGTACTTTACTCTCTCTTATATTTGTTGGTATTGCATTCCTGCTCATTAACAACCTGGTTAAGGTACCTACGTTTACAAAAGCCGACTTGATTAAAGAAACGGAAGAAGAAACAGAACCTACTGAAGAAGAAAGACACGATATAGAAGAAGAGCCTTTCATTAAAAGCGAAAAGCCAAAGAACATAGTTAAAGAAGAAATTGTTATTCCTCCACCTACTCCTGTAACTCCAGCGCCCATTGAATTTAGCGTGGAGCCAGAGAAACCGGTAGTTGAAGAAAAAAAAACTCCGGTAGCAAAAACTGAAGGCGTTGAATTTGAAATCGAAAAAAAACCTGAAGTAAAAGAAGAAGTAAAACTAGTTGAAGAGCATATTGAAATATCTTCTTCACCATACGATCCAACATTAGATTTGTCCTCTTACAAATTCCCTCCGCTTACCTTGTTGCAAGATTATGGTAAGGAAAGTGTTCAGATTGATCAGGAAGAACTTACTGCTAACAAGGATAGGATCGTAGCAACCCTTGCTAATTACAGTATTGGTATTAAGAAGATCAAAGCTACTCCCGGCCCTACGGTAACGCTTTACGAAATTGTTCCGCAAGATGGTACGCGTATTTCGAAGATAAAGAACCTGGAGGATGATATAGCCCTTAGCCTATCGGCATTGGGGATACGTATTATAGCACCAATGCCGGGCCAGGGTACAATAGGTATTGAAGTACCTAACCGCAACCCGGGTATGGTATCTATGAAATCTATTTTAGCCTCCGATCAGTTTCAGAAAGCCAATATGGAACTACCTATTGGTTTAGGTAAAACCATATCTGACCAACCATTCGTTATTGACCTTGCCAAAATGCCTCACTTGCTAATGGCAGGTTCTACAGGCCAGGGTAAATCGGTAGGATTGAATGCAGTGTTGGTTTCATTGCTTTACAAAAAGCATCCATCGCAAATTAAATTTGTGTTGGTCGATCCTAAAAAGGTGGAGCTTACCCTATTCAACAAAATAGAAAGGCACTTTTTAGCGAAGCTGCCAAATTCAGGCGAGGCTATTATTACAGATACTAAAAAGGTTATCCATACACTCAATTCGCTTTGTATTGAAATGGACCAGCGTTATGACTTACTTAAAGACGCACAGGTACGTAACATTAAAGAATACAACGAAAAATTTGTTGCCCGTAAGCTCAATCCTGAGAAAGGACACAAGTACTTGCCTTACATAGTACTTATTGTGGATGAGTTTGCCGATTTGATTATGACAGCAGGTAAGGAAGTAGAAACTCCTATTGCGCGCTTAGCACAGCTTGCACGTGCTATTGGTATCCACTTAATTATTGCCACACAACGTCCATCCGTAAATATTATTACAGGTACAATTAAAGCAAACTTCCCTGCACGTATTGCATTCAGGGTAATATCTAAGATCGACTCCCGCACCATATTGGATTCAGGAGGGGCTGACCAGCTTATTGGTCGTGGCGATATGCTATTGGCAACTGGCAGCGACCTGATAAGGTTACAGTGTGCTTTTGTAAGCACCAACGAAGTAGAAGAAATAACCGATTATATAGGTGCGCAACAAGCATATCCGCAAGCGTTCCAGCTACCGGAATATGTGGAAGAAGGCAGTGAAGACGGACCTGTTGAGTTCAGCGCTAATGAAAAGGATGCTTTGTTTGATCAATGCGCACGTATTGTGGTAGAAACCCAACAAGGCTCAGCATCGTTATTGCAACGCAGGTTAAAGATAGGCTACAACCGTGCTGGACGTATTATAGATCAGTTACAGGCAGCAGGTATAATTGGAGCCTTTGAAGGCAGCAAAGCGCGTGAAGTAATGATTAAAGACTTTATGCAACTGGACGAGAAACTGAAGGCAATGTCTTCTTCCTCGTCTGAGTCTTAAATGTGAAGTGAAACTTTCTTAGCAAGCAGTTCAGCTTCGGTCTCCTTGTGCAACTCATCTGTTATACAGCAGTCAACCGGGCAAACCGATGCGCACTGTGGCTCATCGTGAAAACCCTTACACTCGGTACATTTATCCGAAACGATATAATACCTGTCCAGTTCTACAGGTTGTTGGGGAGCATCAGCATCTACGCTTAGCCCGCTTTTAGCAGTAAACATGCCTTTTACTGATGTTCCATCAGCAAAACGCCATTCGTTACCACCTTCATATATAGCATTATTAGGGCATTCAGGTTCGCAAGCCCCACAGTTGATACATTCGTCAGTTATTCTAATTGCCATAACATTAAATTTAAAGAGCAGCAAAGATACAAAATCAATGTATCTCTGCTACTCTCTTATAAAATCTATTGTATTACTACCTTACGGTAGGTTACACCATCACCGGTTATTACCTGCACGGTATATATACCCTTGCTGAATGAGCTAAGGTCGTATTGTTTTAACATTTTGCCGTTTTGTGCACCATAGTTATCTTCTTCAATGGCTTTACCTAATTCATCATATATCGTCACCTTCACATTCTGCTGTTTATCAAGGTTAAGGCTCATGGTAAACAAGCCTCTTGTTGGGTTAGGATACACAGTTAATGAATTTACCGAAGATACAGTTGGAATACCAGTAGTATTCTTTATGATTACGTTACCGGTATTCGATTTTGCAGCGTTATAGTTAATCGCATCCACTTGGTGTGGCATAATTGCAGTCAATGAACAGCCAAATGTTCCCCCTATACCAATGTGGTAGTACCAAGTTGATTTAGTGGTAGGAGGTGTATCTATATATCCAAAAGTATTCGTATCTACTGAGCCAATACTATCCTTAACAATACCCGGAACGCTGTCGCGGTAAATAATGTACCGTTGAAAGGTAGCACCCTCAAAGTTATCCCAAACCAAACTAACCTTATTGGTTGTAGTTAGAGTTGCAGTTAAGTGAATTGTTTTAAACAAAACACTCTCACCAATAGGTGAGGCCTGCCCGCACGAATCAAGTTCTGATAGTTCATACCACCAACTGCGTTTACCTGAATTTGAAAGAGTATCTACATAACTACCTGCACTACCTGCAGAATGGCCTATTACTGTATATACACCAGGGGTTGTAGTTTGCCTGTATATTAGGTATTCAGATATCCTGTTCGGATTAACTGAATCCCAGGTTATAGTGTTGTAACTTGTTATTGGGTTAACGGTTACCATACATATTGGCATACCCGGAGGTAATGCAGTAGCAATGGTGGCGTTATTGTCTCCCTTACATCCTGATGCATCGGTAACGGTTACAGCGTAATTGCCTGCACCAAGGCCGCTCACATTTTGTGTAGTAGCGCTGTTACTCCATAAGTAAGTATAAGGAGGAGTACCACCAGCTGCAGTTATTAAAATTTTACCCATTGTTTTAGTAGCGCAATTCATATCAATAACAGAATCTATTGTAACCATCGGGCCCGATGTATTATTAACCGAAGCCTCGCTTGTCGATTGGCATCCGTTGTTATCGGTTACAGTAATGCTATATGTTCCTGCTGTTACACCAACGGTATAGTAATTAGTAGAACCTGTGCTCCATAAATAAGTATACGGGGAAGTACCGCCGGATACAGTTACACCTGCACCACCGTTAGCACTACCACAGCTTGCTGCAGTTGGGCTAACACTCAGACTCATAGCGGTTGGTTCATTAACATTGATAGTATTTACCGCCAAACAACCACTAACATCCGTTACGGTAATAAGGTATGGTGCAGCCGTTAGGCCTGTAATGCTTGCAGTTGTTGCTCCATTCGACCATTTATACTTATATCCGCCTGCACCGCCGGTTGCATTAACCGTAATAGCTCCATTAGCACCGCCACCACAGCTTACATTGGTAAGCAAGCTTGTAGTAAGCGTAGGGCCACTGGCATCATTAATATTTATCGGTTCAAAAGTTAAACAGCCTGCTGCATCGGTTACGGTTATTACATAAGTTGCGGCGGCCATATTGCTATCGGTTGATAATGTATCGCCATTGTTCCATGAATAACGATACGGTGGTGTACCACCGCTAATTACTACTTTGGCTTTGCCATTGGTTAAACCGCAAGAACTATTGGTAATAGTAGGGGTTATTAAAGGAGTATTTGAAGCACCTACAGTTGCTTTACCAGTTGCAGTACATCCCGATTTATCGGTAAGTGTTACGCTATAGGTTCCTGCATTAAGGCCATTTATAGAACTACCCGTTTCAGCAGGTGTAGTTGTCCATGAATAATTAAACGGTGCCACACCGCCATTAGGTGTTGCAGTAACAGTTCCGTTTGTCCTGCCACAACTGGTATTAGTTGCGCTTGCAGTTACAGTTAACGCCGCAGGTTGGGTTATGGTAGCGGTAGCCGAATCTTTACAACCTATAGAATCTTTTACTAATACGGAATAGGTTCCGGTAGGCAAGTTATATATCAGCTGTGTTGTTGCAGCATTGCTCCAGGTATATTTATAAGGATTAGTACCATTACTAACTACAGCAGTAATATTTCCGTTGGTAGAACCATTACATGATTCATTAACTGTGTTCATATTAATTGACAGAACTTCAACTTTTACGGTAGTTGTTCCAATGGCAGTACAACCTCCATTCGCGCTTGTACCTGTTACACTATACGTAGTGGTTGCCGTAGGCGTTGCTGTAGCATAACCCATACTAATATTACTTAAACTGGTTGCCGCTGTCCAAACATAACTACTTGCACCAGTTGCCGTTAATGAGCTATTACCACCGGGACAAATAGATGGGTTGCTTGATGTTATTACAACAGTGGGTGTAGCATATACCACAACACTTAGTGTACCAACCGGGCTACTGCAACCTGCAGGGGTACTGGCTGTAACACTGTAGGTTCCCGCTGCTGCAGCAGGTGTAGTTGCAATGGTTGGATTTTGAGTTGCAGAAGTAAAACTGTTTGGACCAGCCCATGTATATTTAGTAGCTCCTGATGAAGTTGCCGTAAGGTTTAATGCTGCACCCGAACATATTGGACCATTGCTACCCAAAGTTGGTGTTGGAGGATTTGGATTAACAGTAACTGTTACCGGGGTTGTTGAGGTACATCCATTTGAACCGCTTCCGTTAACGGTATAGGTAATTGTAGCAGTTGGTGATGCAACAACTGTTCCACCCGATGGTGTATTTAAGTTTGTTGTTGGGCTCCATGTATAATTAGTAGCACCTGATGCATTCAGCGTTGCCTGCCCGCCGGTACAAATAGAAGGAGTACCGGGAGTAACAACAATAGTTGGTGATGCGTTTACGGTTACCATAACAGTTGCTGTACTTGTACAGCCTACCGTAGTAGAACCCGTTACAGTATATGTTGTTGTAACCGTAGGGCTCGCATTTATATAATTACCGGTAGTAACTGTTAAGCCTGCTAAAGGGGTCCATGTGTAATTACTTGCACCACTAGCCGATATAGGGCTGCTTCCGCCCGGACAAATAGTACTAACACTTGCCGTAGCAACCACTGTAGGCGTTTGATTTACGGTGATGTTTTGCGCTCCATTAGCAGCACAAGAATTTGCATCGGTAACAGATACGCTATAAATAGTGGTAGTGCTGGGGCTAACGGTAATGTTTGAAGTCGTTCCACCTTGTGTCCATGAATAGGTATACGGAGCCGTTCCACCAGTTACATTAGCCGATATGGTTGCAGATGTGCCACTACAAATGGTAGATGATGGAGTAGTTGAAGTTGTAGCGCCTAAAACCGCCGGTTGGGTAATAGTAAAGGTATATGTACCTGTACATGAATTATAGTCAGTTACAGTAACTGTATATGTACCCGGGCTAAGCTTTGATACGCTGGTAGATGTTTGACCGCCGGGCGACCATAAGTAGGTATATGGAGAAGCACCACCACTTGCTGATACCGATGCAGTACCATTAGCATAACCATTACAGGTTACATTAGTAATAGTAGGGGTAATAGTTATAGTCGGGCAACCTGCTTGGGTAGTTTTAATGTTCCACCAATCATCACCACCGCCATAAACAGTATTAGTTTTAGCATTGGAAAATGAATTAAAAAGGATTCCGGCTAAAAGAATAAGAGTAATTTTTTTCATGACAGATTTTAGTATTTAATTACAACAATTATTTCAGTTTTATTGGGGTCTATCGCGCAATTTGAATGAGCGCAGACAAAATTATAAATCCAAACTTAGGCATATATCTTGAATATTGGTAGGTTAATCGTATTATTTTTATTTTACAGCTAAAACGTTATTGGTGCAACCTTTATCCCTGGAAAATCATCGCAAGCTTAATTTCATTTATAATAAACTTCTTTAGCCAAACGAATAAGCTATTTTTGCTGCCTTATGAATCAAACTAAAGCAATAAAGAGTTTCAGTCAATTAGGCGATGAGATAAGGGCATTTTTAAAGAACCCTAATGCCGTTGAGCACGAAGAATGGAACACAGCCCTTACGTTAGCCGAGCAGCAAAATGGTTGGTTTACAAGCGATAGCATAGTAAACTCACTGAAAGGAATTGAACCCTGGTTAACCACAGCATCCCTCACCAGTTGGTTAGCACATTACACCCAACTGCCACAAGAAAATACTAACCCTATAACTGTAAGTGTAGTTATGGCAGGTAACATTCCTTTAGTTGGTTTCCACGATTTTTTATGCGTATTAATAACGGGTAATATTATTGATGCAAAGCAATCGAGCACAGATAATGTTTTGTTAAAATTTCTGGCCAAAAGACTGATTGCAATTGAACCCGTATTTGAAAAGCACATTCATTTTATTGAAAAACTTTCAGCAACAGCTAATGCTGTTATTGCAACCGGCAGTAATAATACGGCACGTCATTTTGAGTATTACTTCCGGAATGTGCCACACATCATTCGTAAAAACAGGAATGGTGTTGCCATATTAACGGGTGAAGAAACAACGGAAGACCTAAGCAAACTGGGAGAAGATATCTTCAGTTATTATGGCTTGGGGTGCAGAAATATTTCGAAGATGTATATACCGGAAGGATACGATCTGGGAAACTTCTTTAGAGGTATTGAAAAATATAGCGCGGTGGTTAACCACAATAAATATGCCAACAACTATACTTATAACCGCACCATTTTTTTAATGGATGGTAAAATATTTAACGATAATAATTTCCTGGCTGTTATAGAAGATAAGGCCATCCCCTCGCCTATTGCAGTATTGCATTACGAAAGGTATAACAACCTTAATTCACTTACAGAAAAACTTGCTGCACAAAAGGAACTGATTCAGTGCATTGCAACTACCGAGAAGGTAAAACAACAATTGGGAAACATACCTATACCCGTTGTTAAACTGGGAGAAGCACAATCGCCGGGGCTGATGGATTATGCCGATGGAGTAGATGTGATAAAGTTTATAGTAGAGCAAAGCAAATAACAAATAGCTTTTGTTATTTTTGATACTTATCATGGGCACAACAACTATACATACTGCAAACAGGTTACTACCATTAAAGCTTTTAAACGGCAGGGAATTGTCGTTTGATATGCCTTTGGTAATGGGTATTGTAAACATTACCCCTGATTCTTTTTACGATGGCGGCAAGTATGAGTCGCCTGAAGATGCAGTTGCACAAGCCAACAAACTAGTAGCCGAAGGCGCAGCAATTATAGATGTGGGTGCAGCATCTACAAGGCCCAACGCAGTTTTCCTCAAACCCGAAGAAGAATTAAAAAGATTACTACCCGTATTAGATGCTTTGATTAAAAGCAATCCTGAAATAATTATTTCGGTAGATACGTTTCATGCCGAGGTTGCTAAAAAAGTAGTGGAACATGGTGCTTCCATAATAAACGACGTATCGGGCGGCACCATGGATGATACGATGTTTAAAACTGTCGGCAAGCTTAAAGCACCCTATATACTTATGCATATGCAAGGCACACCCGAGACCATGCAGCATAACCCTACCTATGAAGATGTAACCAAAGAGGTTTACAACTTTCTATCGGCACAGGTTGATAAGGCACGTTATTTCGGAGTAAAACAAATAATAGTTGATACTGGCTTTGGCTTTGGCAAAACTGTCGAACATAACTACACCTTATTGCACAACCTGGGTACGTTCCGTAGGCTTGGGCTGCCGATATTAGCAGGCGTATCACGTAAATCGATGGTAAACAAAGTACTTAAAACAAAAGCACAAAATGCCTTGACCGGCACTATTGCACTCAATACCATTGCATTATTACAAGGCGCTAATATTTTGCGTGTGCACGATGCTAAAGAAGCCAAAGAAGTGATTAAAATAGTTAACCAGTACTTATACCCATCAACTGAAGTATGATCAGTTTGTTCATCACATTCCGCTGGTTAGATGCAGTAGATATTTTACTGGTAGCAGTTTTGCTATATGAACTTTACAACCTGGTAAGAGGCACTGCTGCCATTAACATTCTAACGGGTATAGTATTACTTTATATTATCTGGTTAATTGTGCGTGCGCTCGATATGCAGCTGTTCAGCAGTATACTCAGCCGCTTTATTGATGTAGGTGTTATTGCCATTATTATTGTGTTCCAGCAGGAGCTTAGAAGATTTTTACTCATCATCGGCAAAACAGAATTATTCAACCGTAAGAATTTCACCAAGAATTTTTTAATGTTACAATTAGATAAAAACCAGGAACTCGACCTCCACCCTATTTTAAAAGCGTGTCGCAATTTGGCCGATAAACAAACAGGTGCACTCATTGTTATTCAAAAAGATACGGATCTGGACTTTTATGCCCAAACGGGAGATATTATTGATAGCAACATTACCGAGGCCATGTTGGAAAGCATCTTTTTCAAGAACAATCCACTACACGATGGAGCAGTAATTATTAAGGACAATAAGATACATGCTGCACGTTGCGTATTACCAAGTACCGAAAAGACGGACTTCCCTACAAATCTGGGTATGCGTCACAGAGCTGCGGTCGGCATTACTGAAAAATCAGATGCAATAGCCATATCAGTATCTGAACAAACAGGCTCTATTTCGGTTGCACACCTGGGTAAACTCTATCACAACCTAACCCCAGAAAAATTCACTTCACTTCTGCACGAGAAGATGCAATAGCATTCTTAACCTCGACACTAATTTCACTAATTAATAGTAGCTTTAATTTAATTCGTGCAATGCGTGTCTACCCATTTTAGAATTTCAAATTAACCCCTACTAAAAAATTTGCAGGTGCCTGCGCGGAATAATAGTTCTGGCTGTATACCACACCACCCTGAATATATTCGTAGTTTGTATAGCCGTTCGATACATATTTTAAACTGGTAATGTTGTTCACTAAAAGTGTCAAATCTATTTCTTTCATCCATTTAGGAAAGAAAGCGTAATTAACCCTGATATCATTTGTTAAATAAGCAGGTATGGCCCTATCCGCACTTTGTGTGTTATCTAAATATTGTTTGCCAACATATTTCGTAAGCAAGCTTACTTCAAGGTGTTTCACCGGAATAAAACTAAGTATACTACCAACTATCCACGAAGGAGAGAATGAAATATCCGTTAATGGATGCGTTTGATAGAGTACAGTTTTGTTACTATCGTTCGAATAAATGTATTCGTTAAAATTTTTGATCTTATTAGCACTGTAGGTTGCATTAGCATCCCATCGTAGCCATTTAACTGGCTGGTAAACCAATTGTGCTTCAATACCTGTGCGGTAACTTTCGGGCACATTAATACGGTTATATGCCCCAACATCATTCACCTGGCCGTTAAGTACCAATTGATTCTTATAATCCATGTAGTACACATTCGCTTGTATGGCAACATTTTTCCAATGTTGCTTATACCCAGCCTCCCAATCGACCAGATGCTCGGGCATCGGCCGACTGGATGGGGTCGACTGAGTATAATCATCTCGCGACGGCTCTTTATTGCCAACCGCTACCGATGCATACAAGTTTTGTGTTGTAGAAAGATCATAGCTAACACCACCTTTAGGATTAAAAAAATCGAGTTTAACATCTTGCGTCACATTCTGTAAGGAATCATTAAAACCCAGGAAAGAATAATTGACATGCCTGTACTGCATATCGGCAAACAAATACAGGTTATTAATTATTTGGTAGTTGGCGCGTGCAAAAAAATTGACATCGGTCTTTAATGCTGTATTACTTACATACTGGTAACTATTGCTTGGCAAGCCATATTGGGCCCAGGTTACATTATCGTAATGCTCACCAAAGTATTGATCCCATGCTCCACCAAAATCAACATCCAAACGACTATGATTGGTGTACTTAACATTATAGGTAGCACCATAAAATTTATTGTTCAGCCACAGGTCTTCTACAAAATTGCCGGTGTCTTTTCCGGCACCCGGGCTTTGTAAGCCATAATATTCATACCGATATTGCGCATCAAAATCTTCGTAATAACCCCAACCATTCGTTTGGAACAAAGCTGCATTAACCTGCCAGTCGTGGCCAAGTTGTTGTGATATGTGTAATTGAAAATAATCCTGTTCGTAGTTGTCGGTTTCATTAGGATAATACTGCACCTGCCCTGCTGAATTGTAATACATACCCGCCGGGTTAAAGGTGCGGTTAGTAACTAATGAATCTTGCGGAGTGCCATACCATGCCTGGTAGGTTTTTTCTTTACCGGTAAACACTACTGCTTTTATCATGGTGTTCTTGCTATAATAACCCGCATCTAAAAATGCTGATTGAAAACTTGAAGTTGCTCTATCAACATATCCGTTTGATGTTATTTCAGATCCTCTTCCATCAAAAGCCCAGTGGCCGTTAATTAAACCTGTACCAAACTGAAATGTATTTTTAAATGTATTGTATGAACCCGCCGAGCTACTGTATTCAGCATACGGTTGGGTAGCCAGCTTAGTGGTTTCAATATTTATACTCGCGCCAAAAGCACCTGCACCATTAGTTGAGGTACCTACCCCACGCTGTATTTGTATATTATCAGTACTCGAAACAATGTCCGGCATATCTACCCAATACACGCCCTGATCTTCTGCATCGTTAATAGGTACACCATCAATAGTAACATTCACGCGTGTTGCATCGCTACCACGTATATGTATGTAGGTATAGCCTACACCGGCACCTGCATCACTCTGCACCACCATAGAAGGAGTAAAATTCAGAAGGAACGGCATATCCTGCCCTACATTACTTTTCTCTAAATAATCTTTATCAATATTATTATAGGTAGTAGGTGTTTTATCTCCTGCACGTGTCGCGCTTACCACCACCTCGTTTGAGTATAATGTTTGTGCAGCCCATGAAAGATTCATAACAGAATCTTTAGGCAATGAAATTTTTACCGTCTTCACTCCATAACCCACATACTTAAACTGAACTGTGTAATCGCCATCCTTTAACTGCAACTTAAACTTACCATCCAAATCAGTGAACGTAGATAATAAGGTAGAGTTTATGGTTATTGCTACCATGGGCAATTTTTCTCCGGTAGCCGAATCGGTAATGGTACCACTAAAAAAATGCTGGGCCGAAGCCACCATGGGCAAAAACATACTAGCAACAAGCAATCTCTTGCACAAACCTTTAATGAAGTTTATCATTATACGGGTATAAACACTGCCGGATAAATCAAAGGGTGGAATATTCACCGGCTAACTATTTTCCTTGTCTCCTCCCTCCGCAAGCATTACCTTGTTCAGGTTCCAAAACATATTTCTATGTCTAATGGGTATGATCTCAGCCTTTATATTGGGCACCCCTTAAAAAGAGACGGAGCAAATGTATATTTTTTTTGGTTAGACAACCAATTTCATTTTACCCGCTGATCTGTCCATGGTAATAAGCGATTTATTTCTAATGATATAAACTTATTATAGATCCTAGAGGACCGCCGCTGAGAGTCGGCAGGCAAAACAAAAAAATCAAAATTTCCTTGATATTCGGTATGTATTGATTTTTCAATAGTATTAAAAATCACAATTAATCCATGCTTACCTGGTAATAATGGAGGAGAAGTAAACATTAAAGAATCTTTAAACTTAAATGGAACTTCTTGTGGCAACGTATTAATAAGGTTCTTTTTTCTTTCCTCTTCCCCGTAATAAGAAATCAAAGTCTTAAAAATTCTTTGAGTACTATCTAATGGGCCAAACAGCCTTAATCTTGCTTCAAATTTATCACCTTCCTTAAGTGTGTCCCTGCATTCTATTGAAATATTCCTGAAAATTGATTTTAATCCATGTGAAATAGAATCATACTGTTTAGAGTATTCCTTTATGCCATCTTTAAATATAGTATACGATGCTAATGAGCCATCAATATAATTTGTCCATACTTCACCATCATATTGGTCATTTTTGTAATGCGCCAACTGGTCAATTTTTCCATTGGAGTAATAGTAAATTACAATACCCTCTTTCTTTTTGTTCACAAAAAAACCTGTAGTGTATATATGCTGGTTAGGAAAGTAAGTTTTAAAAACACCATTGGGTATATCATTTTCATACCAATAGGTTATTTTACACACTCCATTTTCATCATAAGAACTAGCTATCCCTTCTTTTTTATTATTTTCATAATAACATGTGGCACCCAATTGTCCATTAGGGTAATAAGCTTTATATAGCCCATTCTTCTTCCCATCGACAATTTCTATCACTTCACGAATACTGCCGTTGGGGTAATAGTTCTTTTCAGTTTTCACTGAACATCCTGTAAAACCATAACCTATTAAAATCAAAAATAGATATCTATGCTTATTCATAATTCAATATGAAATTCATTAATTATTATTTCCTACATTCTCTTATACACCCTTCTCAACAACTCCTCCAGCTCACTTAACATCATGGCGGTTGCACCCCAAACGGTGTGCCCTTCTATATTATAGTACGGCGTTTTTATTTCGCTTGCCGTGTTCGAATGCAAAATGAGTTTCTCTTCTTTAATTATAGGGTCAATCAGCAAACGTACATTCACTTCAATAGCATATTGCACTTCTGTTACTTGTATTATGGCAGGCATAGTATGCTCGCTCATTCCTATATAAGGTTGCACCCAAAAATTACTGGGTGGTATATAAACAGGGCTCAGTTCTCCCACATAATTAACTTCATTAGGTAATATCCCAACCTCCTCATGCGCTTCTCGTAAGGCCGTTTGCCATAGGTCAGTATCATATTCTTCCTTTGTTCCACCGGGGAAAGCAACCTGGGCGCTATGCACCCCTTTATAGGCCGTCCGTAATATAAGCCGGGTATATATTTCATCGCCCTGTGGGTAAAGCCATACCAATACACTGCTTTGTCGCGGGTTCTTTTTGGCGATAGCATCCATATCTATTTTAGGCCGGCCCGATATCATACGCTGTTGAGCCTCCCAACCGGGTAATCCGAGCTTCATTTCGCTCTTTAAAACATCTATAAACCGAAGAAACATAGGCACTTGGGGCTAAAAGTGAAACGAAAATGCATTTTCACCGTAAAATTAGTAAGAATGCGGTAAACATGGAGGTTAACAATGTGGAAAAAGTACAAAATATTATTCAGTCTCATATTCCTTTTAGCATCTCTTCTCGAAGTAAAGAACTGTTCTTTGCCTCACTCTAAGAATCAAGCTGCTGATAGTTCTGTTTATACGGAACACCGCGATTTGGACCAGATTAAAAAAAGCAAAAAACTGGTACTGCTTACCGAAAACAGTTCGACCACCTACTTTATATATAAGGGTCAGCCTATGGGCTATGAATATGAAATGATGAATGCCTTTGCTAAGTCAATAGGATGTGAGCTTGATGTGGTGGTGGTACGTAACGTAGATAACATATTTGAAATGCTGGATAGTTGCGATGGCGATATTGCCGCCGATAACCTGACCATTACCAGCAACCGGAAAAAAGACGTAGAGTTTACCAGTCCGCTTTATACCACCCGCCAGGTATTGGTACAACGTAAGCCCGATAACTGGCCAAAGCTTAACACCTTGCAACTGGAAAGTCTGTTGGTAAAGAATCCGTTGCAGCTAGCCGAAAGGCAGGTTTATGTACGTAAAGGTTCTTCGTTCTATGAACGGTTAAAAGACTTATCGAACGAAATAGGCGGGAAAATAGAAGTACTTGAAACTGCAGGTACCGAAACCACGGAGGAATTAATAGGTGATGTAGCTAAAGGCAAAATTGATTTTACCATTGCCGACGAGAATGTGGCGCACATAATTGCATCGTATTACGATAATATAGATATAAGTACACCCATAAGTTTTCCGCAAAAAATAGCCTGGGCCACACGGCGCGAATCGCCGGAACTACTCGTCGCCATTAACGACTGGTTGCTCAAACAAAAGAAAAAAGGATATAACGATGTAGTTTTTGGTAAATACTTTACCGATAAAAAATCGGCGTGGAACAGGCAGAACAGCGAATACTTCTCGCTATCGGGTGGTAAAATATCGCCTTACGATGACCTGATAAAGAAGTATAGTAAAAAACTGGGCTGGGATTGGAAGTTGCTTGCAGCACAGATATACCAGGAATCGCAATTTAACTCTGAAGCCAAATCGTGGTCGGGTGCGTTTGGATTAATGCAGTTATTGCCAAGTACTGCTGCTAAGTATAATATAGATACAACAAACATGTCGCCTGAAGCGAGTATAGCCGCAGGTGTATCGTACCTGAAAGAAGTAGATAACTATTTTGCAAAATTTATACCCGACAAAGATGCCCGCATAGCATTCGACCTAGCTTCGTATGATGTAGGCGCTGGACACATAATAGATGCACGGAACCTGGCCAGCAAATATGGCCTCGACCCCAACAAGTGGGAGAACAATGTGGCTTATTATTTGCTTAACGAATCGTTACCACAGTACTATAACGACCCTATTGTAACTTTTGGTTACTGCCGCGGGCAGGAACCATACCAATACGTGCGCGAAATAATGAACCGTTATAGTATGTACAGCGACCAGATAGCCTACCAGGGCCTTGCAAAAAACTAACCTTTCCTATTTTATATGCAATCCTTAATTCCTGAAATCATGAACACGAACGACAAAACAATTGATGTGCTGGGCTGGCTGCAAGACCAGGTCAGGAGCATTAGCCAGGCAATAACCGACCTGGAAAAAAGCCATAATTATGGCAAAGCAGCTATGTGCGAAGGGATGCGCGAAGCTTACATGAAGTGCATCGAAAAATTAAGAACCTGACCCGATTTAGTTTTTAATTTAAGCTCAGTTATTGTTGTGATATTCATACTATTCCGCTCCATTTACAATATTTTCCCTGCTGTAAATTACTACAGCCGGTTCAATTTTGTGTACTAATATCAGGTTCTTTGGAAGTATCTCCAAAAAAAATCCAGAATTAATACAATAATACTTCTCATTATAAATAATTATATATATTTTTGCTGCAAATTATATGGCTTTGTCGATTAATACAAGGTTTTAAGCGACCAACTACTATATATTATTACCATATTTTAATTATTAATGGAGCCCACCAGGGGGATTAAGTTGCAGGTTACAAAATAACAGCTACTTGTCCGGGCTCCATTTCTTTTTTCTGCCCGTTTCCCGCACCATTTCAACCAATTATATGGTTGGCTATGAGTAATATTAGCGAGGCATATTTTGTCATTATTTTATTTATAACTTTGGTGCTTACCAATTTATATTTTATCGGTTTATGAGTTTTATAGCAAGCATCCAGGCAAGGCAAATTCTTGACTCGAGAGGAAATCCAACTGTTGAAGTAGATGTAATAACTGATAGCGGCACATTGGGCCGTGCTGCTGTGCCATCGGGTGCATCAACCGGCATACACGAAGCTGTTGAATTGCGTGATGGTGATAAAGGCGTATATCTGGGTAAAGGTGTGTTGAAAGCAGTGGGCAACGTAGTTGGCACCATGCAGGAAGAATTGAAGGGCATGTACATATTTGACCAACGCCTTATTGATAATAAGATGCTGGAGATGGATGGCACACCAAACAAAGCCAACCTGGGCGCTAATGCCATATTGGGTGTATCACTTGCAGTAGCTAAAGCAGCAGCCGAAGAATCAAGGTTGCCTTTGTATAAATATATTGGCGGAGTAAATGCCAATGTGCTTCCTGTGCCAATGATGAACATATTGAATGGTGGTGCACATGCCGATAACAATATCGATTTCCAGGAATTTATGATCATGCCTGTAAATGCAGTTTCGTTTGCAGAAGCATTGCGCATGGGTGCCGAAGTTTTTCATCACCTTAAAAAATTATTGCACGATAAACATTATTCAACCAGCGTTGGTGATGAAGGTGGCTTTGCTCCTAACCTTAAATCGACTGAAGAAGCGCTTGACTTTATATTAAAAGCTATTGAGAAAGCAGGATACGAACCGGGCAAAGATATTTACCTGGCGCTTGATGTGGCTTCTTCTTCTTTCTACCTTGAAAAAGAACACAAATATCATTTTGCAAAATCATCGGGCGAGAAATTAGATTCGAAAGATATGATTGCTCTTTATCAATCACTGGTAAAGAAATATCCAATAGTATCAATTGAAGACGGGCTTGCAGAAGATGATTGGGATGGCTGGAAAGACATGACCGATAAGCTTGGCAAAAAAATACAGTTAGTAGGTGACGATTTATTTGTAACCAACGTAAGCCGCCTGCAACAAGGTATTGATAAAGGTGTTGCAAATTCAATTTTGGTTAAGGTAAACCAAATTGGTTCGTTAAGCGAAACCATTGATGCAGTACAATTAGCCGATCGTAATTCATACACAGCAGTAATCAGTCACCGTTCGGGCGAAACAGAAGATACTACCATTGCCGATATTGCTGTGGCATTAAACGCAGGACAAATTAAAACAGGTTCAGCTTGCCGTTCAGAACGTATTGCAAAATACAACCAGTTATTGCGTATTGAAGAAGGACTGGGCACATCGGCACGTTACGGAGGAAAGACATTTAAATACACACTGTAGAAAAACTTATATACTATATACCCTATGGACAAGCTCAAAGAAGCATTCGCAAAAAAAGCAGCAGCAGAAGCTGTTAACGTAAAACAATTTATTGCAGAGCATGGCGATGCAGTAGTTGGAGAGTATACCGTTGCCCAGGTTTACCAGGGTATGCGCGGTATGACCGGCCTTGTTACTGAAACATCTAAACTCGATCCGGAAGAAGGTATCCGTTTCCGCGGTTACAGTATTCCTGAACTGAGAGATAAGCTACCAAAGGCACCGGGCGGCTCTGAGCCATTGCCTGAAGGTATATTTTACCTTATGCTTATGGGCGAACTTCCTACACAGGAAGATGTGAATGAACTCACCAACAATTGGGCAAGGCGCAGTATTGTTCCGCGCCACGTGTTCGATACATTAGATTCATTGCCTGCCAATACACACCCTATGACTGAGTTCAGCATTGGTGTTATGGCTATGCAAACCGAATCGCTTTTTGCTGCTGCTTACAAAAAAGGTATCAACAAAAAAGATTATTGGGATTATGTTTACGAAGATTCAATGAACCTTATTGCCCGCTTACCACGTGTGGCAGCATACATATATCGCAGAAAATATAAGAACAACGAACATATTGAACCAGATCCTAAGTTGGATTGGGCTGCAAACCTTGCTCACATGCTTGGCTACGACGTGTATGATGTTCAACGTTTAATGCGCCTTTATTTAACCATACATTGCGATCACGAAGGTGGAAACGTATCGGCACACACAACGCACCTTGTAGGTTCTACACTTAGCGATCCTTACCTGGCTTTCGCAGCTGGTATGAATGGCCTTGCAGGACCATTGCATGGCTTGGCTAACCAGGAAGTAGTATCGTGGATACTGGAACTGCGTAAAGAATTAGGCGGTGGCTTACCAACAAAAGAACAAATTGCCGATTACATTAAAAAGACATTGGCAGAAGGACGTGTAGTACCTGGTTATGGACACGCTGTATTACGTAAGACAGATCCTCGTTTTACTGCACAACAAGATTTTTACAAGAAACACATCAAGCACGATGACCTTTGCGAAATTGTGCAGATGATATATGAAGTAGCTCCTCCTATTTTAGAGAGCACCGGAAAGATCAAGAATCCTTGGCCAAATGTGGATGCGCACTCAGGTGCATTATTGATTCACTATGGTATTGTAGAATACGATTTTTATACTGTATTATTTGGTGTTTCAAGAGCATTAGGTGTTCTTGCATCATTAATATGGGATAGGTCTCTCGGTTCGCCAATTGAGCGTCCGGGTTCTAACACTACAGAAGGATTGAAGAAAAAATTCGGTACCGTTAAGCAGAAATAAAAAATGCAAAGTATAGCTATCTATATTATTCTTGCCGCTGCTGTAGTATATATGGCACGGAAAGGATATTTAGCAATTAAGCGAAAGAATACCGGTGGGTGCGCACATTGCGATCCGGCTGATATTACCAAGCTTAAGAAAAGTACACCGTCGAAATAGCTCTGCATTTTTTTATAGCGTTTTATAAACCCTGTTTACGCCAGCATGAAGGTACGTAGCTCCATACTATTTATTTTTCTGTGCACACTGTTCACCCAGGCCATTGGTCAGTCAAAACTTATTGACTCGTTAAAGAACAAGCTTAACAACGAAAAGCAGGATACATCAAAGGTCTTCATAGAAATATCGATTTGCAAAGCCTTCAATAGTAAAGGAGATTTTTTGCAAGCGCTAGATTATGGGATACGCGCCTTAAGGCGTTCTAAGAGTCTTGAAATTTCTACCAACGATGCTATTTTATTAGCGGCCCGCAAAGGCGAAGGACAAGCCCTACTTAACATTGGTAATGCTTATAACAACCAGGGCAATTATGGCCAGGCTGCAATTTATTATACCAAGGCACTGAAAGCAAAAGAAGCATTAGGCGATAAACGCGGTATTGCCAGCGCTAATAATAACCTTGGACTTGTTTACTGGAGCCAAAGCAACTACCCTGTGGCGCTCGATTATTTTTTAAGGAGCCAGAATATGTATGAGGAATTAGACTACAAACCCGGCATAGCGCTTACGTATAATAATATTGGCTTGCTTTATATGGATGAGGAGAACAACGACTCTGCACTTACATATTTTAAAAAGAGCCTCTTCATTGAAAAAGAAAGAAACAACAGGGAAGGTATCGATCGTGGGTATAATAACATTGCCATTATATATCGTAACCAGAAAAGATACCCTGATGCCATTAACTACTATATGAAAAGCCTGGCTATACGAAAGGATGAGGGTAATATGGCCGACATTGGTGTAACCTATACAAACCTTGCTAACGCTTACAATGCGCTTGCAAAAGAATCTGATAGTATACGCGACAACTACATCGATATTTTTTATCCGGATAAGGTCAAATCGCCAACTATTTACCAGGTAAGCCAAATACTAACAGACAGCGCCCTGATATTATACAAGAAGGGATTAGGCATTAGCAAAGGTGTGGGTGATATGAGCAATATTGCCGAATCTACTGAAGGTATTGGTGAGATATCCAGAGATAAAGGAAATTACAAAGAGGCTCTTGATTATTTCAGGGAAGCTTTAGGTATTTATAAAAGCATAAACAGCCGTAAGGACTACCTATTTGTACTCTTAGACATATCTACCAGTTATGAAAAAATGAAACAACCTGACAGCGCACTTTATTACTACAAAAGGGCCTCTGCCATACATGATAGTGTTTTTAATGAAGATAAACAAAAGGCAATAGGCCGTGAAGAAGTCCGCTATTCATACGAAAAGAAACAAGCCCTTGAAGAAGCGGATCATAAAAAGCAACATGAGCTTGAAGAAGAGCAACGTAAACGACAACAGCTAATTATTTACGCAGGTTCAGCCGGAGTATTACTACTTGCTGCGTTTTTAATATTTGTAGTACAACGTTTACGAATTACAAACAGGCAAAAGAATATTATAGGCGAGCAAAAAGAAAGGATCGACGAGGCCTTTGCACAATTGGGGGATGCTAAAAAACTTTTGGAAGAGCGGCACAAAGACCTTACCGATAGCATACAATACGCTAGCCGTATACAAACCGCATTACTCACCAGCGAGAAGTATTTATCAGAATACCTGCAGGACTACTTCATATTTTTTAAACCTAAGGATATTGTAAGTGGCGATTTTTATTGGGCGTTGCACCGTAAGGGCAAATTTTACATTGCATGTTGCGATTGTACCGGGCACGGTGTACCGGGTGCATTTATGTCGTTATTGAACATAAACTTTTTGCACCAGGCCGTTATTGAAAAGAACATTACCCACCCTAACGAGATATTCAACACGGTGCGTAATAATGTGGTGGAAGCATTGAACCCTGACGGTACCACCGATACCAAAGATGGCATGGATGCTTCGCTTTGTTCGATTGATTTTGAAAAGCATTTATTAATGGCTGCTTGTGCCAACAATGGTATATGGATAGTGAGAGGCGGTGAGCTAATGGAATTTAAACCCGATAAAATGCCTATAGGTATTAGCGGTGGTGAAGCCAAGCCATTTACACTACACGAGATAAACCTGCAAAAAGGTGATTGCATTTATATGTTCAGCGATGGATTTGCTGACCAATTCGGCGGAACAAATGGTAAGAAATTTAAATCGAGCCAGTTGAAAGAAATTGTATTGGGTATGGCCGCGAAGCCAATGAAAGACCAAAAAGCATTACTCGATAAAACCCTCAGCGACTGGAAGGGCACACAAGAACAGGTTGATGACGTTTGTATTATAGGGATTAGAATATAAATAGTCGTTAGTGGCTAGTCATTAGTCGTTAGCCCACTATTTATCTTTATTTCTTCTTAAACTTTCTAAATGCTTGTTCTAAGTCAGCAATAATATCATCGGCATGCTCAAGCCCGACTGATATACGAATAAGTCCGGGTAGTACTCCTGTTTCTAAACGCTGCTGTTCGGTAAGCTTAGCGTGTGTAGTTGATGCAGGATGAGAAACAATAGTGCGTGTATCACCAAGGTTAGCAGTTAGGGAACTCATCTCTAACGCATCTAAAAATTTACTTCCTCTTTTTAATCCGCCTTTAATAAGGAATGCAAGTACTCCTCCACCTTGGGTCATTTGCTTTTTTGCAATTTTATATTGCGGATGAGATTTCAAGAAAGGATATTTCACTGATTCTACATCAGCATGCTTTTCTAAATACTGAGCAACTTTAAGAGCATTGCTGCTATGTCGTTCCATACGTATAGGCAACGTTTCAATACTCTTGGATAATAGCCAGGAATTGAAGGGAGAAATGGCAGGACCCGAACTACGTGCAAAGGTTCTTATTTCATCTATCAAGTTTTTTTTACCAACCACAATGCCGCCCATTACACGGCCTTGGCCATCTATATACTTGGTTGCAGAGTGTATTACCAGGTCGGCACCATATTGAATAGGTTGTTGCAGAATAGGCGTAGCAAAACAATTATCTACTATTAATATCGCTTTATGCTTTTTAGCAAACTTGCCCAGCCATGCCAAATCAATTAAATCAATTGCAGGGTTCGACGGAGTTTCAACAAAAATAATTTTGGTATTGGGTTGAATAGCTTTAGCCCAATCGTCCGTTTTAAGTATATCGGTATACGTATGTGTTATTCCAAACTTCGACAGTTGCTTTTCTAATATCGTATGTGTTGAACCAAATACCGAATTGCAACAGAGAATATGATCACCACTCCTCAGCAAGGCCATAAAGGTGGTGAACACTGCCGCCATACCCGATGCAAGAGCAAAACCTGCTTCAGCCTCTTCTAACTGGCACATTTTATCTATCAACTCAGTAGCATTCGGATTTGAAAAGCGACTGTATATATAACCTTGCTTTTCATCAGCGAACATAGCACGCATGGTTTCAGCATCATCGTAAACAAAGCTCGATGTTAAATACAACGGCACCGAATGCTCATTAAACTCCGTTTTCGGAAGTTGAGTTCGAACAGCAATAGTATCCTTATGCTTTTTACCGGCCATGCTTAGTTCAGTTGGTATGAATAAGTTATAGCTGCTGTCTTCTCCAGCATTTTTGATACTGTACAATATTTATCAAGACTTAATTCAATAGCCTTCTTCAATTTATCTTCATCCACTTTACCTTTTACAATAAATTTGATGTGTATCTTGGTTATCAACGCAGGTTCTAAAGTTTGGTCACGCTCATATTCTATTTCAACATCATAGTCGTCTATCTGCTGCCTTTGTTTCTTTAATATCATTATCACATCCATACTGCTGCACCCACCCAGCGATGCAATCATAGTCTCCAATGGGCGGAAGCCAAGGTCGTGCCCACCAATTTCAGGATTGCCATCCATGCTGAATTTTGCACCAACTACGTTTCGAGCTTCCAAATGAAAGTCATTATCTACACGGTGTAAGGTTACTTTAGGCATAATTATACTTATTATTTGTTCAAATTACTTGTCATGCTGGGCCTGTCGAAGCATCTAATTTCATTACTCAAATGTAGCTCTTTTTAAGTCTTGTTTCAACTCCAGCCCTCTCGTTAGTTGCAATGCTAAAAGGCAACGATGCTAAAAACACTTTCTCATTAGTCAGCAATGGTTTCAGGTCTATTAGTTGAGCAAGACTTAGTTTGCCAGTTGCATAGTCAGTACCCTTGGCATGTTTTTTATCTTTCAAATTAATTTCACTCAATACCCTTTCACTTGCTCTAACATACACTTCAACCTCAATTGCATTTGAAAGACTCAACTCTTTATTCGTTTTGTATTTCTCGTAACGATATTTAAATCCATCGAGTGAAGCATGCACATCTGCTAACACCGCTGCACCGGTTGGGTAGCTTCCGGCACCTTTACCTGAAAAGAATTGGGTCCCCGAATGCTCCGCTTCAACAGTCAAGCCGTTAAACTCATTCTCTACATTATACAGCGGATCGTTAGCTGCAACAAACTGTGGCACCACCCATAAGCCTACTTTATTGTTGGCTAGCTTATACACTTGTGCCACTTGCCTAATTTTATATCCATGTCCCTTGGCATATTGTATATCATCAACGCTAATGTTCGATATACCGTAATTAAATACCTGCTCAGGCTTTACTATCAAACCAAAACCATGCAGGGCAAGTATAATGAGCTTGTACAGTGCATCGTAACTTTCCACATCCAATGTTGGGTCGGCTTCGGCAAAGCCCAGTTTTTGAGATTCTTTTAGTGCCGTTGCATAATCCCATCCCTTATTATATAACTGCGACAGAATATAATTAGATGTGCCGTTGCATAAACCTCGAATAGCGCTTATCGGTTCCTTATAGAAATAGCTATCTATTGCGCGAACGATTGGAATACTGGCACACACACCTGCTTCATAAAGCAGTGAGGTATTATTCTTTTCCTGCAAGGTCAATAACTCCGCAAGATTTTCCACCACCATTTTTTTATTGGCTGTAACAACTTTCTTACCTGCTTTCAATGCAGTACGAACGATCTCAAAAGCTTCTTTTGAATTATCTATCACCTCCACCACAAGGTCAGTTGCGGCATCTTGCAGTACCTCCTGCTTATCAAAGCTTATGCGGTGTGTATCAACCTTACGTGCTTTCAATGCATCCTTTACCACAATCTTATCAGGAGTAATGGATGGATTTTGCTTTTGAGCAAGTTCATAAAAACCTTGCCCAACGCAGCCAAGGCCAAATAACCCAACCTTAGGTTTGTTTGTAGTTCTATTATAAAAGTTTTGAATAGCCAGGGTTAGCTTGGGCACTTCAATTAAAAATCCATCATGACCGTACAGAGAATTTATTTCTTCATAAGTAGCACCTGGCACATGTTCCGCAGTGTACTTCGATTCGCTTGCAGGGAACAACAGATCGGATGTAATACCAACCGCCAACGTTTTGGCTTTAATTCCTGCAAGTGCTTGTTCAACTCCACCACGGCCACGGCCCACGTTATGCGAATCCATTATTTTAGAGAGCGTGTAATACGAGAATGCATTAAAACGCTTTACCAATTTATCGCCCTGGTAACGCTGATACGATGCTGCTTTGAAATCATCTGTTTTCTCATCACCGGTTTCTTTTTGCGTTTGCGAATAGGTAGTGTAATTGCGATAGCTCAGTAATGCAATGGCACGTGCAGCTTTCAAACCCTCGGTACCGGCACTGGGCCTTGGCTCTTTCCAGGTTGGGTCAGCTTCAATGGCAAGGCGTTGGCTCTCGCGGAAGGCAATACCCCATGGCGAGCTCACCGAATTGGATGCAACCACTATGAGGTGTTTGATAAGATCAGGAGCGCTTACAGTCCATTCTATTGCCTGTTGGCCGCCTAATGAACCACCAATCAGGGTGTGTATTTGTTCCACTCCTAAATCCTTCCGCAGCAAATCGAGTGAACCTACAAGATCTCGCACAGTAAGCTTTGGAAAACTATGAAAGAATGGTTTTCCCGTTGCCGGATTAATAGATAAAGGCCCTGTTGAACCATAGCAAGAACCTAAAATATTGGCACATACTATAAAGTGTTTTGCAGGGTCGAATATTTTACCGCTGCCAATAATACCCGGCCACCATTCTTCAGCATCGGCATTTGCTGTAAGCGCATGGCATATCCATATCACATTATCTTTTTCTTTATTCAGCGTACCCCATGTTTGGTAAGCAAGTGTAAACCCTTGCAGACTTTGGCCAGATTCTAATTGGTAGTTGTTGCTGTATTGAAATGTTTTTGTACTCATGTTGTATTTACTCACCCCCTGGCCCTCTCTAGCAGTAGAGAGGGGACAAGGACCGAGATTTATTTAGTGTTTTATGTTCATGAATTATTTATTAGTTTTCGTCTTCCCCTTCTCTGTTTTACAGAGAGGGGTTGGGGGTGAGTCTTACCCTTTCGGGCTGCACATCCTGACTATTAAAATGAAATAGCGGATGTGTTACATGACTTGCATGCACATACACATACAGCAACAATTGTTGGAATTGTTGAAACTAATCCGCTTGGCGGATTTACTAAAAGGACTGTGTCTTTTGTTTTTCATGGTCTATGTCGTTTTTATATGTCCCGCGTTGCCTTGGGCAGGAGTTGGCACCTTTTCTAAACTTAGACGGTTGCCAGAGGGTCTTAGAGCCTGATCTCTCACCTCTTCTGTATAACAACTACACCATGCTAAAAAATGCAGAGAGTAATTATTTGCGATGCAAATGTATGAAAGAATTTTGTTACGAATTACAAGTAAGAAAAATAAAATATCGTAATAATTTGAATACCAGAGAATTATAATCAAACTTACACTTTCATGTTTTCGATAAATTTCACGATTTACTTCCGTCAACATGCTATATAATTACCTCCTGAAGATCTTTCTTGCAAACATCCACTTCAAAAAAACTCTTTGCTCCTCAAATCATAATCGTTCATTTCTTATGGCTGACAAGCTTCTAGATTTTTAAATATGGCAAGCCTTCTACCTCTTCATTTATTATGTCAGGAACCCCACTTATTGTTTGTTAACACGTATTTAAAGTAAACTCGCTACCTTTCCGTCTGCTTAAGTTGTTAACCTTAAATATTAAATACTTGAAACTATTATTCTCTTACCTTAAAGCATATAAATGGATGTTGCTCCTGGCATTGGGCCTTGCAACCATCAACCAGGTATTCTCTTTATTCGATCCTATGATATTTCAGCGGATCGTAGACAGATACCTGTCGAAAATTGGAACGGTAAATTTTGCAACATCTGACTACGTGAAAGGTGTAATGACACTTATTGGTATGTCGATGGGTGTTGCAATGGTATCGCGTATTGCAAAGAATTTTCAGGATTATTTTACCAACGTAGTAACCCAAAAAGTGGGTGTGCAAATATATACTGATGGCTTACGTCATTCTTTGGGACTACCCTATTCAGTATTCGAGGACCAACGTAGCGGAGAAACATTGGGCGTTCTGCAAAAAGTACGTTCAGATGTTGAGAAGCTCGTACTTTCGGCTATAAGTATATTATTCACAACCCTTGTGGGTATTGTGTTTGTGTTCGTTTACGCTATGCGTATTTACTGGCTCATTGCTCCCGTATATTTTTCACTGGTGCCAATATTGGGTTTTGTAAGTTCTTATTTAAGCAAGAGAATTAAAACCGTACAGAAGAAGATAGTAAGCGAAACGACTGCATTGGCTGGTTCTACTACAGAATCGTTACGTAATATCGAGTTAGTAAAGAGCCTTGGCCTTACTGACCAGGAAGTGAACCGGCTAAACGCTACTACCACAAAAATTTTAGGATTAGAATTAAGGAAGCTCCGCTTCATCCGTTTCATCAGCTTTATACAGGGCACTACAATCAACTTCTTGCGTAGTTGTTTGTTATTTATGTTCTGCTTCCTAATATTCAGGCATAGGCTAACACTCGGGCAAATGTTTGCTCTACAGTTTTACTCCTTCTTTATTTTCGGGCCATTGCAAGAATTGGGTAACATCATTAACACATTCAGGGAAACGCAGGTATCACTTGATAACTTCTCGAAGATACTCAGCACACCTAAAGAACCTAAACCGGCTAACCCTATTAATGTTAACACCATTGAAAAATTAGAGTTTGAAGACGTAAGCTTTAAACACCAAACTGCTAAAACACCTGCACTTCAAAATATTTCATTCAAGGTAGAACGTGGGCAAACCATTGCTTTTGCAGGACCGTCTGGCTCAGGTAAAACTACATTGGTGAAATTATTGGTAGGCTTATACACCCCACCAAGCGGAACCGTTTTATATAACGGCACATCAGGTAAAGATATTGACCTTGATAAGTTACGTGAACAGATAGGATTAGTAACACAAGATTCACAATTGTTCTCAGGTTCTATAAAAGAGAATTTACTATTTGTTGCGCCCAATGCAACCGATGAAGAATGCCTGGATGTATTAAGGAAAGCAGCTTGTGATAATTTATTAGCACGCGCTGATAAGGGATTAGATACTGTAATTGGTGAAGGTGGTGTAAAAGTATCGGGTGGAGAGAAGCAAAGATTATCAATTGCGCGTGCCTTGTTGCGTAAGCCGTCGTTGCTTGTATTTGATGAAGCAACCTCAGCGCTTGATTCACTTACCGAAGAAGAAATAAGCAAGACCATACGTGATGTATCGCAAAATAGCAGCCTTATAACCATATTAATTGCACACAGGTTGTCTACCATTATGCATGCCGATAAAATATTTGTACTCGAAAAAGGGCATGTAATAGAATCGGGTAAGCATGAGGAATTGCTTGCGCTTAAAGGCTTGTATTACGCTATGTGGCGCCAGCAAATTGGCGAATGGCGTGGCAAAGCTGCTACTAAGGAGATGGCATAAATCTGACTTGGAAAAGTGAAAAAGATTTGATACATTTGGTTTAATGTATTAATAACACTGCATGAAGAAAATTACACTTATTGTATGTTTAGTATTGGCGTTTGCAAGTTTTAGCAATGCTCAATTGGCCTACCAGAGAGGAACCATCCAAGCTGATGTTACCGAAGGCAATACATTCAGCAACTACACAACAGGAATTAATACTACAGCCCATGAAGTTGGGTGGGGTCATTTTGTAGGTTGCCGTGATCCGCTTTCAATTGAATATGGTATCAGCTCTCGCTTTGGCATTGGCCTTAGTTCGGGCAGCGATTATTATATGATAGCCCCAAGCCAGTTCTATGGTTTTAGTGTGCCATACGATCAGGTAAAAGCACTTGCATCTGAATTTACTATTGATGGTAGCTACCATTTTTATGTAACTCGTCATTGGGATATTGCAGCTGTGCTCTCCCTAGGTTTTACTACAGTTACGTTCAATGGGTACTATGGCTACCAACCTAATTCAGATACTTATAAAGCTACTGGCATTTTAGCCAGCGATGGTACATACAACTACACTGCAAAAGGCAACATAATCCGCACAGGTGCTCATGTTCGTTATTTCATCGGGCATTTGGGTTTTGTGGCTATGTTCACTGCTTTTAGCGAAGCTGCACAAGTGCCTAAAACAACAGGGCAATACGCTACCAACATTACGGGCTTTGCCAAGGAATTTGGTTTGTGCTGGCGCTTTAAGAAATAGTTTTTATGGAACAAATAGCCTGGAAAGATTTTGAGAAGGTAGAACTGCGTGCAGGTACCATTCTCGAAGTACACGATTTTCCAGAGGCAAGGAAGCCTGCTTACAAACTTAAAATTGACTTTGGTGAATTTGGAATTAAGTGGAGCAGTGCACAAATAACCACGCTCTACACAAAAGAAGAATTACCCGGCAGGCAAGTTGTTGCCGTTATTAATTTCCCAGAAAAGCAAATAGCTAATTTCATATCGCAGTGCCTGGTAACTGGCTTTCCTGATAAAGATGGAAATGTGGTGCTGACATCATTATCGCACCCTGTACCGAATGGGGCAAAGATGTATTAAGCGCTACGCAGGGTAATTACCGTAATCTCTGGCCATATACCTACCCTGCCCGGGAAACCAATAAAACCAAGGCCGCGGTTAACGTATAGATACTTTCCATTCTCTTCATAAAGGCCGGCCCAACGATCGTAACTTAAACGTGCAGGAGATATTTTAACGTCACCTATTTCAACACCGAATTGCGCACCATGGGTGTGGCCTGCAAGTGTTAAGTGAATGTGGTGTTCTGCATTATTCATTACCTGCGCTTCCCAATGCGTAGGGTCGTGCGACATAAGTATTTTAAAAGAATCAGGTTCGGTGCCTTGCAATGTTTTATTCAGGTCGCCATATTTGCTAAACCCGCCCTTGCCCCAATTTTCTAATCCTAGTAATTCAATATGCGAACCATTGCGTTCGATCTTCATATTCTCGTTACGCAATAATTTAAAACCTAACTGTTTGTGTATGTCAAAAAGCTTTTCGAGGTTGGCTTGCTTAGCTTCTGCCGATGGCCATTCGGCATAGTCGCCATAATCGTGGTTACCTAATGATGAATAAACACCCATAGGCGCTTTCAGCTTGCCGAATACATCCATCCAGTTTGCCATTTCATCAGAACGGTTGTTTACCAGATCACCGGTAAAGAACATAATATCCGACTTCTGTTCGTTCGCCAGGTCAACTGCATGCTGCACGGCTTCTTTATTATCAAAGCTTCCGCTATGAATGTCTGACAACTGTGTCATCTGTATTCCGTCAAATCCTTTAGGCAGATCTTTATATGTAATTTCAACTTTGTGAACTTTGAAATTGTATTTGCCTTTGGTTATGCCATATACCATTCCGGTGAAAGGTATAGCAGCCACAATAGTACCGGTGTTAGCAATAAACTTACGGCGCGACTGAAATAATTCTACCGAAGATGCTTCTTCTTTCTTTATTAATTTGTATGGAGCAACTGCAATGAATCTAATCAAGCGGTATATATCCTCTATCAATAAAAAGATGATGTAGAATATTTTAGGAATGTAGGAAATGAATAACACTGCCGCCATGAATTTAAACCAGCCACCCGCAAAGCCATACTTAGGTGATTGCAACCAGGCCGTGTACAGCACTAATATGTAAACCGCAAAATTAATTGCCCAGAATGCACGGAACACTATCTTCCTCATTCTTGAAGAAGAAGAACGGAGGGATGCCCTAAGGCCTGTATACGTGTACAAGTCGATAAGAGTGAAAACGAGAAGTATACTGAATAAGGCCTTGTATATTTTGGCCGCCGTTAACATCATAGCTATTAGTTTTTGTTTACCCATGTGGCTATATCATCAATTACGTACATTGGTATATGACTCTGTTTATCGTATTCGGCAGGTGTGCTTTTTTTGCCTTCACCTTCCATAAATAAATGATTCAATTTCGGATAACTCTTCAGTGTTACGTTCTTCTTTTTGTGCAGTTTATCTTTCCAAATGTTGTAATCATCCATAGTAACCTGGTAATCGCGTTCGCCTTGCATAATAAATATAGGCAGTGTTAAAGCCTCAGCAGTTTTCACTTGGTTGTAATTATTTATATCTATCCAATACGGGGCAGGCACACCTAACGGCAATAAGCTATCCGGTGCATCGGGCTTTAAATTAGGGCTCTCGGCATATTTAGCTTGCTTAATCGCATCATCTATTCTTTGTTTGTTCTTTCGTGCCGAAGCAGTATCAAGCGAAGCGAGGTATTTGTATTGGTCTATCATCACATCTTCCAGCAAACGAGAATCACCTGCCATCATAATTATGCCACGTATCTTTTTACTTTGGTTAGCAATGCGCGGTGCTAACATAGCACCAAGACTATGGCCCAGTACATATATTCTATTCGTATCGCAACCTAATGCCCCGGCCATATTAACTGCTGATATCACATCCTCAATCACTTCATCGTTAACAGTAGCCTTGTGAATATCAACGGCCATGTGAATACCATAGAGACGAGAACGCTTATCGTAACGTATAGTTGCGATGCCTTTACGCACGAGGCCTATAGCAAGGTCTTTAAAAGGTTTATTAGAACCAATACTCTCATCCATATCGTTAGGGCCCGAGCCTTGCACCATAATAACTACCGGAGGATTCTTTACTGTATTAGGCACAGTAAGTATGCCGGGCAGTTTATATATACCGGTATTTATAGTGATCTTAATTTCAGTATAGCCTGCTGCGCTATCGTATGAAGGAGGGCTATATTTTGATGCTTCAACCTGTGCAGGATCTACAAAGTGGAAACCATCAATGCGGCCATTTGCGCTAAAAGCCAATTCAATATCGAGGGTATTATTTTTAAACTGGCACTTAGTAAAGGTACGGTCATGCTCTTTGCCTTTTTCCCCAAACTCATAAGTATAACTTTCAATATCGCCTAACTGTTTGTTTGCGCCTTGCATAGCATTTACAAATGCCTCTTCCGTTATCTTTTTCAGTACTGCCGAATCGAACATAACATAGGCCTCATGGTATTGAGCCATCTTTATATGTTCAACAAATTCGAGTGATGACTGCTTTTCATCTTTTTGTGCAAAAACTGTTGCAGTGAAGAGAGAAAGAAAAAGCGCGAGTGAAATTTTAAATTTCATACAAGTAAATTAGGGTGCAAATGTACTTAAACCTTGGCAAAAGGCACCAACAGAATATGCTGGCAGGTGGTATGCGTATCTCTCCATATTTGGTTAATGGTTGCACCTTCCATCATAGCCCCCATCCCTAAATACGGAATTACGGAATCCATACAATCTAATACAATGCGCGATGTCTTTTTGCTGACCTTGCTTATTTCCGTCTGAACCCTGGCATTTAACTTGCCCGTCTTCACAATCTCTTTCCAGGATGAGTCTGCAATTTTATAGAACTTACCAGATGCAGTATTGAAAGCCTTTTCTTTTTCGCTTATTAATTTGGTAACAAATGCCATGCGCCCTTCAGTACGCGACCAAGTTTTTTTGTTGGCCTTAAGCAGAGCATGTGCCTCAGTAAAAAAATGGCGGCACAGGCCCAATGATAAAGCACCAAAATTCAGTTCAGCAAATTGCAGAAAAGGGAATTGATATAACGCATGCTTATATAATGGTTCTTTAATGGCGAGGTCAAATGTCATTGCCTCCGGCACAAAAGCATCTTCTATAATCATGGTGTGGCCCTCAGTAGCTTTCAGGCCAAAGGCATCCCAGTTCTTAATGATCTTTATTTGCGATGGCTCGAAAGTAAATGCCTTGTATGCTTTGGTGCGTTCGTTAATTATAACGTTTGCAGTAAATGATGTTGCATAGTTGGCGCCACTAGCATATTTCCAGCTACCGCTTACCATATATCCACCCTTAACTGCTTTGGCTACACCCGTTGGTGCACCACTGCCCGCAATTACCGATTCGGGTTTATTGAATACCTTGTTAGCATTAGCAGGTTGCATGTACGCATAAAAGTACGCACCGCCCGTTCCAATAGCAAGCGCCCAGCCCAGGTTACCATCAATACTACCGGCCTCATCAAAAAGCCGAAGTGCATCAGGCAAGGGCAACATTAATCCCCCAATTTGCTTGGGAACGAATATTCTGAAATAATTCTTCTTGTAAATTATGTTGAGCCAGTCTGCAGGTATTTGCCCTGCTTGCTCAGCTTGTACCGATTGACTTTGTATTAAGTCAATACTCTTCTTATCGAAATAACGCATATAGGGGTTAAGGTTGGGGTTACCATTTTTCCATTTCGTTGGGTTCAACATGCACCAGCACATCGCTAATAACAGGCATTTGGTGCAGCACGGCATCTTTTACATGGTGAGCAATAGCATGGCCGTCTTTCACACTTATTTTGGCATCTACCACCACGTGCATATCTACCAAATAGCGCATACCCATTTTGCGCAAAAAACATTTTTCAACTTCTATAACACCGGCCACTCCCGCCGATACCCTTCTTACTTCCACCTCCAACTCAGCAGGCGGAGCGGCATCCATCAGTTCATCTAACGCAGGTTTAAATATGCGTATGGCATTAAATGCAATAATGCACGAAGCTACTATAGATGCATAGGCATCGGCTGCAACCAGTTTAGGGCCACCTACCACAGCCATTAATATACCGATGAAAGCCATCAGCGAAGTAATAGCATCGCTGCGGTTATGCAAAGCTTCAGCTAATAATGCCGTGCTGCCAAAGCGCTTTGCCTTGCGGCGCATATAGCGGTATACTACTTCTTTTACAATTATTACTGCTATCAATACATATAATGTAAATGTTTCGGGTACTGCAGGCGGGTGCCATAAGCGGGTGAGCGCCCTGCTTGCAATGGCAATAGCCGTTATCAATAAAAATATAACTACAGCGATGGATGCCATAGGCTCTGCTTTACCATGCCCGTAAGGATGGTCAGCATCGGGTTCTTTAACGGCAGTCTTAATACCTATCCATACAATAGCAGAACTCATCACATCTGAGAATGATTCTGCTGCATCGGCCATTAACGCATTTGAATTACCAAAGAAAGCAGCCACACCTTTTACGGCAGCCAATACCAGGTTTATAAACATAGATACCAATACCGGCCTGCTGGCCTTAGTGGAAGTAACATCTACATTTTCTACGCTGTCATTCATTAGTCGAACTATTCATATCAAAAGTATGAATAAAATACATAGAACGCTGATGACGCTGATGGTTATAATTAATAATGGTCTCCGACACGAATTCCACTAATTAATAATATTATTTATTTGAGTAATGACTCAGTTTGCATTTGTCTGCCCCAAACCCCTAAAGGGGCTTTGAACTAAGTAGCTTGTCTTTAAAGCCCCTTTAGGGGTTTGGGGCAAAGTGCGGTAACAAATCAATCTGATTAATTCGTGAAATTCGTGTCCCTGCTATTTGTTTTAAAAGTTTTCCTACTTTTGCAGCCGTAACCAAAACATTCACTAACCAACGATGGATAGTGGGCCGAGTGCACAAACATATTTAGTTATCTCCGTTTAACACGGCTGGCTCTTTTAGGCTAACCGTGCCACACGGAATAAAAACAGCTTAAAAGATGGAATTAAAACAACATCTTATATACGAAAGCATAAAGCAACCTGTATTGCCTTGTGCCATTGTTAATTTTTAAAGGAGGGAGAGCCTATGGAAACAACCGAAAAAGAAAGGAAACTGAAAATGCCAAGCTTAAGCTTTGGTAAATCGGGTAACTCGCAAAACAGTTTCGACCCTGTAATTGCAGGCAAGCTAAAGAGTGCTGCTAAGGCCACTAAAGAAGAATTATTTACCAACCTGGAAACCTGTGAAACCGGACTTACCGAAGAGCAGCTGCAGGAGAAGAAAGAAAAATTCGGGCCAAATGAAATAGCCAGCGAAAAGGCACCACCTTGGTTCATACAGTTTATGCAGGCATGGATCACTCCGTTTAACGGCATACTTATTGTTATTGCAGCCATATCGTTTGTTACCGACGTTACCATGGCTAAAACCCCGGCCGAGCGCGATTATTCGACCGTAGCGCTTGTAATGAGCATGGTATTACTAAGTACCATCATACGTTTTTGGCAGGAGTTCCGCAGCAATATAGCTGCCGAAGAACTGAAGAGCATGGTAAAGACCACCGCTACCGTTATGCGCCAGGGTACAGGCAAAAAGGAAATTGATATTAAAGAACTGGTACCCGGCGATATGATTTTTTTAACCGCGGGCGATATGATACCCGGCGATTGCCGCGTTATATATAGTAAGGACTTGTTCGTGAGCCAGGCCATGCTTACGGGCGAAGCGTTACCGGTAGAAAAAAGAGATACACCTATAGAAGAAGCCGACAAAAAGCAACCACTCGACCTAGATAACATTTGCTTTATGGGCACCAACGTGGTGAGTGGCGCGGCAGTGGGCATTATTGTTACCACAGGCAGCCAAACATTGTTTGGTTCCATCAGCAAATCGTTAACGGGCAAACGCCCTGAAACCAGCTTCGATAAAGGTGTTAACAGCGTGGCATGGTTATTGGTACGGTTTATGTTGGTAATGGTGCCGCTGGTGTTTTTAATAAACGGGCTCACCAAGCACGATTGGATGGAGGCCCTGCTCTTTTCTATTGCCGTGGCAGTGGGACTTACACCCGAAATGTTGCCAATGGTGGTTACAGCAACCCTTGCTAAGGGCGCTATAAACATGAGTAAGAAAAAGGTTATTGTAAAACGTTTGAACGCGATACAGAACATTGGCGCAATGGATATACTCTGCACCGACAAGACCGGTACACTTACCTTAGATAAGATAGTATTAGAACGCCACTTGAATGTAGAAGGCGAAGAAGATGATGAAGTATTGAAATGGGCCTACCTGAACAGCTTGCACCAAACGGGGTTACGAAGCCTGTTGGATGTTGCTGTATTAGAACATGGCGAGGTAAAGAAAGTATTAGAAGCGCAAGGCGAGTTTAAAAAGATAGACGAAATACCATTCGATTCGAAGCGCAGGCGCATGTCGGTAATATTGCAACAGGGCGATAAGCACTTGCTTATTTGCAAGGGCGCGGTTGAAGAGATGATTGACATTTGCACACAGGCATTCGATCCGGGTGAGAACATGCAATTGCATGCCGAGCGCGATAAGATCATCCCTATGGATGCCAAGCTGAAGGAGAACGTGCTGAAGATGTCGCGCAAGATGAACGAAGAAGGTTTGCGCGTGCTTATTGTAGCTATTAAGGAATTAGATGCTACCCACCCTATTAACTATGCGGTTGCCGACGAAAGCAATATGATATTAACGGGCTTCATCGGGTTCTTAGATCCGGCAAAGCCATCGGCTAAGCCTGCTATTAAAGCATTGCAACGCCTGGGTATTGAACTGAAAGTGCTTACCGGTGATAATGAAATTGTAACTAAAAAGATTTGCCAGGATGTGGGCATACCGGTTACCAGCATATTGTTGGGTAACGAAATTGAAACCCTGAGCGACCCTGAACTGTTAGATAAACTGGAACATACCAGCATTTACGCCAAGCTTAGCCCTATGCAAAAAAGCCGCGTAATAAAAGTGCTGCAAAGCAAAGGGCACACCGTTGGCTTTATGGGCGATGGTATAAACGATGCGGGCGCATTGCGCGATGCCGACGTTGGTATATCGGTTGATACAGCTGTGGATATTGCTAAAGAAAGCGCCGACATTATTTTGCTGGAGAAAGATTTGATGGTATTACGCAAAGGTGTTATTTATGGCCGACGCACATTTGGTAATATTATTAAGTACCTAAAAATGGCTGCCAGCAGCAACTTTGGTAATATGTTCAGCATGTTGGGTGCCAGCGCGCTGTTGCCTTTTTTACCTATGTTACCGGTGCAGGTGCTTACGCAAAACCTGCTGTACGATATAAGCCAGATATCACTACCATGGGACCGTATGGATGCCGAATACCTGGTTAAGCCACGCCGTTGGGAAACAGGCAGCATTGCCAAATTCATGTTCTACATCGGGCCAATCAGTTCCATATTCGATTATGCAACCTTTGCCATAATGTGGTTTGTGTTTAAAGCACAAACACCCGAAACACAAAGCTTGTTCCAATCGGGGTGGTTTGTTGAAGGGCTGTTATCGCAAACACTTATTGTGCATATGATACGTACTAAAAAAATACCATTTATACAAAGTAGCGCTTCTACTCCGCTAACTATTATGACGGTACTTATTATGATTGCCGGTATCTACCTGCCATTCTCTCCGTTTGCATCGGGCTTTAAGTTTATGCCTTTGCCTCCTGTTTACTTTGCTTACCTGTTTGCTGTGCTATTGGGCTACTGCCTACTTACACAAGTGGTTAAGGTTTGGTTTATTAAGAAGTTTAACACATGGTTATAAACCAATTTTGAATTTTGAATTCTAAATTTTAAATGAATTGCGAGGCATCACGAGCACAATTAAAATACAATAAGATAAAGCGAGTAAAACCCTGGTCGAAAGACTGGGGTTTTTCGTTATTCCTTTATCATTTCTATTGCAAGTCCACAATTAATATACAGTTTAGAATAAAATGCTGATGCTCTTCCAGTGCGATGAAGGTCTTCCTTTTCAACATCTTTTGGTAAATTTTTTATTCTATCAAAAGTATTTTTTTGCAGAACGCTAAGAGCATTCTTAATTGATTTATTGCTGATTTCTCCTATCTGCTCTTTCTGAATAACACAGCAAAGTATTCTATTTGCAAAATTCTCGAGTGACGATTTAATTACCAGCGGTTCACTTTCCATATTAAATAAAGATTTCGCGCTAATTGAATCTAGAACAAGAAAACCATGATCTTCTATTTTTTCTCCATGAGGAAGTAACATATCTTCAACCAGAATAATAAAGCCATTAGTTTTTAAGGACTTCCGTAGGTTTGCAATAATATTAGGCCATTTCAGAATAGGTAATTCATGTAACACATTGCATACAAAAATAAAATCAAAACTACTCTCTTTTAACTCGTTAGAATCCTTATATACCTCCTTAATACCCAGTTTTTTTAATTCTATCCGATTAGTTTCACTAATATCTAGTGCAGAAAAAGAAAGTTTATTTTGTAGTTTATTATCCTTCATCAAATTTTTCAAAACTCGGCCAGTACCTGCACCAAAATCAAGGAAAGAAGACCCTTCTGGGCATTCCATAATAGCTTTTTTAAGGACTTCGACTTGAGGATCATTTGGTTTTGCGCTTTCAATCACTTCTGGATTAATAAAGCATTGACTCACGAAATTTTCATATGACCAGTTCGAAATATTATGAAGAAATGTAGAAAGTGTATGCTTGTATTCGCCAAGTCCCATCAATTCATCAATTGCATTTGGCGGATTAGAACTAATAGGTGGAATGATAGCATTATCCTTAACAATAAATATTTCCTCATATTTTAAATGAGCTAGAATATTCAAAGAATGGGTAGCAATCCATAATTGCCCATTTTCTTCAACAACTTCTCTTAGCCCATTTACTAAAGCAATTTCTGATTCTGGGTGCAAGTGCAATTCTGGTTCGTCAATAACCAAAATGCAATCTTTAATTTGTATTTCCGGGTTCCGTTCTATGAGAAAAAACAATAAACAATACGTAAATAGTGTTTTTTCTCCTTCAGAAAAATCGTCATAATTAAATGGTCTACCCCCTATTTTAAAAAGCCCCATATATGACAGGCTTCCTCCAGCAACTCCAGGACTATCTGTAGGTTCTGGCATTTCCCATTCAAGGTCCTTTTTTAAGAATTTTTTCACAAAATTTTGTAAAGAAGAAAACCTTCTAAATGACTCTGTTTGCGTTCTGTCCGTTTTTTTAAGTGTCGATACAACATATTCGCTAGCTAGTTTATTCGCTAATGTTGACAAGAAAGTTAGCCCAGTTGCTTTAATTGATGCAAATTCATTATAATTATGCTCTTCCGATTTATTATTCATTAATCCCTCAAATGGTTGAATAGGTATAGCCTGATTGGGAACGTTTTGAGGAATACTTTTTTGTAAGTTTTTAACGTCGGTATTCCTTATCTTTATAATATATTTTTTTAGTGTCTCTCTAACCTTAAAATCTAACGCGGGTATTTGACCTTGTATATTTTGTAAATCTGCACGAAGAGAATTATTACTACTGTACTCATTCATCTTATCGTTTAGAAATTTAGCTTCTTTTTGGAGTTTTTCATTTTGTGGCTCCTCATTCACTAATTTACTAATCTCTTTTAGCTTATGAACATTATAAACTAAGTCACCAATTGGCTGACTTGATTTAACGCTTCTCACTATACTTGCAAGATTCTGAGGCAAGTGGGTTAAACTCTCGTCAAATATTTTTATAGCTGCTGCTTCACCGTCAACGTATCTATCAGAAATAAGGTCTAAAACCCGTGTTTTACCAGCACCGTTTCTTCCAATTAATGCAACCACTGACCCAAGACGTTCAAGACTAGTAGGTTTAATCCCAGCTTCTAGTACAAGAGATTTTGTAAAATTGATTCTTTCTATCCTCATAGTGGTAAATTATTTCCCAAATATAATTCTTATTACACATAAAAAAACAACCAAGCTGTTCAAAAATTATTCGCTATTTTATTTAATATAG
>JABDHI010000019.1 GCA_013285655.1 Bacteroidota bacterium
CAGCTACTTGATGCATTGGTATATTCATCTACCTTCTATGGCGTAAATGCCACGGCCTCCCCTCAACCGGAAGTGCTTTTAAATGAGGGAGATATAGTAAAATTGGGTTCTGAAGAGCTCAAGGTCATCTTTGCTCCGGGGCACTCATCGGGTAGTATCTGTTTTTACTCTGAAAAGCATAAAATACTCTGGGGTGGCGACGTGCTTTTTAGAGAAAGTATTGGTAGAACTGATTTGCCGGGAGGCGATTTTGATACACTTGCCCATCACATTCATACTAAGTTATTTACTCTGCCCGATGAAGTAACTGTTTATTCAGGTCACGGTTTGCCAACAACAATTGGCCACGAAAAGAAGAACAATCCTTTTGTAGGGGAGTTAGCGAAAAGGTAATGATCAAAATACTATAAAAAGAAAACTCCCCATTTGGGGAGTTTTTCTTTTTAATAAATCAATTGTTTATTGCTTTTCAGGCATTAAAACAAACTTGGCATAATTGTTCATATTAAAATACTGCTTAGCCAAACGTTTGAAATCATCACTGGTAAGTCCGTCCACATACTTGTCGAAATCTTGTATTTCTAAAATATTCTCGTGGTTATAATAGTTCTGCATAATGGTATTGAGCCAGAAGTTATTATCCTTCAAATCAATTTCATGTTGCCTTTTAAAAGTTTCCTTTATCTTTTGCATGTTCAATGCATTACAACCAAAGTTCTTAACTGAATCTATTTCTTTATAGGTTGCTGCTAAAAGTTCTTCAACTCTTTCCGGTGCACAACCGAAAAATATACCAAACTTATATTGTTGTTTAGGATAATGACTTCCGCTACCACTTGCACCAACGCCATACACTCCGCTCATCTCTTCTCTTAATTGTTCACGCAGTTTTATGCTGAGTAAAGATGACAACGCTTGCATTTCCATCCTGTTCTTACAGGTGTAGTCAAATGGGCCAGAGAAGATAAGTTCAACAGTAGCCTTAGGTTCTTTGCCACGGTAAACAGTTTTGCTAATTACGCCGGTTGGCGTAACAATACCAATATCTTTCCAGGTTGAATTGGTTTGCTTGGTAGGTAAGCTCGCAATATAAGTTTCAACCATCATTTTTAATTCCGCAGGCTTAAAGTTTCCTACAAAGAAGAACGTAAAGCCTCCTGCATCTGAGAATCTTTCTTTATAAATATCAAATGCGCGGTTCAGGTCTATCTCATTTAAGGTTGCTGTAGTGGTTGGTCTGCGACGATAGTTATACGAGCTCATAGTAACGGTAACGGTATCGTTATACGCGCTTGAAGGGTCAGCACTCTTGTTTTCAATTAGCCCTTTGTTTTGCGTAATATATGACTGGAAAGCTGTATCATCTTTACGTGGTGCTGTAAAGTAAAGATTCAGCAATTGCATTTCGGTCTCCAGATCTTGTGGCGAACATCTTCCGCTAACACCTTCTGATAATTCGCTGATACTAGGTGTAACACCCACTATTTTACCGCTGAGCATTTTTTCGAGAGCGGTAGAGTTAAATGAACCAATACCTGATTGGTCAATAATAGTTGCTGCGTTGCTTGCTGACATAAAATCTTTATCAGGATATAATGATGACCCACCAAACCTGTATGAGTTGAACGCGATTTCATCGTTCTTAAAGTCGGTTGGTTTAATAACAACCTTTATGCCATTCGATAAGGTCCATTCAGTAATACCAAGTTCTTTTATTTCTTTTTCGCTAACAACCTTGCCCGGTGTAGGTTTGATAGCCATTAACGGTTTATCAGATACCTTATCTACATAAGGCTTCAATTCCTTCTTTTGTACTCCGTCGAAAATAGCACGAATGGCATCGTCAGAAGGAATTAAGGTGCTATCCTTGCTTGGTGCCTGAATAATGATAACTGCATTTTGACCATCGTTAGTTATCCATTCTTTGCTCACGGCATTCATATCGGCAAGTGTAATGGTGTTTAAGTACTTCTTGTCAAAATTGTATTCGAATGTTGAACTTGCAACAGGTTCATCTTCTAAAAACGCCTGCACATATTCATTTACATAACGTTTTGAATCTGTCTTGTCTTTTTCTTTAACTACTTTTTCCGCATTACGCAATAATTTCTTTTCAGCCCTGTCAAGTTCAGTAGCGGTAAATCCAAAACGCTTTACACGTTCACACTCAGTAACTAATGCTTCAATACCGGTTTTCATGCCCGAATCCTTTACCGAAGCATAGCCGGTAAAAGCATCTTTAGCTCTTACTTCGCCACCTACGCCTGCGTATGCAAATAAGAAGGGTGCATTGGTTTGTTTTTGAATTTCCTGCAGCCTGCTGTTCAGCATAGCAGAAAACAATTCATTCTCCAGATCCCTTTTCATATCGGCAAGGGTGCGGGTATGTTCTTTGGCATGTTTATAAACCAACTCAATAATATTATACGGGTCTTCCTTATCGGTAGCTTTTGCAATTAATAATGATTTGCTATCAGGAACATCGTACATGGTACGTGGTTTTTCATTCTTCCTCGCAGGTATAGCTCCGAATTTTTCTTTTATCATTTTCTCAACCTTATCAACATCAAAATCTCCCACAGCTATAACAGCCATAAGGTCAGGCCTGTACCAGTCAGCGTAAAATTGTTTAAGGCTGCTGTGCTTGCTGTTTTCAAGTACATCTAACTTACCAATAGGTAATCTATCGGCATAGCGTGAGCCCTGGAACAATATTGGCCAATATTGATTTTGCATACGTTGTAAAGCACCTAGGCCCAAACGTCTTTCAGATATAACTACACCACGTTCTTTATCTATTTCTACCGAGTCGAAGCTCAGGTTATGAGACCAGTCTTCTAATATCTGTATTCCTTTATTAAATATTCTTTCAGAATCGGTAGGGACTTGCAACATATACACAGTCTCATCAAAACTGGTATAGGCATTTAAATCGGCACCAAATTTTACGCCAGATAGCTCCAGAAAATTTACGATGTCATTATGCGCAAAATTCTTGGTCCCGTTAAAAGCCATATGCTCGTTAAAGTGAGCCAAGCCTTGTTGATCGTCGTTTTCTAAAACTGAACCTGCATTAACTGCAAGCCTCAATTCGGCGCGATGTTCGGGCTTTACGTTTTTACGTATATAATACTTCATACCGTTAGGCAGGGTACCTGTCCTAAGTAATGAATCATTAGGGATAGGTTGGTTAAGGTCTTGTGCTGCGAGCGGTTGTATTAATAAACCAACAAGTGCTAAAAACAATGCGGATAGTTTTTTCATAATGAAGTTGAAATAGATAGGGTGCCAAAACTATATTTTATTTCTTTCACGATATAATGAATTATGATTTATTAACTAAAAAGCCCTTCACAGATTTCTCCGGAAGGGCTTTTGGGTTGGTATTCCTTTGTTACTCCTAAAAACCGCCTATGTTAATCCCTAACACGTAAGGAGGTAATTCAGGAATACCAGTTGTTGAACCACTTGGCTGTTTAATTAGGCTGGCCATGCGGTAATTAAAATATAATGAGAAACCCTCTTTCATTCCAAACCTGAATTGAAGGCCATAATCAGATGGAGCCGCAAAGGTTAAGTTTCTGTCAACTACTTTAGTAGAAGATGCGCCCGCGGCAGTTGGGTTGCTATAAGTATCCCAGGTTACATGGCGGCTGTGAAATATCCAATCGTAATAAAAACCACCATCTAAAAAGAACTTACCGATAAAGAACCTGTCGAAGATTAAGCCTCCCAAATTATTGAACGCAACCTTCTCGGCATTGTGCAATACATTGTTAGGCATGGTTTTGGTAGAATCTTGTTGCAAAAAGAAATCGGTTGACTTATAATAGATATCTGCACCAATACCGTTCCACTTAAAGAATTTATATCCGCCGCCAAAACCAAAATTAAATTCGCGAGACTTGCCATATCGTATAAATGCGCCTTGGTGATCAGGACCAAGCACGTATCCATACCCTAAATAGCTATCAGAAAAACCGTGCTTGAAACTACTCGTTGTTGTTGTTGAGTCTTTGTCATCTTCTGTAACATGATTATCTCCCATTTCACTATTGCCCTTAATAACTGTACCTCCGTCATCTGTTTTTACAAGCGCATCATCAGTAGCTGATACATTTTTTTCAGTCGGGCTTCCCTTATAGCTTATAACTCCGGCATCGGCAGCTTTAGCGGTTAACTTACTTTCGGCCCAGACCTTTACACGGGCCGCATCGTTCGCCAGTATAGTTGCTTTAGTGGCTTTTAACTCGGTCGCTTTTACGGTTGATGCGTCAAATGAAACAACATCGAGACTATCTGCTGTGCCTTCTAATTTAAGTGTGCTGGCATCTTTAGTAATGGCTTGTACAGAACCAGCCTTTATATTAAGGTTGATAGTACTTGCATCAGATTGCTTAATACTAAGCGAAGGAGTATTTAATGTATTGTCTGATTTGATTGTTGAAGCATCCTTTGCGGTAATAGATCTGATATTCTTAGCCCATACATGGCAGGTAACGTTACTTGTAGAGCCAATGTGCAATACACCATCCTCTATTTTAGTTAGTGTAAGATGCAAGTTGTCATCCGACTCAACAGAGATAGCATTACTATCGGCCTGGCTTATAGTTACCGATGAAGCTGCATTTACTTCGAGCCCGTTAAAATCTCCTAAGGCTCTTTTTCCGCTCTGCGCGTGTAGCAGTGCAGTAATGCTTAGCAGAGTTGTAATTGAAAGTAGTGTTTTCATATTTTAATTTTTATTGACTTTATTTGACGTATGACGATGAGCCCTTGCGAATAGTTACATTAGTACAAACTATTTTTTCGGGCAACTGTATAGCGGTTATCGCCAACAGTTAATTGATAGGCAATTACTCTGCCGCTATCTTCTTTACTATAGTATTTATGGAACTCAACACCGCCGTGTTTGAATATTTTACCAATACCTTTAATTGTGTTAGAAGCGAATGAGAAAACAGATTTGCTTTCTTTTTTATCGGGATTAATGAACTCTTTGTTATTTATAGTTGGCTGTTGTTGAACGAGTGTATTATTTGTGTTACTGTCTTTTGGTATGTTAGTTACAAATTGAGTTATGCGTGATAAAGTGTCGGGGTTTTGAACAGTTGATTTAATCACTTGTTTAATGTCTTCTCTGCGTTCTTGTTTATTTACTATTGCAACAGGAATTGGGCTATTTACAGCTACAGTTCTGTGATGTGATTTGTTAGAAATAAAATTTTTAGTTGATGCAATTGCAATCGTGTTGCTCTGTATTTTACTATTTACTGCTGTAGTATCAGTCGTTTTATTAAGTGATGCAATAGTTATATTGGGCTGTTTGGGTTTGTTAAGCATAAAATAACCTGCAATTAATATTGCTACCGATGCAGCGGCTGACCAATAGTAATAAACAACAGGGCGGCGGATTTTTCTCTTTAAGGAGTCTTTGTCCTCAAAAATAATAGTTGTATCGGGTGTAAGCTTGGTTAGCTTATATATGTCTAAATGCTTTTGATATTCAGGGTGAAGTTTTAGAAAGCTTAGCAATTCATTGGTTAAACTTGTGTTCAAAGTACCTTCAATGTGCTGCACAGCAATCTCATCGAAGTTTGATGCATTTACCGGAGATACTGATCTTTTAAGTGATTCTTTATTCTCGAATTTTATTTCTTCAACATCGTTTAAAGAAACAGCCTCAAAACTCTCAAATTCATCTTGTAGCTCAGGATGGAATGCGAGAAAAGCCATAAGCTCACGGGTGGCCTCCGCATCCAGTCTTCCCTCGTGGTAATCGAGAAAATATGCTTCGTAATTATATTGACTTATGCTCATTATATTACTGCTTCAATTGAACCTATATAACTCTTCAAAAACTTTCGTGCCCTAAAAATATAAACCTTAACCTGCGATTCGTTCAAGCCTGTTATGTCTCCTATTTCGTTATAATCATATCCTTCATAATCTCGCAACATAATAACGGAGCGCTGTATTTCGGGTAACTTATTCAAGGCCTCATTTAATATTTCTTTCGCATCGCTGTATTGCCTGTTGTGGCTCACGGTAAATAAATGTGATTCTTCTAACCTGTCTTGTTTCTTATCTCTGCGCATCAAGTCGATCATGGTGCGGTATGCCACAGTAAACATATAGCTCTTGGCATTAGTACTCGCTACATCATCAACACGTACCCATAACTTCTCATAGGTATCCTGCACAATATCCTTAGCCTTATGGACATCCTTTATATTCTTCAGAATAAAACGATACAAGTTGTCCGCATGTAGATCGACACACCTGTTAAACTCGTCTGCAGTCATTTAATACCTGTTAGTTTTTTGCAATGCTAAACTAGCTATTTGTCGTAAGACGAACGTACTACCCCAAAAGTTACAGAGGATAACTAGTATTTGTTTAATATATTGAAATAGAACGAGTTATGATGCTTCTTTTTTGGAAAATAGGCTATTCTCGAACTGACTTTTTGCAACTAAATATTGCTTTTGCAAGTGGCCTAAAGTTTCCGGCGAAGGTTTGGTTAAAGCATTTGCCACTGCTTGCCATGCCTCCCATCCTTTTATAGCACCTGGCGCAGAATATTGCAAGGGTTTCATTAGTTCATGCTCATCGAACAAGCCAAAACGTTGTTGCATACCCCAAGCCCATTCCATATTATTAACCATCGACCAGAATAATATTCCTTTGACCGGAACACCATCTTTTATAGCCTCAATTATATAGCGAACGGTCTCCATGCTTAAAAAAGGCCTTTGCTGGCCTTCACTTTCTGAGAAGCCAAATTCTGAAATAAAAATCTCTTTACCCGGGTATAGGGTACGCATCTTTTTTAGGTTCTCTAAAATACCTTGAGGGTATATGTCGCTAAACTTAGGATGCTCGCCATACAGTTTGTTATTACGGCTAAAATTAGGCACCGACATACGGAAATAATATTGCAGTGCCAAAAAGTCTGTTGTTTCTCCTTCACGTTCAAAGCGGCCGCTTATGCCTTTATTAATAATAGAGTGGGCAACATCGCCAAGTATGCCGTCGAAATAAGGCCATGCGTGTGCAACCCCAACTTTTGGCCCGGGGTTACCCATCTTCCATAAATTCTCTTTAATAGCATGGTAAGTAATATCGTGGGCTTCAACCAACCTTCCAAGTACCTTCATTAATAGGCCCATCTTCCATTTTTTGTAGGGCGGAAAAACACCCGCCAGGTAACCGGGCAGCAAAACGCTTTCGGGTTCGTTAACCGAAATAAAATATTGAACCAAGCCGCCTGCTATTACCTTATCTATAAATTTTTTATCGAAACTTTCTTCTGTTAGTGCCCTTCGTATCTCTGTTTCATCTGCAAGGTACTCTACTACATTTTTAATGTAAAAACGATAATGGCGCAGTACAGTTGGATGCTCCCAACCGCCCGCTTCTATAGCACCATCGCTCGACATTTTTAAAAGGAAGTAGGGCATGGGCCAGTGGTAAATAGTAAGCATAGGTTCCTGGCCATGTGCTTTTATGTGGGCCAGTACCTTTACATATTCAGCCATCAGGGTTCTGTTGAAACTACCCTCTTTAGGGCATAGTCGGCCAAAATCGAGCGAAAAGCGGAACATATTCTGTCCTATCTCTAATGAACGCTTAACGTATAATTCTTTATGCGTAAAAAAATTGGGCAGATGTTCTTTGGTTTGCTGTACCTGTATCCCCGATTTTTTTCCTTCCAGGTTCTTAAGTAATTCAAATTCCCAATCGTTGGTAACAAGTGGTTTGCCATGCTCATCGTAGGTAAATGGGTCAGCCTGAAAATCGGAAGTAGCAGTTCCAACGAACTCTATTTTCTTACGCTTTAAAAGCTCAAGTACCTCGGGAGAGGAAAAGTCAAATTTTTTGGATGTCGATTCCTGAAAGAAAGTCGGATTCCCTTCCATACTCAATAGTTAAAGGCTTTTTACCCTAAACAAAGATAGCAAAATACCGCAATTATGCAATGTTAAGTTTTCAACTCAGTGGCCTGAATCACTTAGCCTGAGCCTCTTTTATAGTAATGCGCCTTTTACCTTTGAATGCTACAATAAAGGCATCTTTATATCCCTCGTCGCGTAATTTTTTTTGTAGCGCTGTCGCATCACTCAGTTGCGCAAAACATCCTGCCGTGTATTTATATATTTTGTTATCTACATAAAAGTCAATATCACTCAGGTTGTCAAATCGCTTGTCGTTCTTGGCTAATGCGTGATCTGATAAAATGAACTGAACTTTAAAGCAAACCTTATTCGTATCTGGTTTAATTACAGGATTTGTTTTTCTGATGACTGTAGTATCAATATGTTTCTTTGGTTTGGTAATACTGTCCGGTTTTTTCTGCGCAACGCTATCTACCTTCAATCCCCTTAAAGCATCCTTCATTCTATTCACCTTAGTGTTGGTATCCTTAGTAGGAAGGTTATGTTTAATAGTAGTAGTATCTATTTTCTTTGGTACAACACTATCTGTTTTAAAATGCTTTTGTGGCTTAGACTGATCTTTTTTTACAATGGTATCTTTCTTTATTGGCGCAATAGTGGCACTATCGCTGTTATTATGTTGGGCAGTATCAATTTTGGTGGTGTCGGTATTTTGTACTACAAATTGTTTGAATGTGTATGACTTTGGGTCGTAGGCGCTATTTTCTTTTTCTGATTTGTATTGCTCAAAAGCCAGGAAAATACATTTTGCAATCTCATCTTCTCCTTTTTGCGAACCCATAAATTTTTCCTCATCGGGGTTGGTTAAAAAACCTATTTCGGTTAGTAAACTTGGCATGGCAGTTCTCCAAAGCACTAAAAAGCCGGCTTGTTTTACGCGGTTATCCTTTCGCTTCTCTACCTGCGAATATTCATCCTGTATTTTGGCTGCCAGGTCAAGGCTTTGGGTAAGGTACAGGTTTTGATACATACTAAAGATGATATTACCCGTAGGTGAATCAGGGTCGTAGCCTCCATACGTGGTTTTATAGTTTTTTTCAAGTAATATAGATGAGTTCTCACGTTTTTCAACTTCCAGGTTTGCATCTGCTTTCCCTGTCCGCATTACATAAGTAGCCGAGCCATTAGCATCGTGGTTGGGCGAAGCGTTTAAGTGAATGCATATAAAAAAATCGGCATGGTTTTTGTTTGCTATTTCGGCCCTGTCGTTTAAAGGCACAAAAACATCAGTACTACGGGTATATACTACTTTCACACTTTTATCGTTATCCTCTAAGTAATGACCAAGTTTAAGGGAAACTGCCAATGCAATATTCTTTTCTTTGAAATTTACTCCATGGCAACCGGGGTCCTTACCACCATGCCCGGCATCAATAACCACTATCCATTGCTTTTTAGCGCCACCGGGGGGCTTGTTCTTAAAGCTAAAGCCCAGCAGTGCAACGCAAAAAATAAGGATGTATGAAAGCCATTTATACATTAGAAACCGTAATTTTGTGCCACTTCAGACAAAAATATCATATAGAATTGCGTCATTTTAAGCTATTTACTCTTTTTTTTATCTTCTCTTTGTTAATAACGCATTCTGTTAAGGCTGCTGGTTACAACAATACACTGTCCCCAATTGATTCAATTAAAAGAGCAAAAGATGATAGTATACATAAGGCCAGGCTCAAAAAGCAACCCCTTAATTCGAAGGTAGACTACAATGCCAAGGACTCTATAAGACTCGATGCAAAAAAGCGCAAAGTGTATTTATACGGCGATGCTGATGTGAAGTACGAAAACCTAGAACTGAAAGCTGCCTATATTGATATATCGCTCGATAGTAGTATTGCCTTTGCCCATGGGGTTAAGGACAGTAATAAAAAAACTATTGGTAAGCCGGAGTTTCATCAAGGAGCAGATGTATTTCATGCCGACCAGATACGATATAACTTTAAAACTAAAAAAGGGCGTATAGACCAAATTACAACTAAAGAGGGTGAGGGGTACATACTTGGCGAAACAGTAAAGAAGGATAGTAACAATGTAATGTATATGCGAAATGGCAGGTACACTACCTGTTCGGAAGAAGCTGATCCGCACTTTTTTATTGCTGCCATTAGGCTAAAAGTTATACCGAACAACCAGGTTGTAACCGGCCCGGCAATGTTGGTATTAGAAGGTGTTCCTACACCTTTAGCGATACCTTTTGGGTTCTTCCCGCTTACAAATGGAAGGCATTCGGGTATTATTATTCCACAATACGGCGAATCACAATCTCAGGGCTTTTACTTGCTTGATGGAGGATATTACCTTGGCATTAGCGACCATTTGGATATACAAACCCGTGGCGATATATATACAAATGGAAGTTGGGGCTTACGCGAAATTGTTGATTATAGCAGCAGGTACCACTATGCAGGTGAATTTAGGTTTGGCTATTCAGATACACGCTTACAGTTGCCTGAATCAGCGGCATTTTCCAATACTCCCAATTTTATCATAAATTGGAACAGTACGCAGGATCCAAAGGCAAGGCCTAATAGTACTTTTTGTGCGAGTGTAAATGCCGGAACATCTAATTACTATTCAACCAATTCGTATAATCCTGCAGTGTTTTTAAATAACACCATGCAATCGAATATTTCGTTCACACAAAACTTTCCGCAAACACCATTTCACCTGGTATTAAATGCATCGCACGAACAAAATACCCAAACAGGACTTATTAATGCAACTGTACCTTCTTTAACATTTAATTGCGATCGGGTTTACCCGGCCAAATGGTTCGAAACAGCCCCGGTTAATGGTAACGCTTTGCTTGGTGCGCTTAATAATATTTCTTTCTCGTTTTCTACTAATGCAGAAAATACTGTAAGGGCTTATCAGGATAATTTTTTAAGCCAAAACACATTAAATAAAATGCAAAATGGTATAAATACAACTATACCTGTTTCTGCTAATTTTCAAATTTTCAGATACTTTACACTTTCACCTAGCTTTACTTTTACTCACTTAGATTATTTTCAATCAACGCGTGATGTTTGGAGGAATGATACAGTAAGAATAGATACCGTTGGAGGGTTTGAAAGTGCTACAACCTATAATTTTTCTACCAGTTTATCTTTTAATTTATATGCCATGTATGGCCTAGGTGTAAAAAAGGCAGTAATGATAAGGCAAGTGTTTTATCCTACTATTTCTTTTAGCGCACACCCAGATTATAGTTCACCACAATATGGCTATTATAGAACTCCTACTGATGCTCCACTTGGCCAGGCTCCTGGTTATTACTCAATTTTTCAGAGTGGTATTTATGGTGGGCCTTCGGCAGGAAGATATGAAGCCGTTAGTATGAGCGTAGGAACAAATTTGGAAATGAAAGTAAGGGTGCAAACAGATTCGGGTACGATATATAAAAAGATAAAACTTCTTGAGCGCTTTTCCATAGGTTCGAGCTATAATATGCTGGCCGATAGTTTTAACTGGGCACCTATTTCATTGGCAGGTAATACAACATTATTCAAGAAGCTTGCCGTCAACTTCAGTGGTAATTTAGATCCTTACCAGCGAAATATTATTGGAGCCGATGAGAACGCCTGGAATTTTGAAAAGAGTTTAGGCAGGCTTGCTAATGGAGAACTTTCTTTAAGTACGACACTTACGGGTAGTAGTAAGAATGGTGCTCAAAGTCAACAAGGTAATGCAGCTGCTGCCACTTCTACTAGTACACAATCAACTAATAGTGGGTTGCAGCTTGCGTCTCCAAACGATTATTTCGAATACGAGCAAATGCATCCTGTTTATTGGGCGCCCATAGAAATAGCTCCCTGGTCGCTTACTATGTTCTATAATTTGCTTTACTCAACATCGCTTTTAACAAAAACAACTACCCAAACCATCATGTTTAACGGTAGTATGCAGCTCAGCAAATACTGGTATGTGGCAGTTAATTCGGGTTACGATATAACCAACAGTCAATTCATCACTACCTCGCTTTCTGCCCGTAGAGATATGCACTGCTGGCAGCTCGATTTTAATGCCATTCCTTTTGGTTTTCACCAGAGCTTTACGCTTGGCGTGCATGTTAAGGCATCGGTATTATCTGACCTTAAGCTCCAACGTACCCGCAGCTGGACAGATACCCAGCAATATCAATAAAACAAAAAAGCAGGAATTTTTTCAAACTCCTGCTTAAAGTATTTTACTGTATAAAACAGAGACTACTCCTGAGATTCGAGATACTTCTGGCGAAGAACAGCTTTAAGCTTCTTTTGCCTGCGAACTATCGAAGGTTTATTGTAAATTTTCCTTGCACGAAGTTCTTTTACAATACCAATACGGTCAAACTTCTTTTTGAAAGCCTTTAATGACTTTTCTAAGTTTTCGCCTTCTTTAATCTGAACAACAATCATGTTATTATTTGTTTTTAAGGGGTGCAAATATAATACTTTTTCGAATAAATAAATAAAAAGGTAGGTTATTTTGATTAATTTAGGTAGCTTCCAAGATTTTGCAAATGTGTATAACCCTTTTAATAAATAAATCTTGCCCCAAATACCTATCCTGTCCTTTTTAGTAATTTTGATTTTTATACAAATAAAAAGCTTTTATGGCTGCTGGCGAAAGGCAAAGATTTAAGAAATACTTACGCATATTCTGGGTTATTGTACTTATTCCCATATGTTTACTAATTGGCTGTGTATTAGCAGCTTCGGTCGGTGTTTTTGGTAAATTACCAACCTTTAATGAACTTGAAAACCCACAAACTTACCTCGCTTCTGAGGTTATTTCGTCAGACGGGCAGGTTTTGGGTAAATATTACGTACAAAACCGCTCGAACATACAATATAAGGATATTAGCCCATATTTAATAAACGGACTGGTAGCCACCGAGGATGCCCGCTTTTACGACCATTCGGGTATCGATCTTCGTAGTTTGTTCAGGGTATTCTTTAAAACGGTATTGGGCCACAAATCATCGTCGGGTGGTGGTAGTACCATTACCCAACAGCTTGCTAAAATGTTATTCCCACGTGACCCTAAGGCAGGTAAAGTAAAGCTGATGTTCATGAAATTTAAGGAGTGGGTTATTGCAGCCCGACTTGAGAGGCAGTATACCAAGGAAGAGATAATTACCATGTATCTTAATAAGTTCGATTTTATAAATAACGCTGTAGGTATACAATCGGCTTCGCGTATCTATTTCAGCTCCACCCCGGATTCATTGAAAATAGAACAAGCAGCTATGTTGGTGGGTATGGAAAAGAACCCTTCGCTATTTAATCCTAAGAACCGCCCTAAAATAGCCATGGAAAGGCGCAATGTGGTGCTTTCTCAAATGGCCAAATACAATTATTTGTCAGACCCTAAAAAAGATTCACTCGAAAAATTAGCGCTGGGCTTACATTTTAGAGCGGAGAACCCGGATGAAGGACTGGCTTCTTATTTCAGGGAGTATTTGAGAGATAATTATTTGCGGAAATGGTGTGAAGAACATCCTAAAGCGGATGGCAGCAAGTATGATATTTATAAAGATGGATTAAAGATTTACGTGACTATAGATTCTCGCATGCAACAATATGCAGAAGAAGCATTGGAACAGAATTGCAAATTCTTACAGCCGTATTTCTTTAAGGAATTAAGCCACCGTAAAAATGCCCCATTTGATTTTAGAATAACAAAAGAAGAGACGGAAGACTTGATGAATAGCTCTATTCGCCGTTCGGATAGGTATATGAGTTTAAAAAGAGCGGGTGCATCAGATGCTGAAATAACTAAGAGTTTCCATACGCCAATACCTATGACGGTATTTACGTGGAAGACTAAAGACCATGCCTTAGATACAACTATGTCTCCGTACGATTCTATTAAATATACCAAAAGCTATTTGCAAGCCGGTTTCTGTTCTATTGACCCACATACGGGTTATATAAAAGCATGGGTGGGTGGTATTGACCATAGGTTTTATAAATACGATCACGTAATGGTAGGTAAACGACAGGTGGGTTCTACATTTAAACCATTTATATATACCCTTGCTGTGCAAAATGGTTATTCGCCTTGCTACGAAATGCCTAACGTACCTGTAAGTATACCAAACGGAACACAACCACCATGGCAGCCTAAAAATGCCGATACGAATGATGATGGCAGAATGATGACACTGAAAGAGGCTTTAGCGAAATCCGTCGATCGTATTGCAGCTTCGTTAACGTACAAATTCTCTCCGCAAGCAGTAATAAGCATGGTGCGCCACATGGGTATTACCGATAATATTGATGCCGTTCCTTCACTCTGCTTAGGTACTTGCGAAATACCTGTAAGCAGTATGGTTGGTGCGTATTGCACCTATGCTAATAAAGGAATTTGGGTGCAGCCTACGTTTGTTATGCGCATAGAAGATAAGAATGGACGAATACTCGACCAGGTAAAACCTAAAACAGATGAGGCATTGAGTGAGCAAGATGCTTACGTGATGTTGAACATGATGGAAGGGGTAGTGCAATACGGTACCGGTGAACGATTGAGAGGAAGCAGGTACAGATTATTAAACCCTATAGCAGGTAAAACGGGTACTACACAAAACTGTTCTGACGGATGGTTCATTGGTATTACACCGAATCTGGTATCGGGTTGCTGGGCAGGGTTTGAAGACCGTGCAACACACTTCGAAAATATGGAATGGGGACAAGGTGCCAGTGAAGCATTACCTGTTTGGGCTGTGTATATGCTAAAGGTTTACGCTAATGGTAAGCTTGGTGTAAGTACCGATGATGATTTTGAAAAGCCTAAGAAGCCTACAACTATTGAATGTGACTGCTCTAAGTACAATAAGCAGCACAGAGATAATACAGGAGGAAATCCGTTTAATTAAGGTATTAGTCTAATTTCATTTCCGGAATATCTCCTTCAATTACCAAGCGGCCTGCTGTCTTTGCTTTTATTTCATCAACACTAACACCGGGTGCACGTTCAATTAATTTAAAGCCTTGCGGAGTAACTTCTAATACTGCAATTTCGGTTACAATACGTTTCACGCATTTAACACCGGTTAAAGGCAAAGTACATTTAGGTAATAACTTCGATTCGCCTTTTGGGTTAGTATGTTGCATAGCAACAATAATATTTTTAGCTGCTGCAACAAGGTCCATTGCTCCGCCCATACCCTTAACCATTTTGCCGGGTATCTTCCAGTTGGCAATGTCTCCTGTTTCACTTACTTCCATCGCGCCAAGTACAGTCAAGTCAACTTTGCCTGCACGTATCATTCCAAAACTTTCAAATGAATCGAAATATGATGCACCAGGCAATACGGTTACCGTTTCTTTGCCTGCGTTAATAAGGTCTGCATCTACTTCTTCATCCTTAGGGTATGGTCCGGTGCCCAATATCCCATTCTCTGACTGAAGTATAATGGTCATTCCCTTTGGAATGTAATTAGCTACTAGGGTTGGTATACCTATTCCAAGGTTTACATACATTCCATCACGCAGTTCCTGCGCTATTCGTTTTGCAATTCCGTTTTTATCTAACATAAAATCCCGATTTGAAAATTTGGCAATTTGAAGATTTGAAAATTATTTAGTTGACTTACTTGACGCAATGATTTTTGAAAGTATTTTATTAATTGGGGTGACTTGCTCTAAAAGAGAGTCGGGGTTAGGGTATGTTTTGATTTGCTTACAAAGCATCAACCAATACTCAGTTTCGTCTGCTTCTTTGGCTGCTATTTTCATTTTATGAATAAAGTCATTTTTGCTTTCCGCATTTTGGGCCTCTCTAACATTTGCACCTATCGATGTTCCACTTTTGAACAGTTGATTTGCTAATGGGTATCTTTTCCTATCCATAAGCAGTTCACAATATTCCATAATATGAATTGAAAACTCGAAAGTTTTTTGTACGATCAGATTTTCTTTATCACTTCGCATTATTTAATGGTTTTAATCATCAAATTATCAAATTGGCACATTTTCAAATTGCCACAGTTCTGCGTTCAATTCTTTTTTCGTAGTTCTTTCCTTCAAATATGCGGTGTACATAAATGCCCGGTACATGCACCTGGTCAGGGTCAATTTCGCCCGGTTGAACCAAATGTTCCACTTCGGCAATAGTAATGTTGCCTGCTTTAGCCATAGGTACACTGTAGTTACGTGTTGTTTTTCTAAAAACAAGGTTACCCAATGTGTCGCCCTTCCATGCTTTTACCATTGCAAAGTCGGCATGTAAGGCCATTTCCATTAAATATTTTTTACCGTTAAACTCACGTATCTCTTTGCCTTCAGCTACTTCGGTGCCATAACCAGCGCCTGTAAAAAATGCCGGGATTCCCAAGCCTGCCATAGCTATACGAGTAGCGAGTGTGCCTTGCGGAACAAGATCAACTTCTAATTCTCCGCTTAAAAACTGGCGTTCGAATTCAGCATTCTCGCCCACATACGAAGACATCATCTTTTTTATCTGCCTTGTTTTTAATAATAACCCGAGCCCAAAATCATCTACCCCGGCATTATTCGAAATACAAGTAAGGCCTTTTACGCCCTTTTTTAGTAATGCAGCAATGCAATTTTCGGGTATGCCGCATAAGCCAAAACCACCCAGCATTAAAGTCATATTGTCCTTAATATCGGCAATAGCTTCGTCGGCATTTTTATATACTTTATTCATAACAAATAATTATTCAGTAATAAACTCTAAATCTGTTGCGAATGTAATGAAGTTTTAATTTCTGTATGTGCTGAGTTACCATGTGTTTTTCAGTTGTATCTTTATGTGGTAATTTGCGTAGAACAAATCAACTTATCATTTGATAATAGCTGGTTACTACATTGTTCCAATCAGTTATATTTGAATCTTTATTGGCAAGTATGGCAATATCTTTAGTTACAGGGGGAGCAGGTTTTATAGGAGCCCACGTTGTTAATGAACTTGTAAAGCAAGGACATCAGGTAATTGTGCTCGATGATCTGAGTGGAGGATTTAAAGAAAATGTGAACGCTAAAGCAGAGTTTGTTCAAGGTTCAGTAACTGACCATGACTTATTAGAAAAACTGTTTAGCCAATATAAGTTCGATTATGTATACCATTTGGCCGCATACGCGGCGGAAGGTCTTAGCCACTTTATAAAAAGATTCAATTACACTAACAACCTTATTGGTAGTGTTAACCTTATAAACGAATCAGTTAAGCATAAGGTAAAATGTTTTGTTTTTACTTCGTCAATTGCAGTGTATGGCGCTTTAAAACCGCCGATGCGCGAAGATATGGTCCCTCAACCCGAAGACCCTTATGGAGTAGCTAAGTTTGCAGTTGAAATGGATCTTAAAACGACTCACGAAATGTTTGGCCTGAACTATATTATTTTCAGGCCGCATAATGTATACGGGGAATATCAAAACATTGGCGACAGATACAGGAACGTAGTCGGTATTTTCATGAACCAACTTATGCAAGGTAAACCACTCACTATTTTTGGTGATGGTACACAAACAAGGGCATTTAGCTATATTGGTGATGTGGCTCCGCATATTGCTAATTCAGTAAACATAAAAGAAGCCTATAACCAGGTGTTTAATATTGGTGCCGATAAGGATTATACTGTAAACGAACTGGCACAGGTAACCATGGATGCCATGAAAATAAAGGAACCCATAAGATATTTACAGGCCCGAAATGAGGTGTTAAATGCGCATTCAGATCATTCGAAAGCCGAGAAAATATTTAAGATAAATACCACCACTTCATTGAATGACGGTCTTACTGTTATGGCGGACTGGGCGAAAAAGTCTGGTATACGTAAAAGCGAGCGGTTCAAGAATATTGAAATAACAGAGAAACTGCCGCCGGTTTGGATGGAAGATTAATAACGGAGGATAGGGGGTTTGAAAAAAATATTATTTATAACGTCTCACAGGAATAACAGATCGCCGGGCCAGAGGTTCAGGTTTGAGCAGTATTATAACTACCTGGAACAAAATGGATTTAAATGCGATGTGTCCTTCATTGTATCGGCCAACGATGATATTTATTTATATAGAAAAGGGAATTATTTAAAAAAGGTCAGAATTGTTCTGAAATCCATCTGGACCAGGTTTAAGGACTTGAAGAAAGCCAATGACTATGATATTATTTTTATCTATCGCGAAGCACTTTTAATTGGCTCTACTTTTTTTGAAAGGCGTTTCCGCAGAAAAAAAGCAAAGCTTGTTTTTGATTTTGATGATTCAGTTTGGATATATGATACTTCGGAAGCTAATAAGCGTTTCGAGTGGCTAAAAGACCCGGGCAAAACGGCAAAGATCATCGAACTTTCAGATATGGTATTTGCAGGTAATCAATACCTGGCAGATTACGCTTTACAGTATAATAGTAATGTAAAAATTGTGCCAACCACTATTGATACTGAAGAATATAAACGCGACCCTTCTGTAAAAAGAACGGATGTGGTTTGTATTGGCTGGACGGGTAGCATAACTACCATTAAGCATTTTGAATATGCTGCTCCCATTTTACGAATACTTAAGGAAAAGTATGGCGATAGAATAACCATAAAGGTTATTGGCGACAGAAATTATGTACATAAAGGCCTTGGTATAAAGGGAATGCCATGGAATAAAGAGAATGAGATAAGAGAATTATCATCGTTTGATATTGGTATTATGCCTTTGCCCGATGATAAATGGTCGAGGGGCAAATGCGGGTTAAAGGGCCTGCAATATATGGCGCTTGAAATACCTGCAATTATGTCGCCTGTAGGTGTTAACTCAGATATTATAAAAGACGGAGTGAATGGCTTCTTAGCTGATAAAGAACAAGAGTGGGTCGATAAAATGTCGCGCTTGATAGAAGACAAGGAGTTGCGAGAACGCATTGGTAAAGAAGCCCGCAAAACGGTTGTCGAAAAATATTCGAAAGAAGCCCAAAAGGGTAACTACGTTAAGTTCTTTAACGAAGTTATTTCTAAATAGGTTTATTTAAAAAGCAGGTACACAGCTAGTATAAGGCACCCAAAGCCAGCTATATGATTCCATTGTAGCAGATTAGTTTTAAATACTATGGCCGAAAATGCCACAAATACCGTAAGTGTAACAACCTCTTGTATGACCTTTAATTGCAGTAGCGTAAATGGCCCTCCGTTTTCAATAAACCCAACCCGGTTGGCAGGAACCTGAAAGCAATATTCAAACAAGGCAATACCCCAGCTTATAAATATTACTGCAATAAGGGGTAGGCTTTCAAAGCCCTTCATTTGTTTAAACTTTAGGTGGCCATACCAGGCAAAGGTCATGAAGGTATTAGATAATATAAGGAAGAAGATGGTAAAAAGGGCTTTTTTCATGGGGGTATATTTTAGGTCAAAAATAACGAATTACAACAGAAGCTATAGCTAATGAGGTATGCTGAAAATATATACATTCGTGGTTCGATAAAAATCGCAATGGATAAATACGCCAAATCAATAGGGTTATTGTTCTGCATAGCAGTTGTTTTCTGTTCGTGCAATAAGGGTGTTATATTCCAAAAATATATAAGCATACCCGATAATAATTGGGTGGCAAATAAGCCTGTAACATTTACTGTTCCTGTAGATGATACTGTATCGCCATATAACATATACATCAACATTCGCCAGGCAAATGATTATGATTTCAGTAATATCTACATGTTTATAGATATAACTGCTCCCAATAACCAAACAGAACGCGACACTATAAACTGCCTGTTGGCAGATAATAGCGGAAGGTGGCTGGGCAGTGGACTTGGTGATATATGGGATAATAAAATATGGTTTAAAAGAAACGCCAGGTTCCATAAAGGCGAATATAAGTTTACCTACACACAAGCTATGCGTGTAGATACCCTGCAACAAATAATGGATGTGGGGCTAAGAGTTGAAAAAGCAAATAAGTAAAAGTTATTATACAGAACTATGAAAGTAATTGATCACTTAAAAAAGTCAAAGTCAACTTTATTCTCTTTCGAAATATTGCCTCCGTTAAAGGGTAAAAGCATACAGTCCATCAACGAGAGTATTGACCCTTTGTTGGAATTTAATCCTTCGTTCATAAACGTTACTTACCACCGTGAAGAATATATTTATAAAAAACGCGAAGGTGGTTACTTAGAACGTATTCCTGTACGTAAGCGCCCTGGTACAGTAGGTATTTGCGCGGCTATTATCAATAAATACAAAATAGATACCGTACCTCACCTTATTTGTGGTGGCTTTACTAAAGAGGAAACAGAAAATGCACTTATCGATTTACAGTTTTTAGGAATTGACAACGTACTTGCCTTGCGTGGTGATGCAGTAAAATCTGAAGCTCATTTTGTACCTGAACCGGGCGGTAATGAACACGCTTTAGATCTGGTAAAGCAAATAATGGAATTGAATAGCGGCAAATACTTAAACGAAGAAGCTTCTGAAGTGAATAGCCGACTCGATTTTAGTATTGGTGTTGCAGGATATCCTGAAAAGCATTTTGAATGCCCTAATATTAAAACTGATCTGAAGCATTTAAAGGCCAAGGTTGATGCGGGAGCAGAGTATATTGTTACTCAGCTTTTTTACAACAACGAAAAGTACTTCGAATACCTCAGGTTATGTAAAGAAATGGGTATTAACATACCTATAATACCTGGTATCAAACCTATATCTACTAAAAAGCAATTGCAAAGTTTGCCTAAATTCTTCCATGTTGAAATACCGGAAGAACTTGCAGATGCACTCGAAAAGAGCAAGAGTGATGCTGAATCGAAAGAGATAGGAATAGAATGGAGCATTAAACAGTGCAAAGAGCTTATTAAAGCTGGTGCACCGTGTATTCACTTCTACACCATGGGTAAATCAGAATCGGTAAAAAGAATTGCGAAAGCTATTTTTTAAGCTTAGCCAAGTATCGCACCACATATTTACCAAGTACATCGTACTCTACATTAACGGCATCGCCAACTTTAATGTTTTTAAAATTGGTATGGGCGAAAGTATAAGGTATTATAGCCACTGAGAATCCTGTTGAGCTCACTTTAGCTATGGTAAGGCTTACACCGTTAAGTGATACCGAACCTTTTTCTACAATATAGTTCATGTCGGCTTTGGGGCAGGCGAAAGTAAATACATGGCTACCTGCGAGTTTTTTCACTGCAGTGCATTTTACAACACCATCAACGTGCCCTAAAACAAAGTGGCCGTCCATTTGGCCATTGGCAGCCATAGAACGTTCAAGGTTAATTGTGTCGCCTTTCTTTAGATCCTTTAAATTGGTGCGGTCAAGTGTTTCCTGCACAGCCATTACGCGGTACTGTTTTTTAGTAAAAGGAATTATTGATAAGCATGCGCCATTATGCGACACGCTTTCATTCAGTTTTAGTTTTGATGTAAAAGATGATTCTACTGTAATAAGCAGGTTACCCTTTTGTTTTACAATATCTTTTACTATTCCCTGTTCTTCTATTATACCTGTAAACATGCTGCAAAAATAAGGTTTTAAATAGTAAGGGGCTTTATGTTTTATCCGTCATGGCTAAAGCCTAGGTTATTGTGGTATTAAATAACCCCGGACTTAAGTCTGGGGTTAACAAAAAACGTTTGCATAGTGGCTTTAGCCATGATATGAAGCTTTTATAAATGGATTACTGCTATTTTTGATAATAATAAATAAACTGCTTTGCCTAAATTTCTCATTATACGGTTCAGTTCCATTGGCGATATAGTGCTTACCAGCCCTGTTGTCAGGTGTATTAAAAAGCAGATACCCAGCGCACAGGTACATTATATTACTAAGGAGACATTTAAGTCGGTAATAGATAATAACCCTTATGTAGACAAGGTGTACGCCATCGATAAGGATGTTTCGGAAGTTACAGGAGACTTAAAAAAGGAGAATTACGACTTTGTGATTGACCTCCACCATAACCTGAGGTCGATGCAGGTAAAAAGGGCATTAGGTAACCCATCTGCTAGTTTCCCAAAACTAAATGTGGAGAAATGGCTTAAGGTGAATTTGAAGATTGATAAACTACCCGATGTACATATTGTGGACAGGTATTTCGAAGCCGTAAAAAGCCTGAATGTAAAGAACGATGAAGCAGGACTTGATTATTTTATCCCTGTTAGTGATGAAGTGAATATTGCTGCTTTACCTATTACGCACCAAAATGGTTATATAGGATTTGTAATTGGTGCCCGCCATTTTACCAAACAGTTTCCTGAGCATAAAATAATTGAGACCTGCAAACTCCTCAATAGCCCTATTGTTCTGTTAGGTGGAAAAGAGGATGCCGAAAAGGCCCAACGAATTGAATCTGCGATTGGTCGCAATATTTACAATGCATGTGGAAAGTATACCCTTAACCAATCTGCATCGTTAGTTAAGCAAGCACAAAAGATAATTACCAATGATACCGGCTTAATGCACATTGCTGCGGCATTTAAGAAGGACATTATATCATTATGGGGCAATACCATTCCTGAATTTGGTATGTATCCTTATAAGTCGGGTACAAATTCTCACATAATGGAAATCAAAGGACTCGGTTGCCGCCCTTGCTCAAAGATTGGTTACAGAGCCTGCCCTAAGAAGCATTTTAAATGCATGGAGGAAATTAAGGTCGAGCAAATAGTTTCTAATTGTAGATAGTAAGCTTAAGCTAAATCTTCAGCAACCTCAACCTTTGCTTCTTTCTTAACAGGATTCTTGCCCGATTGTTTTTCTTTAAGGTAAGGCATGTAATACTTTTCGTAAAAAACCTGTTTCGAGTTATTGAACGATTTTATCCCGCCAATTGAATTCAACAAATACACATAACACCAGGCTAAATCAATTTGGTGAGGTAAGAAACCAGAACGCGCACTGTTAGGAAAAAGATGATGGTTGTTATGCCATTCTCCTGCTACATAGCCCGGCCAGTATTGGTTTATTGACATATCGTCCCAGCAAAAATCATAACCTTCCTCGCGCTTATCTTTGCCTTTGCCGTGCCCTTCAAAATTAAATGTACGTACACCCACTGCCCATACAACCGACCAGCCAAATAAGGCACATGCCAATGCGTTTCCGCCAATCAGATAAAAGGTAGTGTACCAAAATGCCCAGTTAAGTAAAGTAGCCATTATGGTGCGGAAAGGATGTGCAATGGTTCCCCACTTTTGGTACTGCTCATACGTATTAGGTGTAACTCCTGTATGGTCAATAAATACTTTAATACGGTCGTAGTCTTCTTTGCTCAGGTTTTTGGCAATGCTCTGGTGGTTGGTGTCGGCTAAGAAACAATATAAAAAACCGCAGTTAGCATTGTACGGGTCACCCGGTTGGTCTGACTTAGCATGGTGTACGTGATGCGATACAATGTACATCTCTTCAGGTATTACTTTAATAACCAGGTTTTGGGTTATAAAACGCCAAAATTTGTTTTTAAAACTATAAGCCCTGTGTGTACCGTAGCGGTGATACCATATAGTACCATGGCTACCCATTAATACCATGCTATATACAAAGCCTGCGAGGCAAAGCCACCAGCTGAAATATTTAGCAAAGAAAACAACAAGGAAAGGAGTGAGGCATATTACCCAGAACCATCCCAAAAAATTCATCCAATTTTTTTTGGTGCGGAAAATGTTCTGACGATAAAAAAACTCTTTTAATATCTGACCTGTGGTCGGCTTTATAAGATTACCATCTTTATCTTGCCAGCCATACCCTGGAGGCTCCAGAACTATATCAATAAATGCCATGTATATGGATTATTAAGTGTGCAAAGGTATACTTTATTATACTAACCTCCAAATGGTGTTCATTACCAGTGCATTAGATGTGTTAAGTGGGCATGTTTTCCAATATCTATAAAAGAATGATATCTGTCTTATTTACACTGTGTTAAAATGCCCGTTCCCTATCTTTGAGGCACAAAATCAGATATTATCAAAAAACAGGGGCTACTGGTATACGCATTTTTAATAGCCTTACTTGGCATTGCAATCTACATGGGGAACCATTATGCCCCGCTTGCAGCCGAAGGCCATGACCCTAAGTGGATATATATAGGAATTGGATTTGTGGCCGAAGTAATAAACGGAACTATTGGTATGGCGTATGGTGTTACTACCACTAGCTTATTACTGGCGTCTGGCATTGCTCCCGCTTTTACAGTTATCATCATGCATATTTTAGAAGTGTTTACAGCCGGTGCAACAGGGCTTATGCATTACAAAGCCGGCAATGTAAATAATAAACTTTTCCGTTCGCTTTTAATACCAGGCATAATAGGCGCGATAACAGGGGCGTGTGTATTGTTCCTGCTGAAAGATTACGTACATATAATTAAGCCGTTAATATCCGTCTATATACTGCTGCTGGGAGTAATTATACTTTACCGTGCGTTCAGAAAAATTAATGTTGGTAAAAAAATAAAACATCTCTATCCATTAGGGCTTGTTGCAGGTTTCCTCGACTCTATTGGCGGTGGCGGGTGGAGCACTATAGTATCATCTACGCTTATTGCCGGCGGAAGAAATGCCCGTTACACAATAGGCTCAGTAATTTTATCAAGGTTTTTTGTGGCCTTGGTAAGTTCTATTACGCTTATTGCGCTTATTGGATTTACCAACTGGTATATAGTGGCGTGGTTAGTAGTAGGCGGGCTCGCAGGTTCACCAATAGGGCCTTATTTAGCCAAGCGATTGCCGGTGAAAACAACTATGATATTAGTTGCCGTTGCCATCATCCTTATTAGCTTAAAGCAAATACTGCTTTAGGGTTAATGTGAATAAAAGATTTTATATTTGAAAATCAATTTTTTTTTCACCCATGGAATTATCAGAACAAGAACAGGTAAGACGTAACAAGCTAGAAGAGATAAAAAAACTCGGAATAGAGCCATACCCGGCTGCTTTATTCGAAGTAAATGCAAATTCTGCCGATATACTCGAAAACTACGAGCGCGATAAACTGAACTATAAGAACATCAGCATTGCAGGCCGTATTATGAGTCTCCGCCAAATGGGTAATGCTGCCTTTGCTGAAATACAAGATGGCCGTGGCCGTATACAGATTTATGTGAAACGTGATGAGATATGCCCGGGTGAAGACAAGACCTTGTTCAACTCAGTATTTAAAAAGCTAATTGATATTGGAGATATAGTAGGTGTGAAAGGGTATGTATTTACAACTAACACCGGTACTATTTCTATACATGTTACTTCATTTACATTACTTACTAAGTCGTTAAAACCATTACCGGTTGTTAAAGTTGATAGCGAAGGTAAAGCCCATGACGAAGTAACCGACCCTGAGTTGCGTTACCGCCAGCGTTACGTTGATTTGATAATTAACCCTGAGGTTAGAAACACTTTTGTGCAACGTACTATCATCATAAGTTCGATGCGTAATTTTTTAAGCGATAGAGGATATTTGGAAGTGGAGACCCCTATTCTGCAATCCATCCCGGGTGGCGCAGCAGCAAGGCCTTTTGTTACACATCATAATGCATTAGATATTCCCTTGTACCTGCGTATTGCTAACGAACTTTATTTAAAACGCCTTATTGTTGGTGGTTTTGATGCAGTTTTTGAATTTGCAAAAGACTTCCGTAACGAAGGTATGGACAGGACCCACAACCCTGAGTTTACTCAAATGGAATTGTATGTGGCCTATAAAGACTATGAATGGATGATGGCTCTGGTAGAAGAGATGCTGGAGAAAATTGCCATGGATCTTTACAATACTACCAAGGTTGCTGCCGGAGAAAATACACTCGATTTCCACAGGCCATTTAAACGTGTATGTCTTTTTGATGCTATTAAAGAACACGCCGGTGTTGATGTATCGAACATGAACGAAGAAGAATTGAGAAAGACCTGCCGCGATTTGAATATTGATGTAGCACCATCAATGGGTAAAGGCAAACTGATCGATGAAATATTTTCTGCAAAAGCACAACACCATTACATACAGCCTACATTTATTATGGATTATCCGGTTGAAATGTCTCCGTTGTGTAAGAAGCACCGTTCAAAACCCGGCTTGGTTGAGCGCTTTGAGCTCTTTATTAACGGCAAAGAATTGTGCAACGCATATAGTGAGTTGAACGACCCTATTGACCAGCGCGCACGTTTCGAAGACCAGTTGAAATTGGCAGAGCGTGGTGATGATGAGGCTATGGCTATGGACTACGACTTTTTGCGTGCTATAGAATATGGTATGCCTCCAACATCGGGTGTGGGTATTGGTATTGATAGGCTAACTATGCTTATGACCAATTCTCCATCGATACAAGATGTGCTTTTCTTCCCTCAAATGAGGCCTGAGAAGTTCTAGAGTAAGGTCATTTTGTTATTCCTTTGTTGACAAGTTTTTCTGCTTCATACAGAGGCGTTTTCATAATTTTGGCGTAACCAAATTTTTCGCTAAAAACCATCATGAAAACAGCAAATTACATCCTTAAACTTGAAGAAGTTGGACATGGAGATGTGCCTATTGTAGGGGGCAAAAATGCCTCATTAGGCGAAATGCTTCAAAACCTTACCGAGTTGGGTATAAATATACCCGGTGGTTTTGTGGTTACCGTAGCGGCTTACCATAAATTTATTGAGTTTAATAAGCTTGATGATATTATAAAAGAGATCATTAACAGAATTGACCTGAATAATATCGAATCACTCCGTAGGGGCGGATTGCAAGTGCGCCAGCTTATTAAGAATGGCAAATTCCCGGATGAAATTGAAAGCCAAATACTAGAAGCGTATACTAAATTATCATCTAAATATAGTCAGGAGATTACCGACGTAGCAGTGCGTTCATCAGCTACTGCTGAAGATCTTCCGGATGCATCGTTTGCGGGTCAACAAGAAACATATCTTAACGTTCGTGGTTCTGAATCACTAGTTAATTCGGTGCGTAACTGTTTTGCATCACTGTTTACAGATAGGGCAATTAGCTACCGCCAGAATTTTGGTTACGACCATTTCCTGGTGGGTTTATCGGTTTGCGTTCAAAAGATGGTTCGTTCTGACTTAGCGGCTTCGGGCGTTGCATTCTCGTTAGATACTGAAAGTGGATTTAAAGATGTGGTTGTTATAAACGGTTCATATGGGTTGGGCGAAATGATCGTACAGGGCTCTGTGTCGCCTGATGAATACATAGTATTTAAGCCAACGCTTGACGGTGTGCATTCGCCTATTATAGAAAAGAAGATGGGCGTGAAGGATAAAAAGATGGTGTATGGTGATGACCCGGATGAACGTGTAAAGATCATACCTATTGATAAACAAGCGCAGCAGAATTTTTGCATTACAGATGAGCGTGCATTGCAATTAGCGGAATGGGTTGCTAGCATTGAAAAATATTATACAAAGCTGAAAGGCAAATGGTGCCCGATGGATGTGGAATGGGCCGTTGATGGTTTATCAAATGAACTGTTTATTGTTCAGGCAAGGCCGGAAACGATACACTCGCAAAAAGATAACGGCAAGCTCACCGAATATAAAATGGACGATGAGAACCGTGGTGATAAAGTATTGTTAAAAGGCATTGCGGTAGGAGATAAGATAGCTAATGGAAAGGTAAAGATCATGTATTCGTTAGACGGCCGTGCAGGCGGACTGGATGGAAATGATTTTATGGCAGGTGATATTTTGGTTACCGATATGACGGACCCTGATTGGGAGCCTATCATGAAAAAGGCTGCCGCTATTATTACTAATAAAGGTGGAAGAACTTGCCATGCGGCTATTGTTGCCCGCGAAATGGGAGTGCCTGCAATAGTAGGTTCGCGCAACGCGACTGAAATATTAGCAGATGATCAATATGTAACAGTATCTTGCGGAGAAGGTGATACCGGAATTGTTTATAGCGGTAACATCGAATACAGAAAGATTGAAATTAATGTTGCCGATTTCCCTAAGACAAAAACGCCTATAATGTTGAATGTAGCATCACCGGATATGGCGTTCCAATTCTCGCATATTCCGAATAAAGGTGTTGGCTTAGCGCGAGAAGAGTTCATTATTAATAATTATATACAGGCGCATCCTTTGGCTTTATTGCGCCACCATCAACTAAACGATAAAGAACTTACGGCAAAAATAAACCAGCTAATTGTTGGATACGAAAACGAAGAAACTTTCTTCGTGAAGAAGCTGTCGTACGGTATTGCAAAAATTGCCAGCGCTTTTTATCCAAATAAAGTAATTGTTCGTTTTTCTGACTTTAAGAGCAATGAATATAAGAACCTGTTAGGTGGCAAATATTTTGAACCGGATGAAGAGAACCCAATGATTGGTTGGAGAGGTGCATCACGTTACTATTCGAAAGATTACAAGGAAGCATTTGGATTAGAATGTAAGGCTATACGTAGAGTACGTGAGAAAATGGGATTAAAGAACGTAGTGGTTATGGTTCCTTTTTGCCGCACAGTAGAAGAGTTATTGAAAGTGCAGGAGGTAATGTCGGAATATGGATTGGTTAGAGGTAAAGAAGGTCTTGAAGTTTACCTGATGGCTGAAATTCCTTCGAACATTATTATGGCTGCTGAGTTTGCAAAGCACATCGATGGTTTCTCTATAGGCTCTAACGACCTTACCCAATTAACTCTTGGCCTAGATCGGGATTCTTCATTGGTGGCACATTTGTATGATGAACGTAACTCGGCAGTTAAAGCCATGATAAGCATGCTTATTAAATCGGCTAAAAAGGCAAAAGTAAAAGTGGGTATCTGCGGCCAAGGCCCTTCTGATTTCCCTGACTTTGCGAAATTTTTGGTTGAAGAAGGTATCGACAGTATTTCAGTAACCCCTGATTCGGTATTCAAAACTATTAATGCAATTAATAGCATCGAAAGCCAGTCGAAGGTTAAAAAGACTTCCGCACTTCCTGAAGCTGCAAAATAAAGCGTAGGGTTATTTCACCCACCACTTAACCGGAACCGTGCCTGACGGTGCATTTATCCATGTGTCATCAGGGTAGGTTTGCCAGCCATTTTTCTTATACCTTTCACTGGGTGACATATCGCCATCTCCTTGGTCGAAGTCGAATGTGAAAGGAAGACGGCCTATTCCGAAGATACATTTCAGTGCCTTTGATGAATGATATTTCTCCCAGGTTCCCACAAAAGTGTCATCTGCAAAATCGTCATCGCCAATATTTGTTGAATCAGGTATTAGTTGACTATGCTTTACATCGGTCATAAAATCGGTTGTCTCAATTCCCTTAAAAACTCCGCTGTTCGACTTGTTGGCATCCTGTTGAAAGTTATACTCTGCATAAATAGTGCCATGTACCGTCGAGTCTATTTCTGTCGGGTCAGAAGTATTCATATAGGCGGCGATCATTTTTATAGTGCCAGAGAAATTTATAGGAGAATCTTTGTACTTAGTTGCTCCACTTATATGATAGAGGTAGGGATCACTCTTATCTTTATCAGCATCAATAATTTTTACCTCTATTCGCCAATAATCAAGGCCAAGTACCCCTTCTTGCCCATCGTTATCGGTCCAAATTGGACCGCAATTGAACGTTTTGAAATTGCTAAGCACATTACGGGCATTCTTAAATTCATTAGACGAAGGAGTATAGATTTCCTTACTGAAATCGGCGCTGGTCGAATCATAATGTCCCTCGAGATAATCTTTAGAAGTGTTACATTGCGCAAAGGCAGTTGAAGCGCATGCCAGAATAACCAGAAGCGTATAAATATTATGGTGGATAGCTTTCATACTATAAAAATAGAATAAACTTTTCTTATTTTCGTTAAATGGTCAAATGCTAATATGGGTATGAGGTTTATAAAGCCGATTTTTGTATGTTTTTTGTTTCTTCTGGGGTATAATGCACGCGCAACTTTGCTTACAGGTAAAGTAACCGACGAAAATGGCCAAGCTCTTCCATTTGTAGTAGTTTATATCGATGGCACCACAAACGGCACCACAGCCAACGTAGATGGTATTTACTCTATCGACTTAAAACCCGGCAGCTATACTATAGATTATCAGCTAATAGGATACACCTTGCATCGTGAAAATGTAGAGATAAGCCTGACAAATGTTACCCGCAATGTGCAATTGCAAGCAGAGGGAATAAAGATTAACGAGGTGACTGTTAATGGTAACGCCGAAGACCCGGCATATGGAATTATGCGCCACGCTATTGAAAAACGGAAATTTTACCAGGAACAAGTAGATGCATATTCGTGTGACGTATATATAAAAGGCTTACAGCGCATCACCAAACATCCGGATAAAATATTGGGCAGAGAAATACATTTCAGAGAGCTTGATTCAACTTCGGGTATTATTTATTTGTCAGAATCTGTTTCGAAGTTCAACTTTAAGCAGACTGATAAAATACGCGAAGAGATGATATCATCAAAGGTGAGTGGCAATAGCCAAGCCTTTAGTTATAACCAAGCGTCGGATATGCTGATTGATTTTTATAAGAACAATATCCAGATAGATGTACTGAGCCAGCGTGGGCTTATATCGCCCATTGCAAGTAATGCCATGTTCTTTTATAAATACCATTTGGCCGGTTCGTTTGTTGAGAATGGCAAAGTGATAGATAAGATCCAGGTTATTCCTAAACGCCAGTTCGACCCTGTTTTTCGAGGTTATATTTATATACAAGAGGATAGCTGGCGCATACACAGCACCGATATGTACTTGATAAAGGATGCTCAGATAAATTTCTTAGACACTATTTACATCAGCCAATCTTATCTGCCTGTTACGCCCGATGTATGGATGATGTTTTCGAACAAGTATCGATTTGTATTTAACATATTGGGCATACAGGGTAACGGTACCTATGTATCTATCAATAAAAACTACAACATCAACCCTAACTTCCCCAAGAACTTTTTTAATGGCGAAGTATTGAAGATAGATGATAATGCCAATAAAAAAGATTCAACCTATTGGGACCAAACGCGCCCTGTACCGCTTACCAAGGAAGAAAGTAAAGACTATGTCAGGAGAGACAGTATCCATGCCAAGCATGAAACAAAAGAGTATCTAGACTCGATTGATGCACGACGAAATAAATTTAAATTCTCTAATATTTATTTGGGCTATAGATATAATAACCGATACCACAAGCAAACCTTTTTTATAGGCCCAATTATACAAACCATTGGTTTTAATACGGTGCAAGGCCTTAATGGCGGACTCAGGATTGGTTACACTAAAGAATATGAAAACAATAAGAGATTATCGATAGTAGCATCGGGTGGTTACGGATTTTCGAATGAAAGAGCTTACGGAGAAGCTAGTATGACGTATGCATTCAACCCTGAGAAGCTAGCATTCATAAGAATAGGTGGCGGCATAATGCCAGTTCAATTTAACGGACAAAATCCCATTACTCCTTTTTTAAATACACTATACACCTTACTCGAAGACCAAAACTACATGAAGCTTTACCAAAAGGCGAGTGTGCATGCCAGCTATACCAGCGAACTGGTTAATGGCTTAATGTTCACTGCCGGAACTGAGTATGCCGACCGGAGTCCACTAGTAAATACTACTAGTTATAAAATGTTTAATGTAGATAATCGTGAATATACCTCGAACAATCCGCAAAACTCCCAAAACGATTCTGCTTCGTTCAAGCGGAACAATTCGTTAACTATTTCAGCACAGCTTAAAATAAGTTTCGGGCAGGAATATTATACGCTGCCACACGAGAAAATAATTTCAGATACTAAATATCCTCAACTGATATTTGATTATAAGAAAGCTATCAGTAACCCAAACAGCCTTGATGCGAATTATGATTTTGGCAAAGCAACCTTATCAGGCAAGTTTAATTTAAAGCTATTGGGCAAGACCAAGTATAGCCTATCGGCAGGAAAATTCTTTTCACAAAAAGAGGTTTATTTTATGGACTATTACCACTTTTATGGCGACCAGATCATCTTCTCTTCTTTCAGTCTCGAAGAATTCCACTTGTTAGATTATTATAAGTACAGTACCACCAGCCCATTTATTGAAGGCCACTTGGAGCATCATTTTGAGGGCTTCATTCTGAATAAAGTGCCTTTGCTACGTAAACTAAAGCTCGATGAAGTATTGGGAGCCAATTATATGCGTACTACAACCATGCCCGAATATGCAGAACTATTTGTCGGCCTGCAGAAATTCCAGGCTTTCCGTATAGATTATGCCGTTTCGTTTGCTCAAAATGCTAGAGTAGGGCAAGGCATTAGGATTGGGATAGGATTTTAGACTAATTAGACTAATAGATATGAAAACTATTTTGAGTATAACTGCATCAATTGTATTTGCAGTTGCAGCGTTTGGCCAACAATCAAAATCTGACAGTAGTTTTAACTGGAATGATTCCACTTTAAAAATAAATAGCAGGAGAACAATTAATATTACTTATACACTCGATGGTCCATGCACAGTTGAGCCGTGCTATGAAACGAATGACAATCATTTTGTTTATGACACTCTAATAGATTTTTTGAGAGGACATCCAACAATCAAAATCGAAATCGCCTCGTATAATGATTTATTTGGCTCTAAAATGAAAGAATTTAGAAGTCAGGGAAATGCTGACGGTATGAAACAAATACTTATTAGTAAAGGAATTTCCGGGAATAGAATAATTGCGGTAGGATATGGCAACAAAAATCAGATTGTCCCTGAAGATCAAATTGGGAAACTACCTAAACAGGAACAATGGAAAGCAAGGAGAAAAAATACGAGGTTTGAAATAGTGATTAAATCAAACTAAATTAGAGTTCACTGATCTATCAAAAAAAGCCCTAAAAACTGATAAATCTCATTTTAAGGTAGTGAAAAACGTTGTTTTTTTATAAAGCGTATCTTTGCAGTCATTTTAAAACTATGAGTAAAAAGACGGACTTCTTCTATACACAAGAAAAGGATATACACTTTATTCGTCCTATTGAAATAATAAAGGAACATCCTGAAGTAAGGAACCTGATTGGCAGGAATCCTTATACCATATTTGCCATACTGGGGCTTATTTCATTACACGGCTTTTTAGCCTATTTCACAGCGCAGCACGCTTGGTGGCTGGTATTTGTATTGGCCTATTTTGTAGGCGCTTTTTTAGTACATGCCTTGTTTGTTATGGTACACGAATGTTCGCATAACCTGTTGTTCCAAAAGAAGCAACTAAATATGTTGGCCGGTATTTTGGCTAACTCTGTAATGTTCTTTCCTAGCTCGGTATCATTTCAACGATACCATTTAAAGCATCATGCACACCAGGGCATACCTGAATATGATGCCGATCTTCCATCGGAATGGGAAGCAAAACTGTTTAACAGTAGCTTTTTTGGTAAAGCATTATGGTTATTAATTTACCCTATTGTTCAAACCTTGCGCATACCACGTATGAGAGATATTAAGCCATTCGACCAATGGGTTGCACTTAACCTGGTTGTGGTTATAGGTATTGATATTGCTTTTTGGTATTTCTTTGGTGTGAAATCGTTTATCTATTTGTTTTCATCCATGTTCTTTTCAGTTGGGCTACATCCATTGGGCGCTCGTTGGGTACAAGAACATTATTTAACCAGCGATGATGTACAAGAAACACACAGTTACTATGGTCCCCTTAATATTGTAGCCTTCAACGTAGGTTACCATAACGAACACCACGATTTCCCTTCTATACCTTGGAACAATTTGCCAAAGGTGCGTGAGGCGGGCGCCAAGTGGTACAACAAAATTGCATACCACAATTCATGGACCTTGCTTTGGTTGCGTTTCCTCTTTGATAAAGAAATCTCAATATACTCGCGTATGTTGCGGAAGAGGCACGACAAACCTGCAAAGCAAAAATAATGGCGGGTAATAAAATAGCTATACTTGGTGCAGGTAGCTGGGCTACTGCCTTGGTTAAAATTCTTTCGAACAATGATCTTGCCATTAATTGGTGGGTTAGAAAGTCGGAGAATATTGAATACATTAAAAAGTATAAGCATAACCCAACTTATTTAACCGAAATTGAGATTGACCTTGCTAAGGTTACCATGCATACCGGCCTTAAAGAAACTGTTGCTACTGCAGATAGGCTGATAATGGCTGTTCCTTCGGCATTTATGAGTGACGCATTTTCGAGCTTGAAAAAAGATGACCTGAAGAACAAAACAATTTTCTCTGCTGTTAAAGGAACCCTGCCTGATAAAAAAATGATGGTTAGCGGATATTTGAATGAACAATTTGATGTTCCCTTATCTTCTATTGGTATAATAGCTGGTCCATGTCATGCTGAAGAGGTGGCAATGGAAAAGCTTTCGTATTTAACTGTTGGCTGCCCAAGTACTCCTGAGGCCGAATGGATGGCAGAAATGCTTACCTGCCGTTATATAAAAGCCGGTACATCGCCCGATATGCAGGGGATTGAATATTCAGCAGCACTCAAAAATATTTTTGCAATAGCAAGTGGCATTTGCCATGGCCTCGGATACGGCGATAACTTTCAGGCAGTGCTGGTAGCAAATGCAATACAAGAAATAAAGCGCTTTATTGATAAGGTTTGTCCGCTTGAGAGAGATACCAATGCATCTGCCTATTTAGGCGACTTACTTGTTACTGCATATTCGCAGTTTAGTCGTAACCGTACCTTAGGTAGTATGGTGGGTAAGGGTTATTCAGTAAAATATGCGCAATTAGAAATGAATATGGTGGCTGAAGGTTTTTACGCAGTTAAAACCATTTACACCATTAACCAGGAACATAAAGTAGATATGCCTATTTGCGAAGCGGTCTATCGTATACTATACGAACAAATGTCGCCTGCAGTAGAGATTCGTTTACTTGCTTCTAAACTTGCCTAATGGAAACACTTACTAATTGTCCCGTTTGTAATTCTACCTCATTCACACCTTATGTGGAATGCATAGACTACACAGTAAGTAAGGATAAGTTTAAGATTGTACAATGCACCTGTGGGTTTAGGTTTACCAACCCAAGGCCTGAAGAAGCTGAAGCAGGTAAATACTACCAGTCAGAAGATTATATATCACACTCGAATACCAAGAGGGGATTAGTTAACAGTCTTTACCAGTTTGCCCGTAAGTTTACCCTGAAGCGCAAATTGAAATTAGTACAGCAAGTAAGCGGAAAGCAAAACGGCGCATTACTCGATATGGGTTGCGGTACAGGAGAGTTTTTAAATACCTGTAAAGAAAATGGCTGGAAAGTAGAAGGTATTGAACCGTCGCCCGAGGCTCGTGCTTTTGCAACAAAACAATACGGGCTCACCATTCATGAAGTAAATAAGTGGGATGAACTAAATGATAACGCATTTGATATTGTAAGCGCATGGCACGTATTAGAACACGTTTACCAGTTAGAAGAAACTGCTAAACAGGTAAAAAGGATGCTAAAAGCGGACGGTACATTTGTAGTAGCTCTACCAAATTGTAGTTCTGCCGATGCACAATTCTACAAACAATTTTGGGCAGCATATGATGTGCCGCGCCATATTTGGCATTTCACACCAGCTGATGTAAAAACATTCTTCGAAAAGCAAGGGTTCACACTGAAAGAAGTGCTTCCAATGCCATTAGATGCCTATTATATATGTATGCTAAGTGAAAAGTATAAAGGCGGCAATACCAGTTATGGCAGGGCAGCGATACATGGTTGGGCATCGAACAACCAGGCAGCCAAAACCGGCAAAACTTTCTCGAGCCAGATATATATTCTCAAGCCCGTTAAATAACAGCGTAATTTATTGTTTTTCAATAGGATAAGCTTCTGTATAGAGAGGGGCTTATTTAAGCTATATTTGTGTTGCAATAAATATCCCTTTATGAAAAGCAAGACACCCAAAGAAAGCTACGCCATATCAACACACTTAGTATTACCAAATGAAACAAATTTGCTTGGTAATTTAATGGGAGGTCGCTTATTGCATTGGATGGATATTACTGCTGCTATTGCAGCTCATCGTCACTCTCAACGTGTGGTGGTAACTGCTTCTGTTAATCACGTTTCTTTTGAACGTGCTATACGCCTTGGCGATTATGTAACAATTGAAGCTAAAGTATCACGTGCCTTTAATACATCAATGGAAGTGTTTTTAGATGTGACTGTTGAAACAGGGTTTACAGGCGAAAGAATAAAATCGAACGACGCAACATACGTATTCGTTGCTGTTGACCAGGTTGGCAAACCTATTGAAATACCTCAACTAACACCTGAAACCGAACTTGAGAAGGAAAGATATGCTACTGCTTTGCAAAGAAGACAACTTAGTCTTTTGCTCTCAGGTAAAATAGATCCGGATGATGCACCTGAGTTAAAAGAACTTTTTTTTAGTAAGAAGAAAAAATAAAACATGTCGCTTAAGATATATACAAAGACCGGTGATAAGGGACAAACATCTCTTTTAGGCGGAACGCGTGTACCTAAGCACCATATTCGTATTGAGGCCTATGGTACAGTTGATGAGTTGAATTCATGGATAGGCTTACTGCGTGATTCAGTAAGTGATGAACATACCAAAACAATTTTGGTTGATATACAGGACAGGTTATTTACCATGGGTTCATCTCTGGCATCAGATCCTGTAAAATCGAAAGTTAAAATACCACATTTAAGTGAAGATGATATTGTGGTATTTGAAAAAGAAATAGATACCATGGATGCGGAATTGCCGCCCATGAAGAACTTTGTATTGCCCGGTGGGCATCAAACAATTTCGTATTGCCATATTACACGTTGCGTTTGCCGCAGGGCCGAACGCAGGGTTATTCACCTGGCGGAAAATGAACAGGTAGATGAGTTGGTTATAAAATATCTTAACCGCTTATCTGACTATCTGTTTATGTTGGCCCGCAAGCTCACCAAGGACCTTCAGGCTACTGAAGTTCCGTGGAAACCCAAAATGGGGTCATAGACCCTTTGACTTTTATGCAGCACATAGCTATTATTGACATGGGCACCAACACCTTTAACCTGCTTATAGCAGAAAAAGGTAAGGATGGTAAACCTAATTTTATTTATTCGAAAGAATTGCCGGTTGAAATTGGCAAGGGAGGAATACACAAAGGCCATATAACTGATGAAGCAACGGAAAGAGCAGTAAATGCTTTACACCTCCACAACAAAACCATAGCCGAGCATAATATAAAAGATGTATATGCCTTTGCTACTTCGGCAGTGCGCGATGCAGGAAACCAGAAAGAATTTTCGGAGAAAGTAAAGAAAGAAGCAGGTATAGACATACATATACTATCGGGTGAAGACGAAGCTAAATGGATATACGAAGGCGTAAAGCATGCATCGGTATTAGGCGAGCATGTATCGCTTATAATGGATATTGGTGGTGGAAGCACCGAGTTTATTATTACAAATAGCGATACTGTTTTCTGGAAGAAAAGTTACCCGCTTGGTGTTACCCGCTTGTATGAAATGTTTAACCAGTCGGACCGGTTAATGGAGAACCAGCGTGAGGTAGGTAAGTACATTGCTGATATGATTGTTGAGCTTATTGAAGCAGCTAAGGAGCATTCTCCCGTTGAATTGATCGGCTCTTCAGGTTCATTTGAGAGCTTTGCACAAATTATCTTATCGCGTACAGGTGGAGAACCTAATCCACAGAACGGATATGATTTCTCAATGGAAGAGTTTGATAAACTATATAGCGAATTAATGAAATCGACATTAGAAGAGCGCCTGCAGATACAAGGATTGATATCAATGCGCGCACCTATGTTTGCCTATTCAGGTCTGCTTACAAAATCGGTCCTGATTCGATTAGGAATCAAGAAAATGAAATTATCGCATTACGCCCTTAAGGAAGGTATTGCAGGACATCTACTTGAAAAGGCTTAGTTCTATTCTACTATAAAGTGCTGGAATGATGAGTGCGGGTCTTTAAGCACCCGGCACCTCAGGCCGTAAAGGTTGAATAGGTTCTCTGGAGTAATTACTTCTATAGGCGGTCCATTGGCAATGATATTACCGTTCCTTAATAGCAACACAGTATCGGCATATTGCAGAGCCAGGTTTATATCATGTATCACAGCAATCGTAACTGTATTCTGTTGGGCAATTTCTTTGGTTATTTTTAAAAACTCATGCTGATAGTTCAGGTCAAGCGAAGCAATCGGTTCATCTAATAGCAGATACCTATTATTGTCTTCAGGTTGTTCCCATATCTGCGCCATTACCCTTGCAAAATGTACCCGTTGTTTTTCTCCACCCGAGAGTGTCAGGTAATTTCGGTCACTAAATGCCGACATTTTCATTTTCTCTAATGCTTGGTTGCATATAGAAATATCCTTTAAAGTAGGCTTTAGTGAAAAGTGCGGGTACCTGCCCATCATTACCACCTCTTCAACCGAGAGCGGAAAAGAGAGTTCAGATTCTTGGGATAGCACTGCCCGTATTTTAGCAATATCAGATTTATCTTTCCTGGTGAGTAATTTATTGCTGTAGTATACGCTGCCAGTATAGTTAGCTATCTCGTTACTTATAATTTTAAGCAATGTTGATTTCCCTGAACCGTTAGGGCCAATGATCATTGCTAGTTTATTAGGCTCAAAGGACGCTGAGATATTTTCAAGTATCTGATGTTTGCCTATGGCATGACTTATGTTCTTTAACTCAAGCATAAAACCCTCCCTTGCCACCTTTCTGGTGCAATAGTATCCAAATAAAAATGGGTGCTCCTACAAATGAAGTAACTATACCTATGGGTAGTTCGGCCGGGGCTAGCACAGAGCGTGAAATCACATCCGCTACGTTCATGATAATGGCCCCTAATAAACCGGAACCTATTATGAGAAAACGATTATCTGATCCCTTTACCATGCGGAGCAGATGCGGTACAATTAATCCAACAAAACCTATTACCCCAACTACAGAGGTACCAATTGCAACTATAAGCGTATTGATTATTATAATTCTTGTTTTGAGCTTCTCTGTATCTATTCCTAAATAACCTGCTTCCGATTCTCCCAGTAATAAAGCATTCAGAGCTTTTGAATACCTGAGGGCAAGAAGGATAGAAGGAATGGTAAATAGATAGACAAGTATTACGGAATCCCAGTTGGCACCGGAAAAAGTTCCTAAGCTCCAGAATGTAATTGACCGTGCCTGAGGGTCGCGCGCTATGTAGGATAAGAAACCGGTGCAACTTGCAGCAATAGCATTTATTGCTACACCAACTAATATCATAACTGCTACGGTAACTTTTCCAAAGGAAGAAGATAGTTTATAAACCAGCATAGTTGCAATGAATGAAAATACAAATGCTGATATAGGCAATATCATGGTTCCCAATAAAGTACTATACTGAGAAAAGAAGCTCTTACCTATAACAAACACAAGCGCTGCACCAAAAGCTGCCCCTGATGAGGTCCCGATTAATCCGGGCTCAACTATGGGATTACGAAACAGGCCTTGCATAAGTGCACCCGAAACAGAAAGGCCCGCGCCTATCACAACACAAAGCAATACGCGTGGCAGACGAATCTGCATAAACAGGCCCTCCTGTATTGGTTCTATATTGCCTTTGGGATTTAAGCCAAGAGCTTTTCCCATGCTTATGAATATTTCCCGGTAAGTAATATTTACCGCACCCGTCCTTATTGCAAATAATACAGTAACAAGCAGTAAAACACTTAAGCCAATATATAGCGTACTGTATTTTATGTTGCCTGATTTCAAATTATTTCTTGTGGATAAGTTCCATGAGTTTTAATATGTTTTCTCCTGTGCGGGGGCCAAGGTATAACAGGTCATGTTCTTCAAACCTATATATATGGTTGTCCTTAGCTGCTGGTGATAATGCTATTCCGGGCAGTTCTTTGAATTTATCCAATCCTCCAAGTCTGTCAAATCCAAAATCGGTTGCGATAATTATTTGCGGTTGAAATTTTGCAACTACTTCAGCGCTTAACATTCTGAATTTGCTGGTAGTATCGACTGCATTTATTCCTCCTGCTTGCTGAATCATAAAATTAGCTGCGCCCCATGGTCCAAATGGAAAATAAACATTATTAGCCCGTCCGAAATGAACTATCATTACACTTGGTATATCCGTGTATTGTTTCTTTTTCTCTGTCACCAGCTTCATGTCATTGTCTATTTTCAGGCATAATGAATCAGCTTTACTTTTAGCATTGAAGTAGCGGCCCAGATCTTGTATCAATGACTTTGTATCGTCTATTGTTTCTGCACTGCGGAATTGTACTACAGTTACACCTACCTGTTTTAGTTGAGGTAATACGTTGTCAGGTCCAATAGCATTATCAGCACCGCCGTTATAGAACACAGCAGTTGGTTTAAGTGATATGATTCCTTCGGCACTTAGCATGCGGTGATAGCCAACTGTCGTGATTTTTTTTGTTTCTTCCGGGTACGTGCTGGAAAGGTCGATACCTACAATTTTATCTCCTTGTCCCAAAGCAAATAGTATTTCAGTAAGTTGTTTAGATACGCATACAATACGCACCGTATCCTTTTTCTGGGCTTCACTCTCTTTGTTTGCAAATCTGCCACATGAAGTGACTAATAAAGTGGTTGAGAATAAGCTGAGACAAGCTAGTGTGAGAATATATTTTTTCATAGAAAACCTGTTTTATTAATCCATCAGGGAGAGCAAGGGCTCTCCCTGAATGAATTACTAGTTAGAATACTAGAATGTGTACTTAAGTGTTAATCCTCCGTAGAAAGTTGCTTTATAGGGAGCAGGTAAAATATATCCGTCGCCTGAACCATGATCAGCGGTTTGTGCCAGGCCATTTATATTCGGACCATAGAACAAGAAGGTGTAGTATGTGCTGTTAAGCAGGTTGTCGGCGCCTACAAAAGCATCCATCGTGAGATGATCTCCTAATTGCTTCTTATATCCAAGCCTTCCGCCAAGCAGTGAGTATGCTTCGGCAGAATTACTGTTATTGTAAGTAATTGGCACCTTATCTACATACTGATACTTAACGTTAAGGTAAAAACCCATTTGAGTAGCAAGATCAATACCTAGATTAAACACATTGGGCGCAACGCCTACTGCTTTGTTTCCAGAATAAGTTCCACTTACAGTTTCGCCACCGGTGGTCTTGTTGGCAGTATAAGTAACAAAGGTTACATACTTGTCGTCTGAATAGGTATAGCTAACCCATGGGCGGAGTAAAGTTATTGCGGCATCCTTATTGTAAATTGCAGAATAGGATAAAAATAGTTCTGCACCAAGATTCCTTTGCTCTCCGGCATTTGTATATGATGATATAGAATTAACAGTTTCTTGCACTAACCTGTTAGTTATATCTAAGTCATACAATGCTAACTGGTATGAAAGTTTATGGTTACAAAGGCTTCCTTTTGTTCCAATTTCAAATTGGTTAGCACTTTCCGGCTTTAAGGTTGAATCAACTTTACCAGCGGTATTGGTTATTTCGCTCAATAACGGAGGAGCGTAACCCTGGCTAAAGCTTGCATAAACCGAAACATTATCATTAAACACTTTTATTAATGATACGTTAGGAGTAAATACCGGACTAAATACCTGTGTTTTTGTAGGATTATTCAAATAAACTCCCGAAGCATCTAATAAGTTCTGTACTCCAAACTCATTAAAGTTCAAACTACCACCAATTGTTAATGTTATGTTAGAAGGAAGCCTGAAATCCCAATTAGTGAAGATTGCATAATTCATTGCATAATTATTTGCATCTGATGGGATGGTAGGTGTTGTGGTATAAAAAGGAGGCTCAGCAATGAATGGAAGAACGAAATCTCCTTCGGCTATTTGATTTGTTTTCTCAAACGATGCTCCTAATATTCCATATATTGTCAGCTTATCACCTTTATTCTCAAATGTAAAGGCAGAACGTCCGCCAAGGGTATTGGTATTATTTAAACTAAAACCGTGGGCAAATGGCTGGGTGAGCTTACTTGCTGTTGCAAATAATGTTGTTTGGCAACCAAAATGTTTATTGATATCTAATTTATCAGTAACACCTGAACGGAAGCTCTCAATATCAACTTGTGAATTGTTATTGTCATAATACGGATTATTTAAACTGCCATGTCCATAAAATGCGGAGCTATCTATTTCACCGCCTAAATGTTCAATGGAATTGTTGTAGGAGAAATAGGTTGATACGGTGTTCTTAGCACTGGTTCTGAAGTCGCCAGCAAAAGTTACAAAATTCTTGAGCGAATTATTGTTTAAACGATAGTCACCATTATAAGTTTGATGGCCATAGTTTATAAATACATCAGCATTGTCTCCGGCAATAGTAATAGTGTTGTTCCAACGGAACAGGCCAAAACTACCTCCTATAACTTGTTCTTGTATACTTGTTTTATCAGGAACTGGTGTATAGAGATTTACTGCACCCGCAATGTAGCTACCATATAAAGGTGTAGGCCCTTTATATACTTCTACCTTGCCAAGCATCGAAAAATCTATATCATCCATAATAGTTGAACCGGTAGCATCGGTAACAGGAATATTATTGATATATAGTTTGTAGCCCAATCCATTAAAGTCCTGGCTCATACCAACATTAGGCATGTATCCACGTATTGTAATACGTTGACCTCCCCAAGGTGTACGGGTTTGCATATCAACTCCCGGTACATCATTTAATGCATCCTGGAGGCTCAATCCATTTCCGCGGTTAAGGTCATCGGCTGTTAAAATGTTAACAGTTTCTGCTTTTTTTATTCCTAACACCTGTACTTCGCTAAGTGCGTTGCTTGAAGCCTTGAGGGTTATGTTAATAGCCTGAGATTTGTCGGCAGCAACAGTTTGTGTAGTATAACCTACACTAGATATTTTAACACTGTCGAAGTTGCTCTGACTTTGTAAAGTAAACATACCCTGAGCATCGGTACTTGTAGCCGTGGTTGTATTAGGCACAGATACTACGGCACCTGGTATGGCCTGATTGGTTTCGTTGTCCTTTACAGTTCCCTTTATCGAGTATTGAGCATTTGCCAGTTGTAGTGATATAATTAACGCAGCCGAAGCTGTGATGATTCGTCTTATTGTATTCATAATAAAAAGATTAAAAGTTAATAGCATAAATGCATGATGGAATTTATTCCACGCAATGCAGGTATCTATGTAGCTCCCCATTGCTACATAGGTGATTAAAGTTTTTTACTTTGCTATTAAACCATTGATGGCGGGCGCCATACATCAGCTATCAGTACATGATGGTTAACCAAAACACAATCAGCTTTGATAGTTGTAGTTACATGAAAAAAGAATAACTGTGGAGTAGAAATATTAGGTAAATATTCTTTGCATAGTTTACTTGCCAGATCATTGGTGCTGTTGTCTGATGACTGGCTATGCGAAAACATTTTATTCATAAACCCGTCGAACATTTTTGTAAGATCAGTTTCCTTACTGTCATCATAGCATGTTAGGGTTACTTCATCTGAATAAAAATCAATATTTATAATATCGTAATGCCTTCCGTTATACATAAATTCTTTATTGCGCTCCGACCAATTTAGTTGGCTATATTGATTCGGGCTAAATGAAAGTCGTACAGTATTGTCTAAAGGTATTTTATGGCTGGCAGTTAAATATGAAGATTGTTTTTTTACAGCGTTCATTTTTACAGAATAATATACCTGTATACCGCCAAGGTAAATAAGGAAAATAAAGGCAAGTAATATTCCTGTAGCTCTTTTCATGAAGTGTGCAAATATAAAAATAGAGCTGATATTTTTACAGTGTCCTGTTCAGCAATTTATCAGACCCGAGCAATTTTTGGAAATGTTTGTCGGTTATTGCCTTTTTTATTAATTCTATATGGCCAATATGATGACAATCTGAACCGACAAAACTTATCATGTTTTTATCTATGAGCCATTGAGCCGCTTTACGTGTAGGTATAGAATAATGGCCTGTAACTGAGTTAATATTCATTTGCAATAACACTCCCCGGTCGGCAAGCTCTTCATATTTCTCGAAATTCTGTTGCCAAAAGCCATATCGCTCAACGTGCGCCAATACAGGTTTGTAACCTCGTGTAGCCATTTCGAAAATAAGCTGATTCATATTTTCGGGTGGGTTAATGAACGGAACTTCCCACAGTAAATATTTTTTACCAAA